>NZ_JAUORY010000002.1:0-441487 GCF_030548145.1 Aliiglaciecola sp. 2_MG-2023
CTGATTTTACAGATATTTTTTGTTGATTGTTTTTATTAAGTTGTTGAATCTGCTCGTGAATGTCATTTAATTGTTTGTTTGCCAACACAACGGATTGGTGATGTTCAGTTACCTTCTGATTTTACAGATATTTTTTGTTGATTGTTTTTATTAAGTTGTTGAATCTGCTCGTGAATGTCATTTAATTGTTTGGATAAGTCAGCAATTGTCGGTTCGCCTAACTCCAACATCTTATCATTTCGTGCTTTTTGGTTTTCCTGTTCCATGACATTAACCACAATACCTATCACCATGTTTAGGAAAGCAAAGGCACTTAAAAATATGAAGGTTAAATAAAATATCCAGCTAAGTGGATAAACCTCCATGGTTTCATACATCACGTCAGTCCAATCTTCAAACGTCATGACCCTAAATAGAGTTAACATGGAAATTGTAATATCACCCCATAGCACAGGGTTAATTTCTTCAAATAAGGTGCTTCCAATTGCTCCATAAATATAAAAGATTATAAACATTAATAACATGACATAGCCGAGTTGGGGCATGGCTTTGACCAATGATGTTAACAGTAGGCGCAGTTCAGGAATAATAGAAACCATTCTGAGCACCCTAAAAACCCTTACCAAACGGGCTATTATTGCCATGTCGGTGTTGTCTGCAGGAATAATACTTACCAATACAATTAAGGTGTCAAATATATTCCAAAGACTTTTAAAAAAGTCTCGTTTACGAGGTTCCGCAAAAAAACGAATGGTTATTTCAGCGAAAAAGAAAAAGGTAATAAACCAATCCAAAAAGGTGGTGACCGATATTAGAGTCGGTGACATTTCATAAGTTTTCGCGCCAACTAGTAAGGCCGAAAAAATAATTACCGAAATAACCACAAGTTCGAAAATTTTGTTAGACCGAATCTTTATAAATTTAGCTTTTATTGCAGACGCATTCATGTCAGTTGGAGTCCAAAGAAAGAGTTAAACAAAGCGCCGATATATTATCAAACAGCATGACAAGGTGAACATAAAAAATCCGCTAGCGGCAAAGCCGGTAACGGATTTTTTGCACGTTAATGGGGTTAAGAAGCGGGTCTTAACCCTCGGTTAATATCTTCTAAGTCTTGTTCTGTTAGGTTACCTGCAGAACGTTTCAAGGTCATTACTGCGGAGATGAAATCATAACGTGCGCTGGCAAGATTCCGACGCGCATCAAACAGGTTACGAGTGCTGTTAAGCACATCAACTATGGTGCGCGTACCTACGTCAAATCCTGCTTCAGTGGCTTGGAGCGCACTTTGTGCTGAAATAACCGCTTGTTCAAAAGCGCGAATCGTTGACGTTGCTGCCACTACATCATTATAAGAACTGCGAATAGAGCGAACAGTCGAACGATGGGTCAACTCTAAATTTTCACTGGCTGCAATGAAATTGTATTTTGCTTGGGCCGTTTGCGAGCTCACACTGCCACCTGAGTAAATAGGCACATTTAAGCTTAGGCCTATCGAATCATTGTCTCGTGCCGGTAAGTCAATACCAAGAACTTCGGTATCATCACTGCCAATTGAGGCCGTGAGGCTAACTGTTGGATAATGGCCAGCTCGAGCGTGTTTAATGTCATCTTTGGCTATTTCAGTTGCCAATTTACTCACCATTAAATCCAGATTCTTTTCTTCGGCGATGGAAAGCCAGCCATCTACTCGCTCTGGAATGGGTCTTGAAGCTGAAAAGCTTTCAGTATTGAGTACCGACAAGTTATCGTGATACTTGCCAGTGATTTCTCGCAATTCTTCTAATCTAAGTTCAACTAAATTTTCAGCCACAATTTCTTGTGCAACCGTATTATCGAAATTAGCTTGAGCTTCATGCACATCAGTAATTGCAGTTAATCCTACTTCAAAGCGTTGTTTAGTTTGTTCTAACTGACGTTCAATCGCGCGCTTTTCTGCTTGCACAAATTCTAAGCCATCTTTGGCACGAAGTACCGCCAAATAGGCAATCGTGGTTCTAACAATAAGCTCTTGTTTGGCCAATGCAAAAGTGGTGTCACTTTGCTGAGCAATTTTTTCTGCTCGATTTAGACCAACCCAATTCTTATGGTCATATACCGACAACGAAAGGTTGATATCCCAACCCAAATTGGTTGTGTCAGTGGTAATTATTGATGGCGACGAACTGTCGTTTGAATAATTAAGTGATTCCTGAGAACTTTTACTATAGCTAATAACACCAGAAACTTGAGGCAATAAGTTCGCCCGACTGATTGATATGCCTTCAAAGGCTGCGTCGCGATCAGCTTTCGCTTTATTGATCGTGGGATCTTGTTCCAGTGCGCGTTGATACACCTGATAAAGATCATCTGCATAGGCTTGAGTGGCCACGCTAAAGCCAATAAGCAGAGACAGAATTGATTTTTTCATTTGCTTTCCTATTTATGTTCCGTAGTGTATTGCATGATGCTAGTTTATTCGATTATTTTTATTTCGATTCAAAGTGTAAGTAAATCAAGCGTTAACCGAAATCGATAAGTGGTAACAGTATCCCTTGAAGTGTAACAGAATATGTTAGCTAGAACCTATGCTCTGTTGCCATTTTACTTCGCTTTTGTACTTTGCTAAGCAAGCTCGCGTATTTTCCCCAATGTTTTGTGCAAAATATCGGTACTTTCTTGGGAAGCAAAGCTGCAGCGAAATTAATAATGCTATTAGGCTATGGGATAGGTTGTATATCAAGGTAATTGAACTGATAAATTAGCAGATCTGTATTAAATTTGGGGATGAATAAATTGAAGCCTTTTCCAACGTTTACTAAAAACGATGTAAAACTAACTAAAACTGCACCACTTTATAGTGGCTTTTTCAAACTGATCGATTATCAATTTAGCCATCGTTTATTTGATGGCGGGTGGAGTAGTTCAGTTAAGCGTGAAGTGTTAGAGCGAGGACATGCCGTTGCTGTCTTATTGTTTGACCCAATTCTAGATGAATTTGTTTTTATCGAACAATTTCGTATTGGGGCTTATGCCACTAGTGAATCGCCGTGGTTGATTGAGATTGTTGCTGGCATGATTGAGAAAGATGAAGCCATCGAAGAGGTATGTCGTCGTGAAGCTTTCGAAGAAGCGGGTGTTACCATAAAACGTCTACACAAAGCATTGAGTTACCTTTCAAGCCCCGGTGGGACCACAGAGCGGATTCATATTTATGTAGGTGAAGTGGACGCGTCAACTGCCCATGGTGTACACGGACTCGATCATGAAAGTGAAGATATTTTGGTACGTCGCGCGACTAAGTTAGAAGCAATTGATTGGCTAAACGAAGGGAAAATCGATAACGCTGCTACGCTTATCGCGTTACAATGGTTTCTTATTAACGAACAAAAAGTACGTAATACTTGGCATGAAAACACTTAGTCGACAACGCAAATATGTTCCAAACTTACCGTCATTGCTGGCGGTGTGTGAGGCTAATTATGCGCGTTTGCTGCGTTTGTTACCTGACTGTGACACTGTGACACTAAGTTATACTTTTGAAATTAACGATGGTTTGTATTATCGCGTAAAAATTATTGATAGTAGTCGTTATACCAGTACTGTTGAGTTAGCCCAGTTGGCGGATGGCGTGCCTGCTTTTTTACGTCCAGTGATGCAGATTCGGCTATATCATGACGCCAACGTAGCGGAAGTACTCAGTGCGCAACACATTGGCTCACTCAAACCCAGCTATGCCTACCCCAATACTAATATGCACCAGCCCAACGAAAAAGAAATGACCAACCGATTTCTTGCTGAATGGTTATCGTTTTGTTTGCGTCACGCTGAATCAATAGGCTCTTCAGAGATTTAGCGTAAATTATCATGGCAAAGATAGTCCAACTAAGTGATTGCCATTTGTTTAAAGACAAAAACAAATCTGGCTACAATAATATTAATCCCTACCAAACCCTCAAGTTATTGTTGTTACGGGTTGAGCAACTCAATCCCGACGGGATAATAGTAACCGGTGACATTTCAGGTGACGATAGCGAGCAAAGTTACCTGCACTTTTTGGATTTGATGGAACAGTTTAACCTATCCCACAACCTAAAAGTTATTGCTGGTAACCACGATCAAACTGGTTTATTTGATAGCCTGTTAGGCCAATTTGATTTAGCAAAGGGGCAACCTTGGCGACAAGACAACTGGTTTATTCATGGTGTAGACACTCGTCATCAAGGGACTTTGGGACAGGTTGGTGCTGCTGATTTACAAAGTTTGATAAATAAGTTGCAGAATCATCCTGACGATTTTCATATGATTGTTTGTCACCATCACCCGATTGAGTGTGGTGGTTGGATGGATAAACATGAATGGCTCAACCGTCACCAATTTGTTCATCAAATAAAGCAACTGCCGCAAGTGAAGTTAGTCGCATACGGACACATTCATAATGATATACAACAAAATCTGCATGGCTGTTGTTTTCAATCTAGTCCGTCTACTTGTTGGCAATTTGCGAATATGGCTGATTTTGCACTAAGCGAGGAAATGCCGGGTTTCAAGGTTTATCAATTGCATAACGATGGGACTATCGATAACCAAACTATCCGCTTGCAACAGGAGCAATTAGGTTAAATGGAAAATGTACTAATTTATATTCACGGTTTTATGAGTTCGCCGCAATCTGTTAAAGCTCAACAAACTCTAGCTTATGTGCGTCAACACCATCCAGAATTGACAATGGAAGTACCGCAAGTACCCAACTATCCGCTAGATGCAGCTCAAATGTTGGAAGCCTTGGCACGCAAATATGAAGGTAAAAAGCTAGGTTTTATTGGCAGTTCTATGGGCGGGTTTATGTCCACTCATTTGGTTGAAATGTTTGGTGGCAAAGCCGTGCTGATCAATCCTGCGGTGCGTCCCTTTGAGTTATTGAAAGGATTTTTAGGCACTCATATCAATCCCTACACTGCTCAAGAATTTACCTTACAAGAACCGCATATTCAGCAGCTTGTTGATTTAAACACAACTGAATTAAAGGATCCGCAGGCGTATTGGGCACTATTGCAAACTAATGATGAAACCTTAGATTATCGTCAAGCAGAACAAAAATATGCGAATAGTCGCCTGACCATTGAACAGGGAGGCGATCATAGTTTCCAAAACTACGGCGATCATTTGCCAGAAATATTTGAATTTTTGCTGACATAACTTAATTCATCTGCCCCTAGTCTTTCTTTGTCTTATTGGGAGGAAAAATTGAATGTTATTTTTGCCTAAAGAAAAACACAATATGTTGATTGCTCAGTGCATCTTGAGTTGGTAACATCAGTAGCAGTACAGGTGTGACCAATCACCTCCTTTTGGCAACAAAAATCGAATAAAAAGCATGTCAAACCAATATAATTCTGATGCAATTGAAGTCCTTAACGGATTAGATCCAGTTAAACGTCGTCCGGGGATGTATACGGACACCACTCGCCCTAACCACCTTAGTCAGGAAGTTATCGATAACAGTGTCGATGAGGCCTTGGCTGGATTCGCCAGTAATATCAAAGTCACTTTGTTTGAAGACCAATCAGTGGAAGTGGTTGATGATGGTCGTGGTATGCCGGTGGATATTCACCCTGAAGAAGGGATTTCAGGTGTCGAGCTGATCATGACTAAATTGCATGCCGGTGGCAAATTTTCCAACAAGAACTATCAGTTCTCTGGTGGTTTGCATGGTGTGGGAATATCGGTTGTGAACGCATTATCTACCCGTGTAGAGGTAGTGATTCGACGAGACGGTAATGTTTACAGCATGGCGTTCGAAAATGGCGAAAAGGTCGAAGATCTCAAAATAGTGGATACCTGTGGTAAACGTAATACGGGAACTGGCCTAAAGTTCTGGCCTGATCCAGTGTATTTTGATTCCGCTAAATTTTCAGTTACCAAGTTATTGCATATTTTGCGTGCCAAAGCGGTTTTATGTCCAGGCCTTAAAATTAAGTTCGACAATAAAATCAGTAAAGAAAGCCATGAATGGCATTATGAGGACGGCTTACGGGACTATTTATACCAGTCAGTCAGTGAATATATCTCATTACCTGAAGATGCACCTTTCGTAGGTAAACTGGCAGGTAATCATGAAGCCGCAGATTGGGCGGTGATGTGGTTGCCAGAAGGTGGCGAGTTAGTGACTGAAAGTTACGTGAACCTGATTCCAACAGCGCAAGGAGGTACTCACGTAAACGGACTGCGACAGGGGCTGCTTGAATCCATGCGAGAGTTTTGTGAATACCGAAACTTATTGCCTCGTGGTGTGAAATTATCACCAGAAGATATCTGGGATAGATGTGCGTATATCTTGTCAACAAAAATGCAGGACCCGCAATTTGCTGGACAAACTAAAGAGCGATTGTCCTCTCGGCAAGCCGCAGCCTTTGTTTCAGGGGTGGTTAAAGATGCCTTTAGTTTGTGGCTGAATCAACATACTGACGTGGCAGAATTGCTGGCTGATATGTGTATTAACAATGCCCAACGTCGTTTACGTCAAAGTAAAAAGGTCGCTCGTAAAAAGGTCACTCAAGGGCCAGCGTTACCGGGTAAGTTAACCGACTGTACCAACCAAGATATTGAGCGCTCAGAATTGTTTTTAGTGGAAGGTGATTCCGCTGGTGGTTCAGCTAAGCAGGCTCGAGATCGGGTTTTCCAAGCTATCATGCCGCTGCGCGGGAAAATACTGAATAGCTGGGAAGTTGATTCTTCACAAGTGCTGGCATCCCAAGAGATCCACGACATTTCGGTTGCTTTAGGCATAGATCCAGACTCAGAAGATTTAAGTGGGCTACGTTACGGCAAAATTTGCATACTTGCCGACGCAGACTCCGATGGATTGCATATTGCAACACTACTGTGCGCTTTATTTGTGCGTCACTTTAGAACGCTAGTTAATCGCGGGCACGTATATGTTGCCATGCCGCCGTTGTTTAGAATAGATGTGGGTAAAGAAGTTTATTACGCCCTCGATGAAGGTGAGAAGCAGGGGATATTGGACCGTATCGAGGCTGAAAAGAAACGCGGTAAGGTTAATGTGCAACGATTTAAGGGGCTGGGTGAAATGAACCCTATGCAACTTAGAGAAACAACAATGGACCCCAATACTCGTCGTTTAGTCCAACTTACTGAAGGCGATGCTGGTCAAATGATGGAGCTAATGGATATGTTGCTTTCCAAAAAGCGCGCGCCAGATCGGAAGGTATGGTTGGAATCTAAAGGCAATATGGCTGAGGTTTAAGTAATCATAATTAGCTACATAAAAGTGACAAATAGACAGGTGAATGTGTGAATTTAGTTCAACGTGGTTTTACGCTGATAGAGTTGATTTTAGTTATTGTGATATTAGGTATCCTAACGGTGTTTGCTGCACCAAAATTCGTCGGAATTTCAAGTGATGCAAAGATTTCGGTGCTAAATGGTATTGCTGGAAATATGCGTACCACCGTTCGTTTAGTGCAAAATAAAGCCAGAATCCAAGGGCTTGAAACGTCTACAGTGAATCCTGGTGATGGTCAATCAGAGCTGATTGTTGATTTTGGCTTTGCGGAGACTGAACTCTACTTTGGGAATCTTTGCCCGGAAGCCGAATCTGAATTAGGCGATTCTGTGGATTTCTTCGAATTCATGGATATTTCATCAGACGAAGATTTAGAAACGCGAACCACTAATCAATACGCATTAATAGGTTACGCTGTACCTAGTTCAGGTGTTCCTACTGACCAAGGTTGCTACGTGATCTATGATTCTTTTGCAGAGCCTGACTGTACTATAGAAGTCGTCGACATAGACTGTTAAAAAGTGACTTATAGTTCAGGCTTCAAGCAGAATACAGAGTTGGTTTCCCATCACATAAATTAAGTAAATCGGTAAAACAAGTATGAATTTTATCAGCTCGGTGTTGCAAGTTGTTTGGATGTCACCTTATGTCAAAAATCATTAAATTATGCAAAGTACTATTGCTAACTTTAGTTGCATGCTTAATTATTTTAACGGTGTTAATTGTTGAATCAAAGCCCATTGTCGTTGCTAACGCATCTGTACAAGTGGATGATGCAGACACCATAAATTTACTGCTTTCTCAAGCACGACAAGTCACTCGTAAGCGCTACATTCCCCAAACCATTGTTATTTCCAAAGCGCAAATGAACAGTATTGTAGGCTTTTTACAACGCGCTGTTCCGGAGTTCTCAGGGCAAATAGACACAAGTAAACAAAAGCTAGGCGTTAAATTTAGCTATAAAATTCCCATCAACTGGCTAACAGCTTATGTTAATTTCGAAGGTGAGTTAGTCCCAGCTCAGGGCATTAAAGTGGCTAATGTACATTTAGGTGATTTACCCATTTCAGGGGACTGGGCTATTTCGATGATGACGTTTATTATCAACCGCTGGACCAAAAGTGATTTGGGAGACTTGGCGTTAAATCAAGTCTCTGAAGTGACTGTTTCTGCTGATGAACTAAACGTTAGGCTAATTCCTATTCATGAGTTTTTGGTTAGTTTAAATGAAATTAAAAACGGTCTGTCAGGCAGCGGTGATGAGGAACTTAAACAAAGAGTTAGCTATTATTTGACGTATTTAGACGGATTGAGTTTTTCTCAACATCCAGCAGGGTTACCATTAGCAGATTACATCAATCCCTTATTCAAAAAAGTAAAGGTTAGAACGGCTAAGTCGTCAGCGGTACTAGAAAATGAATCGGCTTTACTAGCCCTAGCGATTTATGTAGGTCATCACCGCATGGCCAATTTTATTGGTGACGTGCAACCATATCAAAACAAAGTGGTTATGCCTTATTATCGGCCCCTTTTAAGAGGGCGTAGTGATTTAACTCAACATTTTGTTATTTCCGCAGCAATCAAAATTTTAACCCAACAGGGGATAAGCAATGCTGTGGGCGAATTTAAGGAGTTGATGGATAGGGCTGAAGGGGGATCAGGTTTTAGCTTCGCTGATTTAGCCGCTGATTTGGCCGGTATTAAGTTGGCAGTTATGGCGATAGATCCCCAATATGCGGAAGCATTGCAAGATGCTTTGGCACAAGTCCAAAGTGAAGATCAGTTCTTCCCTATCATTGATAACTTACCCGAGGGATTGAGTAAGGACGTTTTCAGCCGGCAATATGGCAATGTCGAAAGTGAGGAATACAAGGAGGTTGTGCGCAGTATTAACCGGCAGATCGAAAATCTTCCCCTGTACCAAGATCTTACTATCAAAGAAAGTGACAGTAATAACCTGCTATAGAAGATCTTGAATAGAGCGGTAGACTTCTGTGGCTTTTTCGGTAGTCAGATTATTGCGAGCAGCTGAACCAACGCTACTGGAAACGCGAATAAATTCAGTACCAGAAAGTGCCTCGGTTTGGTTACTTTGACTGTTCATTTGGGCACTTTGGTTTCGTTCATTTTGTGTTTGCTCGTTTTGTTGTAAAATCCGAGCCTGAGCTGACAGTTCAACTTCAGGTTTGTTGGCATTCCCAATGCCAAATGCATTCACACTAGACTCTCTACCGTTAGCAGCACTAGAAAGAGATTTAGATAGATTATTCAGGCTGTTACCTGCTGTAATTTCCATACTCATACCTCCAAATATTAAACATGCAAAACATTTATGCTCAGTTTATTTAATTTGCTTTTTATTGGTGAGAGATCCCTTTATTTATTATGGTCTAATATGCTCAAAAAACAACCTATCTTGTTGGTTATCAGTTACGCCATTTTGATAGGGGGCTCGGTGATTATTAAGCTATGGGAACAACCAGCACTTACAAGGTGGTTTTTAATTGGCTCAAGGTGCTCAATAATAATTCCATTTTTTTGACAATCTCAGGCAGCGAACTTTCAAATTGCGCTTGATCCGCGGTTTCCAAGCTGGCTACCTCAGCGGCGAGTTCTTTAACGTAGGGCATGAAACGTTTGCTTTGAACTGCAAAGCCGGCATCTTCAGCAAAGATATGATTAAACTTGCCTTTTCCAGATTGTTGCAATTTAGATAATGCTTCATCTGCATCTATCGACTTACGATAAATGAGCTGCATATTTTCGGTTAATTTTTCAAATAACGGGCGAAGTGTACTGTTCGATTGTGCGGACATGAAAAATGATCTCAATAAAGTGAAAAAAAATACTCAAGGAAGTTTTTTGTGGGCCGATAACGACCGTGGACGGGTAATTTTGCCTGTTTTTTTTAAATTGCTACAAGCAATGAGGTAATTGGTATGGAACTTCAGGGTGTAAATACATCTGGAACTACCGGTGCGTCCCTTGAAACAAAAGCCTTGCAACTCGCGAAATCAAATCAAGAGACACAAGGCCAGGCGACGCTTCAGTTGTTGGAATCAGCGGCTGACGTACCAAAAGTTTCTTCAAATCCTGCACTTGGGTCGAACGTAAATACATTCGCCTAATTAAGGATGAAGATGTAAGTCTAGAGGTGTCTTGCCAGGTTGTCCGCCAATTTCTCTAACGAGTTTTGGGACAAGAAATCCTGGCAAGCGCTTTATCATTTCAGCCATGATTTCCCTTGCCTGATTTTCGCTCACATCAAAATGCGAAGCACCTTTTACTTTATCTAGCATGTGCAGATAATAGGGCATCACCCCTGCTTCAAATAGGCGTTCACTTAACCCTATTTGACTCTCCGCAGTGTCATTCACCCCTGCGAGCAAAACGGATTGATTCAACAGTGTTACCTGTTTTTCCCGGAGTAAATTTAATTTTGCAATCAAATTTGAGTCTATTTCATTAGCATGGTTAACATGCAGTACCATAATTACTTTTAAACGAGACTGTGAAATCCAACTGGTCAATTGAGAGTCTATTCTATTGGGAATCACCACGGGTAAACGTGTGTGTAATCTTAGTCGTGTAATATGGGGAATTTGTTCAATTTGATTGGTAAGCCAAGCCAAAAAGTCATCTTTAGCCATTAACGGATCACCACCGGAGTATATAATTTCATTTAATTTTGAATCTTGCGCAATATAATCCAAGGCTTCCAACCATCCTTGTTTATTTAAACTATTTTGCTGATATGGAAAATGCCGGCGAAAACAATAACGACAATTGACTGCACAGCCACCACGCACCATCAGCAGAGCTCTGGTTTGATATTTGTGTAGTATCCCTTGCTGTGGGGTTTCTTGCTCTTGCAACGGATCCACAGTGTATCTGGGGTCTTCAAGGAATTCCTCATATAATGGGAAGACCTGCTTAAACAACGGATCTTGGGGATCTCCTTTGCTCATTAAACGAGCAAAGTGTCGTGGGACACGCATGGGAAAAAGTGATCTAGCCTTAATATTTTCGATCTGTTTTTCCACTGGAATATCAAGATATTCCAGCAGTTTTTGCGGATCATTAAAACTAGTTGCCAGTTCTTTTTGCCAGTTACTCTCTACAGAGATGGATTTTTTAGGTATTATCAGCGCCAAACGAGTACTCAATCGATTAATTTAGAGGATTTATGGCTAATTACAGCACAAATGAATTCAAAGCGGGCTTAAAGATAATGCTCGACGGCGAACCTTGCAACGTTCTTGAGAACGAATATGTTAAACCAGGTAAAGGTCAGGCCTTTAACCGCGTTAAAATTCGTAAACTTATTTCCGGTAAAGTGTTAGAAAAAACATTCAGATCCGGTGATAGCGTCGAAGGTGCAGACGTAATGGACACGGAACTTACGTATTTGTATAACGATGGCGAATTCTATCATTTTATGAACAACGAAACTTTCGAACAGATTGCCGCTGACGAAAAAGCAGTTGGTGAAAATGTGAAATGGCTAGTCGAGAACGACAATTGCACAATCACCTTGTGGAATGGTAGCCCAATTGTTGTTACGCCTCCAAACTTCGTTGAACTAGAGATCACAGAAACTGATCCTGGTTTGAAAGGTGATACTGCAGGTACAGGTGGTAAACCAGCCACTTTGGTCACCGGTGCAGTAGTTAGGGTACCTTTGTTTGTACAAACTGGCGAAGTGATAAAAGTTGACACTCGCAGCGGTGAATACGTTTCACGGGCTCAAAAGTAGTCTACCTTTCTAGAGCCCAATCTCAATTGGGCTCGCAATTTATCTGGTTTTTATGAATTCATCAGTTAACTGGCGACCAACCGCGTCTATTCAAACTTTGAAAAAACGGGCTGAGATTAACGCTCAGATCCGCCAATTTTTTGCACAACGTAATGTATTAGAGGTGGAAACGCCTGCGTTAGCCCACGCCGGTGTCACTGATATACATTTGCACGCATTTAACACTCAATTCAATAGCCCTCTGAACCCAGAACCCGCAAATTTATTTTTGCAGACATCCCCAGAATTTGCCATGAAACGACTTTTGTGTGCAGGTAGCGGCTGTATCTTTCAATTGTGTAAATCTTTCCGCAATGAAGAGGCTGGCAAGCAGCATAATCCAGAATTTACCATGTTAGAGTGGTATCGAGTGGGTTTTAACCATTTGCAGTTAATCGACGAAGTCGATGCGCTATTACAACTCGTACTCAAAACAGAACCACTTGACAGGTTAAGCTATCAGCAGGCGTTTCTTACATACTGTGATATCGATCCCTTGACCTGCAGTTTAGCGGAGTTAAAACGCAAAGCAGAATATTTTGGCTTTGCTAATATCGCCCAAGTAGAGAATTCGAAAGATGTGTTGTTGCAACTGCTTTGTAGCCAAGTTGTCGAGCCTAAAATTGGATGTTTAAGACCTGTGGCATTAACCCAGTTTCCCGCATCACAAGCTGCATTAGCGCGGTTGAATAAAGATGATCCACGAGTTGCTGAGCGTTTTGAAATTTATTTCAAAGGATTAGAACTTGCCAATGGGTACCATGAACTGGCCGATGTGAAGGAGCAACAAACACGATTTGAACGGGACAATCAAGCTCGTATACAAAATGGATTAGGAAAGATTTCTTTAGACCCGCACTTTATGGCTGCTATGGAAAGTGGTTTACCTGATTGTTCAGGCGTCGCGCTGGGAGTTGATAGGCTAATTATGCTTGCGTGTGAGCTCAATAATATTGAACAGGTAATGAGTTTTTCCATTAATAACGCCTGATTCAGGAATCTGAACTTATATTTAGTGGTTTGGATCGACAAAATACGTGGTATGCCATCCAATTTTTGTTAAACTAGAAGTGATGGATTTTTAATCGACGCACTAACAAGTATTGCTTTGTTTGTTCTCCAATAAAATGAAGTACACATAGGTTTCGATTTTACGAGTGGATTGATGTCACGACTTTTTCCCAAACCAAAACCTGCTTTTCTGGCAGATTATTTGGTTCACAGTAATTCCAATAACATTCAGTATGCCATTTACTTTTCTTGTTTGGCATCAGTGGTTTTCGGTATTCAATTATTAAATCACCTTCGCCTTGGTGGTGATATGCTCTTTGCCGCCAACATGCCATATACCCTGTTATATATGGTTTCTTTTGTTTTCGCAGCGTGTAATGTTTTGATGTTACGCAAGTTAAAAGCACTCCCTAGGTTGTCATCATTTGTCAACGCCATTGAAATTCTGTTTACTGTGTTTTTTGCCAGTGTAGGTGTTTTCTGGTCGCTACTGAGTGTCAATGATGGACATGGCATAGCGCCTTTTATTGTTATCATGATGCTACTGTGCTTTTCGCTGCAAGGGCACCTAAGTTATTTGTTGAGCATTCTCGGTTTTGCCTTTCTAGGGCTTATTATCGGATTGCTTGTAAATAGTCTAAGCCGTGATATTTGGTTCGATATAAGTCTCGGTTTTAGCAGTACGCTAGTGTGTTTTGCAGTGGCTCATTTAATTGAAAAAAGTAGATTGAAAAGCTTTGAAGAGATTTCTAAATTAAGCAGTACAAACCGGCAATTACGCACCCTTACTCAACAGGATCATCTGACTAAACTGCTTAATCGCAGAGCTATTGATAGTGCGCTAAAAAGGGAAATGGCCAGAAGTGAACGTTTTGATCATCCGTTGTCTCTGTTAATGATTGACGTGGATAACTTCAAACAAATTAATGATGGGTTTGGTCATGTTTTTGGTGACCAGATACTTATAGATATCTCAAGAAGCATCAAAAAACACGTCCGTGATGTTGATTATGTAGGAAGAATGGGCGGCGACGAATTTTTGGTTATCTTGATAGAAACTAACCCAAACAATGCGTTGCAAATTGCAGATAGAATGCGAAACGAAGTGCGGTCGATAAATAGCCAAATATTAGAATGTAATATTTCAATCAGTGTTGGTCTCACAGCTATGCAGGGGGAGAGTGTTGTCGCCTTGCTAGAAAAAGCCGACAAAGCACTATATTTAGCTAAAAAAGCCGGCAAAAATAAAGTCCGTAGTGTTTTCTCGCAAACCAATGAAATGACCAATTTATGAATTGTAAAGGTACCCTAGTTGCGCAGACAGAACGTTTAAATATACGCAAAGTCACTTTAGCAGAAGCTTTCTTTATTTTAGAATTAGTGAATGACCCAGATTGGATTCGGCACATCGGTGACCGCAACATTCACAATCAAGCCGATGCCCGCGAATTCATTGAAAATGGCCCTTTTGTGTCTTATCAGCAAAATGGCTACGGTTTGTACGTATTCTGTGATAATCGAAAAAACCGGCCTATGGGAATTTGCGGTATGTTAAAAAGACCCTTCCTAGACCACCCTGACATTGGCTATGCAATTTTGCCCGCGTTTAGGCGCAGAGGCTTGACACTAGAAGCTTGTAACGGTGTATTACAAGCCGATTGTAAACGTTTAGGCTTAAAAACCGTGCACGCTATGATTTCAGCAGAAAATACACAGTCAATCAATCTAATTGAACGCTTGGGTTTTAAGTACACCAAGATCGTTCAACACCAAGCAGAAGACACTATGCTGTTTACCTATTCAAAATAGCGCTTAACTCTAAATTTGAATAACTACAGTGGTGGTAAAATTGTCACTTTGTTTAATATTACCGGTTCTATTGGTACATCGGCCCAACCTATAATGGCGTCATATTGGGTTTCTACCTGAGAAATAGCATCTAAAATATCTGTGCCTTCAGTGACATAACCAAATACGGCATACCCCCACTTCCTACCAGGATCTAAGCTCTCATTGTCACTGAGATTAAAATAAAATTGACGATTTGCCGAGTGGGGATCATTCGAACGCGCCATAGCTATGGTATAGGTTTGATTTTTTAGACCGTTTCCAGCTTCGTTGTAAATATCCGGAAACTTGGACAAATCTTTGAAGTCTTTATCATAACCTCCACCTTGCACAACAAAGTCGGCGATGACCCTGTGAAAGATAGTCCCTTCAAAGCTGCGCTTATCCACGTAGCGTAAAAAATTGTTCACTGTGATGGGGGCTCTAGATCTATCAAGCTCAACGACAAAGTCGCCCATGGTCGTATGCATCATCACTCTTGGGTAATAATTATCAGGTTGAATTTGTGAACCATCGTCTTTGGGTTTTGCGTGGGATAAAAACGTGACTAAGATGAATGTCAGCGTTAACAAACAGTTTTTCATGATAATTACTCTCTACTTCAACGAAGATAAAATACTAAATTTTTTGTCACTTGAAATAACATTATAGCCACCAAATAAGCGCTTTAATTTTTGCGGATATTCTAAATGCCTATTGCCGATTATCCGTAACTCACCACCCTTTTTGAGTTTTAAGTGCGCATCTTCAAACATTTGGGTCGCAATGTGATCAGTGATGGTATTCAGTTGATGAAACGGTGGATTACAAATTACCATATCAATTTGTGTTTGATTTTCCAATTGTTCAAGGCAGTTGCTAACGATAAAACGTGCTCGGTGCATCTGTGTCGGCAAGTTATTTTGCACATTGAGTTTAGCTGATGCGACAGCCATGTATGATTCATCTATAAAAATGACTTCTGCATTGTCATATCGTCTTAATATGCATAAGCCTAAAACGCCGTTTCCACAACCCAAATCAACTACGGTTTTAGCTGTACAATCCGGTAAATTATCAATTAATAAACGAGCGCCAATATCAATTTGTTGACGAGCAAACACATTTGCATGATTGTTAATGGTAAAAGGTTCTTGGTCCATTTTCCAAACAGTAGGATAGGGTGACGGCTTTTGCTGTAATCCAAGATTAGGTTCACAAAAGACTAAGCGAGCCTTTTTCTTAGCTAAGGATGTATGAGTTTTTCCGAGGTACTTTTCAAACAGTGATAAGGTCGATTTTTGTATCATCTTAGCTTTAGCTGCAGCCACTATTTTAGTTTTTGCTGAAACCACGCTTTGTAACTGAATTAACTGATGTTCTAGCAGCGCTAGCGTTTTGGGTATTTTGATGATTACCCAGTCTGGCTGTTGCGGCATTTGCGCTAAACTATCAATATAGGTGATCTGGGTATTGTCTAAGTTATTTAGACTAATATTTTGTTTACATGCCATCTGGGAAACTAGAGAATCACTCACATGGTGAATGTTGGCGTCGTGCAACCAGCAGCTTAGCGCGCCAAAATCATCATTCAGGATAACAATATTGGTTTGATCGATATTGTCTTGGTTTTGTTGAATATGATCGAGGATCAATTCGTCTGCGGCATCCCATGCTTGCCAACTAGGGTGAGTAAATCGCTTTGGATAGCGGTATAATTGCAGGGACTTTCCTAAAAAGTTAAAGCTAGTGTTCATTTCAGCAGGATTCACGTGAGTTATATGCAACAGGATTTATTTTCATCCCACCAAGCAGGCCTTACTCAAATGCCGATGAAAGATGCAGATGTGCATTATCAGGCAGATTTTTTGGAGCAGGACACTGCCACTGAATTGTATCAGAAATTACAGACTAAATTAGCTTGGCAACAAGATTCAATTCAAATCTATGGACGAACGGTGGCGATTCCGCGTTTACAGGCATGGTACGGAGATCAAGAGGCTACTTATCAGTATTCAGGTTTGAGTATGCAACCTAATCCTTGGATCAGCGAGTTGCAACAGCTTAAAAAGACTTTAGAGCAAGTTTGTGAAACCCATTTCAATTCTGTTTTGGCAAATTGGTATCGCAACGGGCAAGACAGCATGGGTTGGCATGCCGATAACGAAATAGAACTAGGTAGACAACCGATTATTGCCTCATTAACTTTAGGTCAAACCCGTGATTTCGATTTTAAACATATGCAAAGCGGTCAGAAAGTGAGATTACCACTGCACAATGGCAGTTTGTTAATAATGGCTGGAAATACCCAACAATTTTGGCAACATAGCCTTCCTAAACGCAGTCAATTAATGGCAGGACGCATAAATCTGACATTTCGCAAGATATTTCAACAAATTTAGTCGTTATAAGAATAGCCGAGTCATCGACCGGAAATTATATCTATCAGACTCAATCACTTAGTCGAAAACATGAAAAAATAGTTTTTTAATTTTTCCCGAACAGGCTAAATTTATAGTTAGACACACAGAGGGACCACATCATGAATATCCAAAATAATATTGAAAAGAAGTTGCTGTCGCATTTCAATCCAGCACATTTGGAGGTTATCAACGAAAGCTTTATGCACAATGTACCTAATGGCGCTGAAACCCACTTTAAAGTGGTTTTGGTCACGCCTGAATTTGCTGGTAAGCGTTTAATTAATCGCCACAGAGCGGTAAACGCAGTCCTCAAAGAAGAGCTTGCGGAGCAAATACACGCTTTGGCGTTACATACTTACACTGGTGAAGAGTGGCAGAGTTTGTACGGTAACTCCCCAGATTCACCTAATTGTTTAGGCGGCTCGAAACAAGCGGCATCTTAATCTGAGATAACTTAAGGAGTGTCTCTTAATTATAGGAGCGCTCCATTTTCTAAAATTATAGATTACTTCAGCTTTGCTGCTGTTGATAGTATCTCCTAGCCAGTTGAATCTGCTCACAGATAACCTGAACTTCATCCAATACTCGTGTCGTCATTCGATATAGCCTGTCTGCATCAGGGCGAAATACAAAATCGTTTTTTACCGCCGGCAAAAAATCGAATTTCTGCCAATCATAAAGTCTACTTGCTAATTGTTTATTTGCTTTAGGTTGAATAATAACCTGCGGCATTTTACTAATTACTTGCTCTAGCGACACGGAAGGGTAGTCATTCGATAAATCAGCAAAGATGTTTTGTGCGCCGCAAATATTTAAGTGTTGCTGTGGCCATCCATTTCCCGCAATGGTTTGTAGTGGCGCTGACCATATTTCGAAAAAGACTGAAATTGGAATTTGATTGGCATATTGCTCGCGCAATTTTTTCAAGCCCGTTACATAGGTGTCGGCTCGCAACCGGGCTACCGTTTGTCTACCCGTCACTTCGCCAAACATGAGGAGTTCTTTAGCGACATCTTCTAATTGTTTGGGGTCAGAATAAATAACGGGAATGCCAAACTGTTCTAGTCTGGCTAAATCTTCCAGTGGGTTTCCACTTCTCCAAGCAATCACGATATCGGCTTTCAACTTCAATATTTTTTCGATTTGCAAACGACTATGATCTCCCACTCTGGGCAGTGTTTTAGCTTGCTCTGGATAGTCGGCATATGAACCAGTAGCTATTATTTGCTTGCCAGCACCTATGTCAAATAGCAGCTCTACAATATGTGGTGCCAAGGCTATTATTTTTAAATTTTGTTTATCCGTTTGTAATGACTGCTCAGTACCTTGCGACGCTAAACAAATCGAAGTAGAGAGTAGGGCGCAGGCTAAGGCAAAGAGCCCATAAATAAACCTGACTTTGATGATTTGAAAAGGCAACTTTAACGTCCTCGGTTTTTTTGTAGGGCAAATAAGAAAAATAGGCTGCCAATTGCGGAGGTGATAATCCCAATGGGGATTTCTTGGTTGTCGACTATCACTCTGGCGACAACATCGACCCAAATTAAAAAACTACCGCCAACTAGTACACAGCCAATTATTAAATTTCGGCTAGTTACCCCAAACCAACCTCGGACAATATGCGGGATCATTAATCCAACAAAACCAATTCCGCCGCAATAGGCCACTATGCATGAGGTGAGTGCTGCGCAAATGACTAAAACCATTAGACGCAATGAGTCTACTTTAATTCCTAATGTTTGCGCATTTTCATCACCTAACAACATTGCGTCTATGTGACGACCGAAAAGCCACAATAAAACAACACTAATAGTGACGATGGGGAGCATAATCCACACGAACCACATTTGTGCATTGGCTAAACTTCCGAGTAACCAAAAAATGACTTTATTGGCAGCAAAGGGCTCAGCCATGAATAATAAAAAATGACTTAAAGCGCTTAGCATAAACGAAACGGCCACACCGGCTAAGAGTAGATGCTCGGTGCGATTTCCAAATAATTTACGGGATAGTATCTGAACAATAGTGACAGCTAGAAAGGCCCCTAAAAAGGCAGCTAAAGGCAATGCATAAGTAAAGGGGATTTGCGCTAGAAAAGCAAAAGTTGAAGAGTATGAAGCTAAGCTACCATTGAATAGTAGGGTCGCAATACTTGCTCCTAACCCCGCTCCTGAAACCACTCCGAATAAATAGGGATCCGCCAATGGATTGCGATAGACATTTTGTAATGTTGCCCCGGCGACAGCTAAACCTGCTCCAACTAAAAAACCAACAAGCACGCGAGGTAGTCGAACTTGCCAAAATATAACGTCATCAACCTTAGCTGGGCAATTATTTAGCACACATTGAAATACGGTGAGCACATCAAGGTCTGCTGCGCCAAAAAACAATCCACAGAAAATACTCAGTAAGCTGAGGCTGGTAAGAATCCCCCATTTACTCTTAGACATCGACTGAGCCTCTATTCTTCTCATAATCGTCAAAATCAATATCAGGAGGATAAAACTCGATTCTTATTTTATTCGCACCTGGCTTTTCAATAATTTGACAGGGGGTTTTGAAAACCTGCTGCAATCGCTGTTGGGTCAACACATCTTTAGGATAGCCAAAGGCTAATAACTGACCTTGAGCTAAAAGCGCGATTTTGTCACAGTAATCGGCCGCGTGATTTAAGTCGTGCAGGCTCATGACTATAGTGACTTTGTTTTGTTTCGCTATTTTGCGCAATAAGGATAATATTTGATGTTCATAATACACATCTAAGTGGTTTATCGGCTCATCTAACACAAACAGTCCCGCACCTTGAACTAACGCTCTGGCAATTTGCCCTCGCTGTTGTTCTCCCCCCGACAACGAACTAAATAGTTGATGACTTTTCTCCCTTAAACCAACCTGTGCGATTGCTTCAGTAACCCTTGCTTTTTGTTCTGAGGATACCTTGGAAAATATAGATTGATGAGGAAGTAAGCCCATACTAACTATTTGTTCAAGGTTTAGATTGAAAACACTCGCATTGAATTGATTCACTACTGCTATTTGTTTAGCTCGGGTAATTGCGGAAAGGTTTTCGAGCGCTTTTGAGTGCCAAAATACCTGTTGCTCAGAAGGATATTGACCAGAAATTAATTTTAGTAATGTGGTTTTACCCGCACCGTTTGGCCCTACCACAGCAATTAGCGCTCCCTCTTCTACCTGAAACCCAATATCAGATAATATTTGCGTATCAGCAATATAGTAATTGAGCTTATTCAGTTTGAGCATTGGTGTGACAGTCTTTCCCATTTTGTTTTATCGAAGGGATGTTAAGCGATGTAACAACCTATTCGATGTTTAAAATTATTGGTATTTAGGGAAATCGCAACGAAATGATTATGCAAGTCGATCGTGTATTCCCGCACGCTAGAAAAAAGGTATAAGTAAAGATGCGGCTGGTATCTGACTCTCAATCGGCAAGAATGCCAATTAATTACAGTTGCGGGTACAGTTTTGGATTTACACCAAATTCCCATTTTGTTTTCACTGAAGCGCAGGAAATAAAACTACCCTGTGCGTAACTTGGAGTGAAAAACCGAATCTATTATATAGCCAAAATATAGCAATCTTTGTCCTTGTGCCCTAGCGTTATTTGCTAAAAAAACGTTTAATATCGTACAAATAGAATAATAAGACAGGTATATGGGAATGTTTAACGCCGCTTCGCTATCGCGGACCATTGACGTTATTAACGATAATATATGCAAATTAGTTAGCTGGTTTACTTTGTTTATGGCGTTAATCACATTGCTTATCGTGATATTAAGGTATGGCTTCGATATTGGCTGGATTGCGATGCAAGAATCTGTAATGTATTTGCACGCTTGTGTGTTTTTATTAGGTAGTGCCCATACGTTGCGGGTTAATGACCACGTCAGAGTCGACATATTTTACAGTCGATTCGATACCGTTAAAAAAGCTAAAATAGATACTTTTGGTACATTATTTTTTATGCTGCCGGTTAACTTATTTATTTTTATTATTTGTTGGGATTACGTGGCATCTTCTTGGAATATTATGGAAGACTCACAAGCAGCTGGTGGCTTACCAGCGGTGTTTCTACTCAAAACCTTCATACTTTTATTTGCCGCGCTCATGGTTTTGCAGGGAATTTCAGAATTAATTCGCAATATCAGCGTTTGTTTAAATCACCCTAAAAACGTGATTACTGAGGATAAATAATGGAATACCTCTCTCTGATTATGTTCTTAGTTGTTTGCTTCACGTTGTTACTGGGCTATCCAGTGGCATATACGTTAGCTGGAACCGCTTTAATTTTTGCGGGTGTGGGTGCATTATTTGGTGTTTTTGATACCGCTTATTTGCAAGCGGTACCTAGCCGTCTTTATGGCATAGTGACAAATCAAACTTTAATCGCCGTGCCCTTGTTTGTTTTTATGGGGATCATGTTAGAAAAATCCAAAGTCGCTGAAAATTTATTAATTGCCATGGGTCAAGTATTTGGACGGTTGAACTCCGGTTTGGCAATTTCAGTGGTGTTGGTTGGTATGTTACTGGCCGCGAGCACCGGTATTGTAGGCGCTACAGTGGTCACTATGGGCCTGTTGTCACTACCGACAATGTTGAAACAAGGATATTCACCTTCATTTGCCACCGGAGCAATTTGTGCCACAGGCACATTAGGGCAGATTATACCGCCTTCCATCGCGCTGGTTTTGTTAGGTGATGTGTTATCTAGTGCGTTTCAACAGGCACAGCTTAATATGGGGATATTTTCACCTGAGTCTGTATCGGTAGGGGATTTGTTTGTTGGAGCCTTAGTACCCGGTATGATTTTAGTGGCGATGTACCTGCTATACGTGGTGGTGTTTGCCAATAGACACATCGATAAAACGGTCCGAAACGAACAACGAGAAACACAAGCTGAGGTCAGTCTTGCAGGCGCTTTATTCCCACCTTTGATCTTAATATTTGTGGTGCTAGGGTCTATTTTAGGTGGCTTCGCAACACCCACTGAAGCTGCTGGGGTCGGAGCTGCTGGAGCTCTGGTACTGGGTTTGGCCAAGAAACAGTTTAGTTTAGAAAAATTGAAAGAAGTGATGTTGGGTACTACTCGTGTCACTGCGATGGTCTTTTTGATTCTTATTGGTGCTTCGATATTTTCATTGGTTTTCCGCGGCTTTGGTGGTGAAGAGTTGATTGAACACTTCTTTGAACAGCTTCCCGGTGGTGCTTTTAGTGCGGTTTTACTGGTCATGGTTGTTATCTTTTTACTCGGATTTATTCTTGATTTTATTGAAATTACTTTTGTTGTAGTGCCAATAGTCGCGCCGGTTCTACTGGCTATGGGGGTAGATCCAATCTGGCTCGGTATTATGATTGCCGTCAATTTGCAAACTTCGTTTCTGACACCACCTTTCGGATTTGCTCTGTTTTACTTGCGAGGTGTAGCGCCAGCAAATGTTCAGACCACTCAAATATACAAAGGCGTGATACCCTTTATAATTATTCAATTACTATTATTGATAGGCTTGGCTATTTGGCCGGATCTGGTAACGTGGCTGCCTTCGATTTTGTGACCCCTATGGATTCAATTAAATGAAAACCTTTAAGTTTGTATCTTTATTTTTTTCGATTGCTCTTCTTGCTTCCTGTGGTGGCAAGTCATCGTCCGATTCTAATGCCACTGAATCGCAACAAACCTATCAGTGGAAACTGGTTACTTCGTGGCCGAAGAACTTTCCAGGTTTAGGAAGAGCCCCAGAGACATTTGCTAAACAAGTAGAGCGCATGTCTAACGGCCGCTTAAAAATTAAAGTGTTTGGCGCAGGTCAAATGGTCCCTGGATTTGAAGTCTTTGATACTGTTTCTAGTGGTGCCGCTGAAATGGGTCATTCAGGATCATATTATTGGAAGGGGAAAGCCCCAGCGGCACAAATATTTACCGCTATTCCGTTTGGCATGAATGCCACTGAGTTTAATGCTTGGCTGCACTACGGTGGCGGCATAGAAATGTGGCGAGAATTATATGCCCCATTTAATTTAATCCCCTTTGCAGGTGGCAATACCGGCGTACAAACTGCGGGTTGGTTTAAAAAAGAAATTAATAGCGTTGAAGATTTGCAAGGCTTAAAAATGCGGATTCCAGGGCTGGGAGCTGAAGTTCTTAAAAAATTGGGTGGTATCCCTGTGGCGTTAACTGGAGGGGAATTATTCACTTCATTGCAATCTGGTGCCATTGACGCAACTGAATGGGTTGGGCCTTACAACGATTTATCTTTTGGTTTATACAAAGCCGCGAAATACTATTATCACTCTGGCTGGCATGAACCTGGCGCTAGTTTAGAGTTCATTGTTAATAAAAGTGCCTATGAAGCTTTGCCTGATGATTTACAGGCCATTATCGAGGTGGCTACAAGAGCTGTGAATCAAGACATGTGGGATGAGTATACCGCGGCTAATAATGATGCCGTTCAAGCGCTTGTTGAAACCCATGGTGTTGACATGCGCCCTCTTCCTAAAGATGTTATTGCTGCTTTACATGCTGCTAGTATTGAAGTCATGCAAGAACAATCCGCTGCGGATCCTACGTTTGCTAAAATTTACGCGTCTTATCAAAAGTTCCAAGAAGGCGTATCTAAGTATCACCAAATTTCTGAGATGGAATACTATATTAATCGACAACAAAAAAAATAAACTAGCTGTTCAGATTTGTTGTTGTTGCAATGGCTATTACAATAGGCCTTTATAGTGTAAAAGCTATTCTGAAACCTATTGAAAATTTTTTTTATAATGCGGTTTTAATAGATGACTGGCTGTTTAAAATGTTCGGTAAAATTTTTGAGGAAAATAGACTATGGTAATTAAGCCCAAGGTACGCGGCTTTATCTGCACTAACGCCCACCCAGTAGGTTGCGCTGCAAGTGTTGAAGAACAAATCGAGTATGTTAAAAGTCAGGGAGATTTAGGAGATGGTCCCAAAAACGTTTTAGTTTTGGGATGCTCAACAGGTTACGGCCTTGCGTCTCGAATCGTATCTACTTTTGGTTATGGGGCAAAAACCCTTGGTGTTTGTTTTGAAAAGCCACCTTCGGAAAGAAAAACGGCGACGGCCGGCTGGTACAATACTGCTGCATTTCATCAGCAAGCAAAAGACGCTGGTATTTATGCAAAAACCATAAACGGTGATGCATTTTCCAATGAAATCAAACAACAAGTGATTGAAACTCTTAAAGCCGACATAGGTAAGGTTGATTTGGTTATTTATAGTTTGGCTTCTCCTCGCAGAACCGACCCAGAAACTGGTGAAGTGTATAAGTCTACTCTTAAGCCTGTTGGACAAAACTATAAAACCAAAACCTATGACACCGACAAAGATCTGATCCACGAAATTGAATTAGAAGCGGCCAATGAGGAAGAGATTGCCAATACCATTAAAGTCATGGGTGGTGAAGATTGGGAGCTATGGTTGAACGCTCTAGCTGATGCTGATTTGTTGGCGGATAACTGCAAAACAACAGCCTATACCTATATAGGTAAAGAGTTAACTTGGCCAATATATGGTCAAGCGACTATCGGTAAAGCTAAAGAAGATCTTGATCGTGCCGCGAGTGAAATTATTAAGCAGCATAGCGACAAAAATGTTTCGGCTTATGTCTCTTCTTTGAAAGCATTGGTTACTCAAGCAAGTTCAGCGATTCCAGTAATGCCTTTGTATATATCGTTAATTTACAAAGTCATGAAACAAGAAGGAACCCATGAAGGTTGTATTGAACAAATCACTGGTTTATTCCAACAAAAACTGCTGGTAGATTCTCCTGAAACTGACGAAGCCAATCGACTTCGTATGGATGGCAAAGAAACCAACGAAGCTACTCAGGCTGTTATCAAAGGTTTGTGGGATAAAGTCACACAAGATAACTTCCATGAACTAAGTGATTACGCAGGTTATCACCACGAGTTCTTGAAATTGTTTGGTTTTGATATTGACGGTGTCGATTACGAACAGGATATCAATCCATTAGTAGAATGGTAGATAGCCTTTAGAACTATTTCTAATGTTATTCAAAACCCTAATTGTCGCTCGCGCATTAGGGTTTTTTAACAATTTAGTTACTTGTTAAAAAGGTGAGTGCTGTGCATAATTTGCACTATATTTAGAAAATCCCTAAATATTATGCGGAAAATCCTTATTTAGCCGTAAATAGCGTAGCGTAAACAGCTGGAATAATGCTAAAATTCCAGAGTTTACTGACATGAGTTTCTTTAATTAGTTCATAAGTGACTCAATTGCTCAATCATTCTCTTGCGAGGTGTGGACCAATACGGATTTTATTTCTGTGTTCACCTGGTTAAGGATTCACACTCAACAAAAGACAAAAATAGTTGATAAGTAAGATCACCTTTGAGTTTTCAAGCGAAACTGCGGATGTCACCATTCTTCGCATTATTTAGCCAGAATTCAAAATTGATATTTCTTTCACTTTAATTTTATTTTTACAAGACTGCGGTTGCATATGATAAAAATCAAGCAAGGGTTAGACCTTCCTATTCAGGGGGCTCCTAACCAAACAATTCAAAACGGCCCGAACGTCACTCGCGTGGCTGTCTTGGGGGAAGAATATGTTGGCATGCGTCCTACCATGTTTGTTCAGGTAGACGATGTTGTAAAGAAAGGTCAGGCTCTTTTTGAAGACAAAAAGAATCCTGGTGTTCTCTTTACTGCGCCAGCAGCGGGCAAGGTAGTTGAAATTAATCGTGGAGCAAAACGTGTTTTGCAATCTGTGGTTATTGAATTAGCTGGTGACGAGCAAGAAACCTTCGACAAATATGACGCTGGACAATTGAGTTCAGTAGCACGTGAAAAAGTTGAAGAGAATTTGGTTAAGTCAGGCTTGTGGGTTGCATTCAAAACGCGTCCATACAGTAAAGTGCCTGCACTGGGAAGTGAGCCAAAATCAATTTTTGTTACCGCAATGGATACCAACCCATTGGCCGCCGATCCGCAAGTAGTAATTGCTCAACGCAAAACTGATTTTGAAAACGGTTTAGCGGTATTGAAGCAACTTACCTCTGGCTCAGTATTCGTCTGTAAGGCTCCTGGCGCTGATATTCCTACTGGTTCAACTCCGGTTGAAGTAGAAGAGTTTGCTGGTCCACATCCTGCAGGTTTAGCTGGTACTCATATCCATTTCTTGGATGCAGTGGGTGCAAGTAAAACCGTTTGGTCGATTAACTATCAAGATGTCATGGCATTTGGTGCCTTGTTTACTTCTGGTGAGTTGAATAACCAACGCGTGGTTGCTATAGGTGGCCCTGCGGCGAAAAATCCTCGTTTGGTGAATACTATCCTTGGTGCTGACATTGAACAGTTAACTGCTGGTGAAACAGTGGGTGATGATGTTCGAGTGATTTCAGGTTCAGTGCTTATGGGAACGCATGCTCATGGCGTTCACGGTTTCTTAGGCCGTTATCACACGCAAATTTCATTATTAGCTGAAGGCCGTGAGAAAAAATTCTTAGGTTGGTTAGCGCCAGGCAGTGACATGCATTCTGTTACTCGTGCCTATCTAGCGCATTTATCACCTAAAAAACTATTTAGTATGACAACGTCTACCAATGGCTCAGACCGTTCCATGGTACCTATTGGTAATTACGAGCGCATTATGCCGCTGGATATTTTACCAACTTTGTTGCTTCGTGACATCATTTCTGGTGATACCGACAGTGCGCAAACACTGGGCTGTTTGGAGCTTGACGAAGAAGATTTGGCGTTGTGTACGTATGTTTGTCCGGGTAAATACAACTACGGACCTATTCTACGTGACTGTCTCACCACCATTGAGAAAGAGGGTTAGGTCATGGGATTAAAAGCCTATTTAGAAAAAATAGAACCGAATTTCGAAGCCGGTGGTAAATATGAAAAGTTTTATGCGCTTTACGAAGCAGCAGCGACTATTTTTTACACGCCAGGTAAAGTAAACAAAGCATCTACTCACGTACGTGACAGCATAGATCTTAAACGCATCATGATCATGGTATGGATGGCTACTTTTCCAGCTATGTTTTACGGTATGTACAACGTTGGTGCTCAAGCTCATGAAGCATTGTTACTTGGTGCTGGCACCTTGCCTGATATTTGGCAAGCGAATTTGTTTAGCGCATTAGGTGGGCAAATTGGTGTTGAAGGTACAGGCTGGTTAGGCATGATGTCCTACGGTGCGTGTTTCTTTCTTCCTATCTATGCCACTGTATTTATTGTTGGTGGATTCTGGGAAGTGTTATTCGCTTCTGTGCGTAAACATGAAATAAACGAAGGGTTCTTTGTTACCTCAGTGTTGTTTGCATTGACCCTACCGGCAACGATTCCACTATGGCAAGTTGCTTTAGGTATTACTTTCGGTGTTGTTATTGCCAAAGAAGTCTTTGGTGGTACAGGTCGTAACTTCTTAAACCCAGCGTTGTCTGGTCGTGCCTTCTTATACTTTGCATATCCTGGGCAAATATCCGGCGACCAAATTTGGGTTGCAGCTGACGGTTATTCTGGCGCAACTTGGTTGAGCAAAGCTGCGTCTGGCGAGATGGACTATACCAACATGGACCTTTGGTGGAACTCGTTCTTCGGCAATATTCCAGGTTCGGTCGGTGAAGTATCGACGCTAGCCATCATGCTTGGTGGTCTATTTATTATTTATATGCGCATTGCCTCATGGCGAATCGTTCTGGGTGTTCTGTTAGGTGTTGCTTTCTTTGCATCTCTATTGAACTTTGTAGACAGTAGCACTAACCCAATGTTCGCGATGCCGTGGTACTGGCATATGGTAACTGGTGGATTAGCGTTTGGTATGTTCTTTATGGCAACAGACCCAGTTTCAGCTTCTTTCACTAATAAAGCTAAATGGGCATATGGTTTCTTAATCGGGTTTATGACAGTGATGATTCGTGTACTTAACCCTGCATTCCCTGAGGGTGTGATGCTAGCCATATTATTTGCAAATTTATGGGCGCCACTATTCGATTATTTCGTGGCTCAAAGTAACATTAAGCGGAGGGTTGCTCGTGTCGGATAAGAAAAAAGAAACCTTAGGCAGAACTATCGGTGTTGTAGTCGCTGTATGTCTAGTCTGCTCAGTTGTTGTTTCTGGCGCAGCCGTAGGCTTGCGAGAAATGCAACAAACAAACGCTGCCAATGATAAGCGTAGTAATATTCTTCAAGCTGCTGGCCTTGAAACAACAGCAGAATGTGACGTTCCTTGTACTTTTAATAAGTTTGTTACTGAACGTTATGTTGATTTAGCAACGGGTAAATATGTTGAAGTTGAAGAAGACTTCGATATGTATAAAGCGGCTAAAGAAGAAAAGTACAGTGTTAAAGTCGAAAACAGCAACGTCGGTTTCCAACGTCGCTCTAGCGTCGCCAGTGTTTATTTGATTGAAAATGAAGCCAATCAAGTCACTCGCATCGTTTTACCTGTTCATGGTTCTGGATTGTGGGATTTGATGTATGGTTTCCTTGCGATTGATGCTGATGGCAACACCGTTCGTGAATTGGTTTACTATCAACAAAAAGAAACACCAGGATTAGGCGGTGAAGTACAAAACCCTAGCTGGAAAGCGAAGTGGGACGGTAAAAAACTGTATAAAGATGGTGATGTGGCAATTCAGGTTAAGAAAAATGCAGGATCTGGCAACGACTACGCTGTTGATGCACTATCCGGGGCAACCTTAACCAGTAACGGTGTGCAGAACACATTGACATATTGGTTGGGTGAGAATGGTTTCGGACCATACCTCAAAAATCAGACTTGGAAATCATAGGGCGAAGCACAATGGCTGAAACTAAAGAAATGAAAAAGGTGCTGTTCGGACCCATTCTGGACAACAACCCCATCGCATTGCAAGTGTTAGGTGTATGTTCTGCACTTGCTATTACTACTAAATTAGAAACTGCATTGGTTATGGCTTTAGCCCTGACCTCAGTAACGGCATTTTCTAATTTGTTTATCTCTCTAATTCGTAAGCAGATACCTTCTAGCGTTCGGATTATTATTCAAATGACAATCATTGCATCTTTGGTAATCGTTGTTGACCAAATTCTAAAGGCGGTCGCGTACGATATTGCTAAAGAATTATCGGTATTCGTTGGTTTGATTATTACTAACTGTATCGTAATGGGGCGTGCAGAAGCCTACGCAATGAAGAGTCCACCTTTCATGAGCTTCCTTGACGGTATTGGAAATGGCCTAGGCTATTCTTTAGTACTTATTATTATCGGTACAATTAAAGAATTGTTTGGTTTTGGTACCATTCTCGGTTTCCCAATTTTACCGCTAGTACAAAATGGTGGCTGGTATCAAGGTAATGGTCTATTAATTCTACCTTTCAGTTCTTTCATTTTGATCGGTGGATTAATTTGGTTTATTCGTACCATTCGTCCTGAACAAGTCGAACCTAAGGAGTAAGACATGGAACATTATTTAAGCCTTTTTGTTAAGTCTGTCTTCATTGAAAACATGGCATTGTCATTGTTCTTAGGTATGTGTACTTTCTTAGCAGTATCTAAAAAAGTAAAAACTGCTATGGGACTTGGTGTTGCGGTTATCGTAGTGTTGGGTATTTCAGTACCTGTAAACCAAGTAATTTACGTAAACATTCTTGCTCCTGGTGCACTTGCTTGGGCTGGTTTCCCTGATGCAGATTTGAGTTTCTTAAACTTCTTAACCTTTATCGGTGTTATCGCAGCATTAGTTCAGATTCTAGAAATGAGTTTGGATAAGTTTTTCCCAGCGCTATATAACGCGTTAGGTATTTTCTTACCGCTAATTACCGTTAACTGCGCCATCTTTGGTGGTGTAGCTTTCGCCGTACAACGTGAATATAACTTCACTGAAAGTGTGGTTTACGGTATCGGTAGTGGTGCAGGTTGGGCAATCGCGATTACCCTACTAGCGGCAGTACGTGAAAAATTAAAATATGCTGATATGCCTGAAGGCATACGTGGATTAGGCTCTGTGTTTATGATTGCAGGTCTTATGGCATTGGGTTTCCAGTCGTTCACTGGCGTAGCCCTTTAAGCGAAGACACTAAGGAGTATTTGTAAATGAATCCAAATGAAATTTACCTTGGTGTAGGTATGTTTATTGCCATTGTATTGGCACTCGTACTTATCATCATGTTCGCAAAGTCTAAGCTTGTACCATCAGGCGACGTGACTATCACTATCAATGGCGACCCTGATAAAGCCATTACGGCTTCACCTGGCGGCAAGTTGCTTGGCGCTTTGGCTGATTCAGGTATTTTCGTATCATCTGCGTGTGGCGGTGGTGGCTCGTGTGGCCAATGCCGTGTTGATATTAAATCTGGTGGTGGCGAGATTTTGCCTACTGAACTGGATCACATAAGTAAACGTGAAGCGAAAGAAGGTTGCCGTCTATCTTGTCAAGTTGCGATTAAACAAGACATGGATATTGAATTACCAGAAGAAGTCTTTGGGATCAAAAAATGGGATTGCGAAGTTATTTCTAACGATAACAAAGCAACCTTCATCAAAGAACTTAAATTGGCTGTGCCAGATGGTGAAAGTGTTCCTTTCCGTGCCGGTGGTTATATTCAAATTGAAGCTCCACCTCATCACGTTAAATACAAAGATTACGACATTCCTGACGAGTACAAGCCTGATTGGGAACGTTTCGGCTTCTTTAATATCGAATCTAAAGTAGACGAAGAAACTATCCGTGCATATTCAATGGCTAATTACCCAGAAGAAGAAGGGATAATCATGCTGAATGTGCGTATTGCTACGCCTCCACCGAACAATCTAAGCTTGCCTGCGGGTAAAATGTCTTCTTATATTTGGAGTTTGAAAGAAGGCGATAAAGCCACTATTTCTGGTCCATTTGGTGAATTCTTCGCTAAAGACACACAAGCTGAAATGGTCTTTGTGGGTGGTGGTGCAGGTATGGCGCCAATGCGTTCTCATATTTTTGACCAATTGCGTCGACTTAAGACTGACCGTAAAATTACCTTTTGGTATGGTGCTCGTTCGCTACGTGAAATGTTTTATGTTGAAGATTTTGATATGCTTCAAGCAGAAAACGAAAACTTTAAATGGCACGTTGCCTTATCTGACCCTCAACCAGAAGACAATTGGGAAGGTGATACTGGATTTATCCACAACGTATTGTTGGAAAACTATTTGAAAGATCATCCAGCGCCAGAAGATTGTGAGTTCTACATGTGTGGGCCTCCTATGATGAATGCTGCAGTCATCAATATGCTTAAAGAATTAGGCGTTGAAGACGAAAACATCATGTTAGATGACTTCGGTGGCTAATATCTAAATGGAAAGTTGTAAAGAGGGACATTTATGTCCCTTTTTTTGTGAGCATTAGTGTTATTAAATGAGCTTGTTATATGAATAAAGTGAAATCCCTTGGCCTACTATTATGTGTTTTAGTGGTAATACTGGTTGTTTGGAATACTCCTAAAAGTGCTGGCGAAATCCATTTGTCAGGTGCGACTATGGGGACTAGCTACAATGTGAAAGTTCTTGCAGATGTGGGTTTGCCTCCGGAAGAATTACAGCAAAAAATTGATGACCTGTTGGTCGATATCAATAAGTTAATGTCAACCTACGATCCTAACTCCGAGTTGTCCCGCTTTAATCAACAACTTAGCTCTGAACCCTTTAAAATGTCGCCAGCTACACTAACAGTATTAAAGGAAGCGAAAAGGCTAGGGGAAGTCAGTCTGGGCGTACTGGATGTAACTATAGGACCTCTAGTTAATTTGTGGGGCTTTGGACCTGAAGCCCGACCAGAAAAAATTCCTTCACAGCAGACAATCGATTCGCTTAAAGAACAAATTGGCCTGAACAAGTTGGTTATCCAAGATAACTATCTAATTAAACTGCAGCCTGACTTGTACGTGGATTTGTCGACCATTGCAAAAGGTTATGGTGTAGATGCTGTAGCTGAATTATTGGAGTCTTACGGTTACAAAAACTATTTGGTAGAAATTGGTGGCGAGATGCGCGTGGCCGGTGTAAAGAGCAATGGTTCAGGTTGGCGTATTGCGGTTGAAAAGCCAGTCAATAACGAACGCGCTGTACAGTCAATCCTCACAATTGGGAATAACGCGGTGGCAACGTCGGGAGACTACCGTAATTACTTCGAACAAGATGGCATTCGTTACTCCCACTTGATTGATCCCAGAACTGGCTACCCTATTCAGCATAACTTGGTTGCGGTAACCGTTGTTCATCCTTCTTCTATGACTGCAGATGGTTTAGCGACGGCTTTAAATGTATTGGGGAAAGACGATGCACTGCGAGTTGCGAAAGAACATAACCTAGACGTGATGTTAATTACGCGAGAAAAAGGTAGCTTTAAAGCGTATACTACCGGAAAGTTTGACGAATATATTAACGCTGCAACTGAGCAGTAATTTAAATTAAAATAGTTAGGATATAGTGTGAGTACATTTATTTTAGCCTTTGTGTTTTTTCTCGTTGTGGTGCTAGCCATGGCAGTAGGTTACATATTCCAGCAAAAAACAATTGCAGGAAGTTGTGGAGGTTTAGGTGCGCTAGGTATTGCAAAAGCTTGTGACTGTCCAGAACCGTGTGACCGCAAAAAAGCGCGCTTAGAAAAAGAAGAAATACGCCAGAAAAAACTGGCCGAATGGAAACAGAACCAAATTTTATAAATTCTGAGATGAAAATTATCACAAGGTTGTAAGTTTTATTACAACCTTGTACCTACCAAAACTTAAACCGTTTTTCCGCTATTTCCCAGCTGGTTGCAAGATAATATACTGCAAAATAAATTACTTTTACTACACTTAGTAAAAAGCTAAGCAGGGAAAGAAAATGCCTAAAGAAACCCCAATAGAACGTCGCAGACGCATAGCAGCGCATACCGGCATCACCAGTTTACGAACTGATTTTTTACATATTTGCAAAAAACACCCTGATAGAATTGGCATCATCACAGAAGGCGATTCTTGGTTTGCATACCCTAAGAAGTGGGTTGCATTTGGTGGCGATATTAACGTTATCCATCATATTGAGAATGTGGTTTCTAGAACAGATAAAGTCAACTTACTTAGGCTGGCAAGTAATGGCGATGAAGCGGTTAATATGATGTCAGGTCAGCAAAAAGCAGACCTATCTTCAGTTTTGCAACAGAGTGCTCAATACGTGAAGTTGATTTTATTCTCTGGCGGCGGCAACGATATTGTCGGTAAACGTGACATGCCAATGATTTTGAACCAATACGAAGAAGGATTTAGCGCTCAGGACTGCATTCACGCTTCACGCTTTAACCGCAAAATGGATGCAATCATGTTAGCTTATGATCAGTTAATTGATTTACGTGACGAGTATAATCCTCAAGCAACTATCATTACCCATACTTACGATATTGCCAAACCGAGTAAAGACGGCGCTGAGTTTTTTTGGGGGCTGATAAAGACAAAACCTTGGATTTATCCTTATTTAATAGAAAAAAATATACCACTAGAGTTACATTTGCCGATAGTCGAAATTCTTTTAGGTACGCTAAAAACGCGACTTCAAGCGTTAGCAAGTCGTCCGGAACATTTGAATAAGCTCATTGTTGTGGATACCCAAGGAATTTTGCGACCTGGTAATAAAACAGATTGGCTGAATGAAATTCATCCTACAGAGTCGGGCTTCAAAAAAATTGCCAAACCTATATATGCGCAAATGAAATCACTAGAGCCTGAACTTCCTGCATTCAAATGACTTGACCTGAATTTACCATTACTGTATAAAAAAACAGTTTAATGGTTTTGGTTGAGGTTATGCGCAAAATTATTCATATCGATATGGATTGCTTTTATGCAGCAGTAGAAATGCGTGATAATCCTGCGTTACAAAATGTACCTATTGCTATCGGAGGTCGATCTGACAAGCGAGGTGTTATTTCAACTTGTAACTATCCCGCTCGCAAATTTGGGGTACGTTCTGCGATGGCTACGGCACATGCGCTTAAACTCTGTCCTAACCTTGTTATGGTGCCAGGTCGTATGGAACTATATGGACAGATTTCCAAACAAATACGCGCCATATTCCAACGATACACCGACAAAATAGAACCGCTGTCTTTAGATGAAGCCTATTTAGATGTTACTGACTCCACATTATTTTCCGGCAGTGCCACTTTAATCGCAGAAGACATACGTAAAGCGATTCAGAATGAAATAGGATTAACTGCTTCAGCTGGTGTTGCGCCTATCAAGTTTGTGGCAAAAATTGCCAGCGATGAAAACAAGCCCAACGGCATTTGCGTGATCACGCCAGAAACACTTGATGATTTTGTAAAAAAACTGCCACTAGGGAAAATTCCTGGAGTGGGTAAAGTGACTGTGCAGAAGTTGCATAATTTAGGCTTATACACCTGCAATGATGTGCGCACTTATCCCATTGAGCAGTTAATTAAGATCTTTGGTAAATTTGGTCCGATAATTTGGAAGCGTAGCAATGGCATAGATGATCGCGATCTCAGTTTATCTCGTGAACGAAAATCCGTTGGTGTTGAGCGCACACTACATGAAGATATTCAGACCAAAGAACAATGTTTGCAAGTATTAGAAACCCTCTACCCTAAATTGGAAGAACGATTAAAAACAGCCCGCAGTGACAACAAGATTCAAACTCAAGGTGTGAAACTAAAGTTTAGTGACTTTCAACAAACCACTGTTGAGCACCGATGTTCTGAATTAGATAAAAACTATTTTGTTGAATTGCTTGATGAAGCCTTTAGTCGCAAAACCGAACGTGGAATTCGCTTAGTTGGCTTGCATGTAGGCTTACCAACTAAAAGTCGGTTTCAGCAAATGGTGCTGCCTTTTGATTCAGCCCTAACATAGCCATAGTGCGCTAACTTGTTTGCAGCAAATGTAGTTAAATGATGTTTAACAGTTGCACTTTAAACTATGTTATTTTCAAGTATGCGTTTTCACTCTATTAGGTAGTTAATACTTTGTTTTCCCTCCCTCGAAATGTTTGGATTTTGACATTTATACTTGCCTTAGCGATGAGTGCGGGAGCGATGATGGTAATGGTAGGAGGCCTTGTTGGAGCGAATTTAGCCCCCTCTGTTGGTCTTTCCACGTTGCCGGTAGCAATGATGATCATAGGTACCGCTTTTGGCGTCATACCCGTTACTCGTTGCATGGGAAAGCTAGGTCGAAAACCTGTTTTTTTAGCCGTTGCTGGATTGGCTTGTTGTGCCTCATTGCTTGCTGCATTGAGTATATATATTGCACATTTTATATTATTTTTAGTGGCTACTTTTTTGTTAGGGATAGCAATTTCTGGGTTTCAGCAAATCCGCTTCGCCGCTATGGAGTCAGTGACCTTTGAACGTGCCCCTAAAGCTGCATCCACTGTACTACTTGGCGGCTTAGCCGCAGCCATCATAGGTCCGGAACTCGCCACTATTGGTAATCAATTATTGGCAACCCCATTTGTTGGTTCATTCGTTTTAATGGCCGTACTTTGTTTGATTTGTATAGGGTTATTCGGCTTATTTAAAGAGACCCATACCCCGCTGCAACATACAGGAAAGCAAAAAGTTGTTATTCGTGATGTCTTGTCTAAGCCTTCTTTCATTATTGCGGTTTCTGCATCAGTGGTAGGTTATGCACTCATGAGCTTTATCATGACAGCAACACCTGTGCATATGCATATCAATACTTTGTATAGCTTAGAGCAAGCTAAGTGGGTAATTCAAAGTCATATTCTGGCGATGTACATTCCTTCAATATTCAGTGGTCTGTTGATTGCAAAACTCGGCGTTTATCGGGTGATAGTGGCGGGTCTTATTATCTACTTGGTAACCATTGCGGTTGGTTCAATTGACAGTCAACTGATCAATTACTGGGTCGCTCTCATTTTATTGGGTATAGGCTGGAATTTTTTATTCTTAGGTGGAACTGTGCTTCTGCCGCAAACACATACTATTGAGCAGAAGTTCCAAGTTCAGAGTATTAATGAATTCGCTGTTTTTAGTGCTCAAGGCATGGCTGCGTTGGGAGCCGGTGCACTACTCTTTGCTTTAGGTTGGAAGGGGTTAATGCTAACTAGTTTTATGATTATTTGTTGCCATCTAATTTTGCTGTCTTGGCAGGCTTGGCGGATTAGATCAGCAACAGTATTGGAATTGAATGGAGAAGGGTAAGTATGCTAAAAGCAGGTAAGTATCGTCATTACAAAGGCAATGATTACGAAGTGATTGGGGTTGCTAAGCACTCCGAGGATGAAACCGAATTAGTGGTTTACCGTCCACTTTATGGTGAAAGAAATTTATGGGTAAGGCCATTGGATATGTTCATTGAAGAGGTTGATGTTGAAGGCAAACTTATTCCGCGGTTTCGATTTATCGATTAAAAGCAAAGCTGTACCGCCTTGAGGCTTAAAACAGACAATCAAAACGGAGCTATTTAAGCTCCGTTTTAGGTTTGTGTTAATGGCTAGATAACAGTATCAAAACTTAAATTTAAGACCTGCTTTATAGATTCTACCCAAAACTTCATAGTTGCTTGGAAAGGTGTTGCCCGAATTTGAACTGGTGTCACCAATATCATTGCCTAAAACCGGTGGTTCCTTGTCAAACATATTATCTATACCCAAAGTAAAGGTGGCGTATTTGGTAAAACTATAACTGGCAAATATGTCGAAGTAGTCATAAGAGTCGATTTTTCTGAATGCTTCGAATCGTAGTTCGCGTTCTCCTGGTTCTACATCCACAGAATTGATATGTCTCCACAATAACGAAACAGTAAAGTCATCATATGACCAAGTTGTACGCTGGATCCAACGTATATCAGATAGCGGATCACAACTGGTGCCATAATATCCTTTGCAGTCTAGCACTGGTACTGTGTCTGAGCTTTGTGACTCCTGGGTTAAGTATTTATTGATGTTACCTGAGATAGCGAGATTACCCATGTCATCTAAATCAAAATTCATGTTGAATCCAATTTCAATCCCTTCAGCACGAAGATACTTCAAATTGGTAGTAAATTGATTTACACCCGCCGCAGAACCGGTTAAGTCTCCTCCAACACGATTGATTTTGGCACATTCACCAGCGTCACCATTGATATAACATGAATCAAGTATTTCCTGCGCGGAAAAATTACCAATGATCCCAGAAATATCGATGTCGTAATAATCGACCGATAATGTAAAGTCGTTGGCCCAATCAAAATCTGGGGTCCACACGAAACCAGCAGTGAAGGTGTCTGCTTCTTCTGGTCCTGGCGGATTACTGGGTGAACTGCCGTTAAAGGTATTGATTTGACCCGAGATAATGTCGGGTATCACGCCTACTTGCGCTTCAGTCATGCCAGTTGAGACACATAGTGCTGTTAATGCCGCGTCAATATTTCCTGCATTGGCTATCGAGCAGGGATCAATAACGGCATTATCTAAACCAGATGTGACAGGGGAAGCCAGTTCACCTACGTTTGGCGCTCTATTGGCTTTTTGTTGCATCACTCGCAATAACAGTGGCCCTACTGGACGCCAATTGAATCCTATTTTCCATGATTCTGCAGTTCCGATAGTATCAAAATCTGAAGTCCTAAAACCGAATTCTAGATCCATGGTTTCAGCAAACGCAGCACCATCGAACACGGGTAGAATCCCTTCAAAATAAAATTCATCAACTTTAAAACCACCTTTAATTGGAAGCAAGTTACCTCCAGCTCCACCTTGACAGCTAGCTGGGGTTTCTTTTAAACATTCATCCGGCTCCAAAATACCAGTCTCCGTCCTGTTTTCAAAACCAAAACTCATGGCTAGTGGAGCCCCAGCAGTGGGTAACTCAATGAAGTCTACTGGGCCGGTAAGTACTAGGGATATAATTTCTTGTTCGTATTTTTGTTGCTGTAAAGCAATCGCTCTAGCGTAGGCCGAAGCCGCATCTGTAATAGTGCCAAAGCCGCCAAATAAATTAATAGGAACACAAGTTCCACCCACTGCACAGGTGACACCATCACGGGTATCCAATGCATTTTGGATGTTACCAAGATTGGTATAGCCGTCACGCACTGTTGTGCGGTTTGACTCACCATACTGGTAAGAAAAATCATAATCCCAGTCGGCTACTAGTTCACCACGAATACCGGCATTAATTTGCCAAAGTTCGGCATCATAGCGTTCGGAACGTGGGCCTAATTCTAGGGTTCGTCTACGTAATCTAACGGTTAGAGAATCCTCTGTATCCACAATTCCATTGTTGTTAGCATCATTCCAACTGCCACCATTTAATAAGGTTCCATCACCTACAGCGGCATTCGCGCCATCAAGAATAAAGTCTAAAGCCTGTGTGCCAATGAGAGGGTTGTATAGCGGTAAATTGAAACTGCTACCAAATGTACCGGAAGGCGCGACTTGCTGAACCACTGTGGTATTAGTGAAGTTAAACGATGAGTAGAATTCCATGTGATCGTTTATTTCATAGTTAGCAAGGGCCGTTGCGCCATAACGTTGAGCTGGCGTTTGATAATAATTAAATGGGTTAAAGTTGAATAAACTACAGTTTGAACCAAGGGTACCGTCCTCTCTAAACTGTCCACTTACACCGGTTCCTATTAATTCAAATCGAGTGGGGATTGCAGTAGTTGAACCGCTACCAGATAAATCCACAACGTTTGGACCGCCACAACCAGCCGGCGGCGGTGTGGCTACATCTCCGTTTAGAAACTCTTGATAACCGGAACCTGTGTTGGAATTAATACCGAATAATCCTAAGGAACGATCGCCGAGCAGTACTGAGTCCCGTTCCATCCAGCTAATTGATAAAACCGCATTCCCTCGGCTGTCGTCAAAGTTAGCGCCAATGGTAAGAGACATATTGTCTTGGTCGCCATCACTTTCGCTACTTTGCGAGTGATTCATATCCAGAGCAACACCTTGAAAGTTGTTCTTCAGTACAACGTTCACTGCACCAGAAATGGCGTCAGAACCATAAACGGCAGAAGCTCCCCCGGTGACTACATCGATTCTGTCAATTAGTGCCGTAGGAATGTTGGCGGTATCTACTTGGCCATTAAAATTAAATGGCACCATGCGTTTTCCATTTAGCAGTACTAAATTACGTTGCGCCCCTAAACCACGTAAATCTATGGTTGCAGCACCTGCGGTGCCATTATTTACGTTGCCACCATCGGCGGGAATAGTAGAGGGTAATGAGCGAATTATTTTTTCAAACTCGGGGGTTTGTAAATAACCAATCTCTTCCTCTCCCAAGGAAAAAATAGGACTGGATGATTCAACTCCGGGTGACAAAATACGACTACCTGTTATTGAAATCTTTTCTACATCGGTCGTGTCTGTAGCTTCTTGAGCGGCAACAAATGATGTACTAATTGCTGCCATCGAGCTAGCACAAAGTGCCAACTTAATTGATCTGGCTAGTTTTGAGGTGATATACATTTTTAGCTCCCCAATGGGTCTCAATGGTTAATTGGACTCACATTTTTTGTATAGTTAGTTTGTGACAAAAACCACTTGTCTAGAGATAAGCTATGCGCTATCTCGGAGTTGCTCTAGGTGGTTTCCGTCAAGCGTTGTAAGTGTGTGACCAAAGGAGTGTTTTGCGTGTTGAAGCGGGGGAACTTTCGATGAACGGCGGCTGTGCAGGTTTAATTGTCGCCCAATAAATTACTCGGAAATTAATTAAGTTATTGAAAATTAGCGATTAAATTATATTTATACGATTTTTGTTGTGCTTTAGGCTGGTTACTTCTAAAGTTTTAATTGAGATGGCTTTGGGGCGAGTGGGGACAGGTTGTGATGAATAGTTAACCCACTTTAATGCAATTTTATGTGTGGATTATTTATGAAAACATCGATATGTTAAAAAAAAGCCAACGATAAAGAATAATTGAAATGGCCCATTCAAAACTTATTTTTAATCGCTATTTCTGGTTTGCCAACACCTTCTTTTGGTTGGCTGTTCACGCCCTTTACACACACGTTAAATTTTTAGCGTTTGAGCAAAATGACAAAAATCCAAATTGGACTGAACTTTGGATCGCGATAAGTCCTTGGTTTATTATTTGGATAGGCGTGACCGCCATTATCTTTAAGCTAGTGCAATACACAAGTCACTCATCTCATTCAACCACTGTTAAAGTTTTTTTCCACTTAAGTTGGATGGTGTTTATTCTATTTATCTATTGGGGCACGGCGCATCTACTCATCATCGCCGTAACAGATCGAACAATGGATGAGTTTTCGTATTACTTTCTGCGCACCATAACTCAGAATGCACAATTGGATATTTCTATGTATTTAGGAGTGCTTGGGGCAGCGATGGCATTGCGTTTTTATCATAATGCAGTGCAAGAAAGTCTTGAATTGAAGCGTTTGCATCATGAACTCACCCAAGAACAGTTACGGACTTTACGTTCTCAGCTGAACCCCCACTTTCTGTTTAATGCATTGAATACTATTGCCAGCTTAGTGCGCTTAAAACGTGAAAAGGATGCAGTAACAGCCCTATCCGAATTGAGTATTATGTTACGTAAAATACTCGAAACTAAAAATCATGATGATATTAAGATCAAAGATGAAGTTGCTTTTATAAACAGTTATTTAGCGATCCAAAAAATGCGCTTTGCAGATAAATTAGATACCCATATTCATGTGCAGCCAGAATGTCTCGAGCTGACTATTCCGAACATGCTTTTGCATCCTTTAGTTGAAAATGCGGTGCAGCATGGTTCCCAATTAGAGTCGAGTCGAAACCTTTTGAATTTAGATATAAGTCGTGATGAAAACGAACTTAAAGTCGTGTTAACCAACAAGGTTGCAAGGAACGATAATCATTGTGGCTTTGGAATTGGCCTTAGCAATACCCGTGAGAGGTTAGCTCGATTATATGGGCAATTTCGTTTGGAATTGCATCCACTTGAAAACGATTTATTCGAAACCTTATTAGCAATACCGATAGGAGGACAAGATGCTTAATGTTCTTATCGCAGACGATGAATATTTGGCTCGGGAAACTATCAAAGTATTATTATCCAACGAATCAGATATTGGCAATATTTATGAGGCCGAAGATGGCAATCAAGCACTCTCACTGGTCAGCGAATTTAAACCTGACGTGGTATTTTTAGATATTGAAATGCCAAAAATATCGGGTATCCAAGTTGCTAAACATGTACCTCCTGAAAGCGTTATTATTTTTGCAACCGCTTATAATGAGCATGCTGTAGAGGCATTCGAACTCAATGCGATTGATTACATTTTAAAGCCTTACGATGATGAACGTTTTTTTAAAGCGCTGGAGCGGGCTAGAGCAAAAATCACCGGTGAGCAACAAGATGACTATGCTAAATTGAGTGAGGCCATTCAGCAGATGCTTTATGAGCAGCAAAAAGCGTATCGTGAAAGATTAGTAATACGAGATCCTGGGCGAATTCGTTTAATTGATGTGGCTCAAATTACCTTTATTTCTGGGGCGGGAAATTACGCCGAAATTCATCTTGATGATGGCAAGCATGTATTGCATCGAGAAACACTTTCGACTTTAGAAGAACAGCTTAATCCCCAAGAATTTGTGCGAATCCACCGTTCATCTATTGTCCGTCGTAGTGCAATAAGTGAATTACGGCCGAATGATAAAGGAGATTATTCAGTGATTCTACAAAGTGGTGAGGTGTTAACCCTATCTCGTCGAAATAGAGTGAAACTCGACGAGTTAACCAACTAAACAGAGAACGTTATTTCAGCTTAAGATTAACTCATAAACAGCGCGCATAACGTCCATAAAACCGCGGCAATCGAAGCGGCAAATGTAGCAGGAACAAGTTGTGTTTTCACATGATCCATTAAATCGCAGCCAGTTGTCATGGAACTTAAAATGGTGGTATCCGATATCGGTGAGCATTGGTCGCCATACACGCTGCCATTTAAAACAGCAGCAAAACAAATCATCATAAATACTTCTGGATTAGCTAACATTTCGTTTTGAGAAATGTCCCACACCAAGGGCATCGCTAATGGGAATGCAATGGCAAATGTTCCCCAACTTGTACCTGTGGAAAACGCGATGATCATGGTGAGTAGTTGTAAAACCACCGGTAAAATCCAAAACGGTAGCTCTTCGCCTAGTAGATCTACTAAATAAATTCCGCCGCCAAGTTGTTTGCTGATAGTGCCGATGGTGATAGCTAACATTAAAATGACGGATGCAACAACGACTCCTTTCCAGCCTATACCAAGCCCATTGAGCATTTCGCGAATTTGCATACCTTTACCCAGCGCGAAGAGCACAGCGATGAGTAACGCACCGCCAAAAGCCCAGTGAATTTGTGGGGTACCGGTGAATATAAAGGTTACCACAGCAATCCCAATTAGACTGACTAAAGGAAAAACAAACTCGATCCAATGAGGGTTATACCCTTCAGGCACGCTCGTCTCTTGCAGTTCTTTTGCGCTAATAGGGGCCGCGTCTGGAGCATCTAACTGGCCGGTCAGTCTGGCCCTAGAAATGGCTTTTCGAATTGGTGCACCGGAAAAAACGGTGAATTCTAAGCTAAGAAGGAGAGTACCAATTACTGCAAAAATGCCGTAAAAACTAAATGGAATACTGGAAAAAAAGAAAGCTATTCGGTCGGCTTCAGTGGCTAAGAATGCCACCCCTGGAACAAATATAAATGCCTGAATATATGCAGGCCAGGCGTTAAATGCGATCACTGCTGCAATAGGCGAAGCGGTGGAGTCAACCACATAACTCAGTTCTTCATGGCTCACATTCGCTTTGTCAGCCATGGGCTTGACAGTGGTACCAACTAATACAGTACTCATGGTGCCACCTTGGAAAAACAACACCCCTAACATCCAAGTTACTAGCTTTGCTGAACGAGGACCGGTGACAAAGCGTTCACTCATCATTTCCGCAAACGCTTGTGCCGCGCCTGTTTTAGACCAAATTCCCATCAGCCCGCCCAGCAACCACAAATACAATATTAAAATTGAGGCTGCGTCAGTGGTGGCCATATTAGGTATTAAAACTTCTTGGCTGATATCAAACTTGCCTAACATAAAAGCGCCCACAACGATCCCGCTAAACAAGGCAAGCAGAGGTTCTCGGCTGATTAAGCATAGGGCGATCGCGATGAATGCTGGTAACAGCGACCATACTTTAAAGTGATAATCTGCGCGAAGTAAAATAGGGTTTTGACCGACGTCTGAGATGACAACCCACTGTTCTTTTATTTCTGGTTCTGAGGTCAGTAAATTTAGTTTATGCTGGGCCAGTGGCGATAGTTCGTAAGGAGTAACGTCGCTAATAATTTGTTCATTACCTTGCTTTACGTATGCCCATTCACCTTGTTCTGTTAAGTAGGTTTGGTATTGTATCCTTGATTCGACCCAAGTTGCTGAAACATATAAATTGACATACAAAGCGCCTATTAAACCTAAAATAATACATAAAAAGGTCAACTTATTTTGCAATTTATTCATTCTAGCGCCACTCTAAGTAATTATGTCTTTAGCAAATTGAGAAAGTAATAGTCTAGCATCCAAGGAGGCTAAACTTCTAAGCTAATTAGGCACTATTGTCGTTAAATGCTAACGATTAGTTGAGCTCTTAATATTCATAACTGATTAAACACATAGGATAGGAAAATGCGTAAACAAGTTGTTTTATTGACGTTTCTGTTAACTGGATTTTTAACTACGTCTGGCTATGCTCAAAATAATCCTGATGACGTTACTATGAAGTCTGAAAATTTGGGGGATTCAGTCTATATGCTAACGGGTATGGGCGGAAATATTGGGGTATCAGCCGGTGAAGATGGGCTTCTGATTATTGATGACCAATATGAACCTATGGCAGAAAAAATCTCTGCTGCTTTAGATTCAATTCTGAAAGACAAGTTAAGGTACGTGATTAATACCCACTATCACGGTGATCATACTGGCTCAAATGCGTATATGAAAGAAGTCAAAGATGCCACTATTTTCGCCCACGATAATGTCCGTGTCCGACTGCTAAACAAAGAGGAGCATAAACACTCGGAATTGCCTGTCGTCACTTATTCTCAAGGTGTTACCTTTCACTTTAATGGTGACACACTAAAAGTAATGCATTTATCCAACGCTCATACCGATGGAGACAGTGTCGTTATGTTTGAAAAAGCCAATGTTTTGCATACTGGTGATTTATTTTTCAATGGGCTTTTTCCCTATATCGATATAGACAGTGGGGGCTCAGTAAAAGGTTACATTGCCGGGGTAGAAAAACTGATTAGTATGATTGATGATGATACTAAAATTATTCCAGGTCATGGACCTTTAGGCGACAAGGCGCAATTACAGGCATTTGTTGAAATGATTAAACAAACATCTTCGCAAGTTAAACAGTTGAAGATAAATGGATTGCCAGTTGAAGATATTATAGACGCGGGATTAGATGATAAATGGAAAGAATGGAGCTGGGCTTTTATCAATGAAGAAAAATGGATAAGAACACTTTACCGTTAATTTTAGTCGAGGCCTCCGAACAGGATATAGCTAGCCTTTGTGGGTGGTTTGTCAGTTTTGATGAAATTCGTGATTGGGGGGGACCTAACATCTCCTTCCCCATTAGCTCCCGCAGTCTAATTGTAGAAACTAAATTAGCGCAGGGAAGGAGTTATAAGCTAATAGATACCAAAAACAACATGCTCGCTTTTGGGCAGTGTTATGAACGACTTGGAAGGTGTCACTTAGCCCGTTTGGTTGTCAATCCTCAGAACAGAGGCTGTGGTGTTGGTAAGCAACTCGTTAAGCAACTACTGACTCAAGCCCCCGAATACCTAGTAACTAAGGGCTTTTCGTTATTTGTATGGCCTCATAATAAAGTCGCTAAGAAGCTGTATCAATCTTTGGGTTTCCGGCGAGTAAATTATCCGGAATCTATAACACCTGAGATGGCTAAGTGTGACTATTTAATTAAAGACTAAATAACAGATTGAAATAATCAGCACTAATCAGGTTAAAACAACGCAAGTTTGGGGGTTGAAAACAAAATCAATCAACGCCGCCATGCAAAACATTCGTTTTCAAATCTAAAGTAACTATTTAATTTTACCCTCGCAGTCAACTCTGAGTACAAAATTTCCCATAGCAATCAAGCGCATGTACAAATAATGAACAATTATATGAGGGCGAAAAAGTGAAAATATATGCGCATAAAATAGGCACTCGTTTGAACGGTACGCCCTAATAAAGTGCTAATGCACCAAACTGGTATGATGTGCGTCAAAAGACACTAATGTGAAAATATTAAGCTGTTGATTTTTATAGATAAAAAAGTTGGCACTGAAGCTGCTAAGTAAGCTTTGATTACGCATCTACGATAGAAAAGTTATGTGTGTAACCATTGATAATAAAAATAATAAACAATGTTGAAATACTTCAAACGCAGCTAAGTTGTTTGAGGCAGGAAGGCAATACTACCCGCACAAATTTTCGTGTCCTGTGGTTTGTGCGGGTTTTTTCCTTCTATTATTCTTTACTATTCTCATATACGCGTTTACCAGCAACCCAAGTTTCCACTACGTTAGTTTTCCAAAGTTCTTTCTTATCAATTTCGAAGATATCCTGATCTATCAAAATGAAGTCAGCCCATTTACCTTTAGTTAATCCACCTAACACTTTTTCTTGATGAGCGGCATAGGCTGCATCTATGGTAAAGCCTTTAAAAGCTTGTTGGAGACTTAAAGCTTGACTAGGAATCCAACCTTCGACAGGTTGGTTGTTTCTATCCTGACGGGTGACAGCTGCGTGAATGCCATAAAATGGATTAGCTAATTCAACTGGAAAATCTGAACCTAGCGGCAATGGTGAGCCCTGATCAATGAAGCGTTTCCAAGCGTATGCACCACGTAAACGGTCTTTTCCTAAACGGTCTTCAGCCATGTTCATATCGCTGGTGGCATGGGTAGGTTGCATGGAGGGAATGATGTCTAGTTGTTTAAAGCGTGGGATATCATTCAAGCTGATAACTTGAGCATGTTCCACTCTATTGCGCAGCTCTTTACCGCCAACGGTTTTGAATGAGGCTTCAAATTGATTTAAGGCTAAGTGATTAGCGAGATCACCAATAGCGTGCACATTGAGTTGAAATTTGTGCTTGAGTACCAAATCAAAAAGGGGTTTAAATTGTGCTTCCTGCATGACCATCAGCCCCTTATTGTCAGCTGCATCTGAATAGTCTTCGAACAAAGCTGCTCCACGACTACCTAGGGCTCCATCGGCCATGGCTTTGACACTTCTAATCGATAAAAAATCGTCGGGATCATTAAAATAACCCGCCTCGAGTACTTCCTGTAAACTGGGATCTTCAAACCAGAACATTGCATAAATACGCACAGCTAAACTTTCTGCTAAGGCTTTTTGTTTAAAAAAATCATATTCTGATTTGCTTATTCCAGCGTCATGCACATTGGTTATACCCACTGAAAGTAAGTGCTGTGAAGCGGCTTCTAAGCTAGCTTCAATGCTGTCGTTACTTTCTTCTGGTAGATGTTCCGATAGTAAATCCATCGCCGTATCTATTAATACACCTGATGGATTTCCTTGTTCATCTCGAATGATCTTGCCACCTGGCGGATCCAAAGTGTCTTTGTCTATGCCCGCGATTTGCATTGCTTTACTGTTAACCCAAACGGCATGACCATCCACTCGACTTAAAATAACAGGGGTTTCATTCACATATTCGTCAAGCAGTTGTGCTTTGGGAAATTGTTTGTCTGGCCACAATACTTGATTCCATCCGCCGCCTATTATCCACTCTAAATGTGAGTTTGCTGCTGCATATTCGCCTACCTTAGAGGCTGACAGTTGTGCAGATTGCACATCGCGTAAGTCAACTTCTAGCAATGAGTAGCCAAGGTATAATAAATGCCCGTGCGCATCAATTAAGCCCGGTAAAAGGGTTTTTTGGCGGCCATCAATAAATACACTATCTGGATATTGATTCATTAAGGTTTGATCGCCGATGGAAATCACTTTGCCGTTTTCAAAGACTATATGAGAAAACTGGATCATCGCTCCATCATTATTGAGGGTATATCCTTTAACATTGCCTACCATTGTTGGTTTAGCATGTGTAAAAAAGCTAAGGAAACAGACAAGCAGTACAAGTAAATTTTTCATAAATCCTCTTATTTTTATAAGCTAGGTAAATGACCTAGGTAATCGACGGACCAAATTTGTTGCATTTTTTTATGATCAATATTTCCGCCCGATAACAGCACTAATATTGTTTGACCTTTCGGTTGATGTTTTAACCACTCAATGACGGCCTGCATCGACATAGCGCTAGTGGGCTCCATATGCAGCTTGAGTAAATGTTGTAACCACTGAGTCCAGTAAGCGATATCAGGTTCGGATACTTCCACTATACCATCTAGCATTTTTAGTACCGCAAAAGTATGCTCACCTATTGATGGCGTCGCAGCCCCATCGGCCATGGTTTGCGGTGGTTTGTTCAGCGTTATTATTTTATTCTGACGTAAAGACTCTGCGGCATCGTTGGCTACCAGTGGTTCTGCCCCCAATATTTTTGCCGATGGACAAAGGGCTCGAGCCGCAATTAACGTACCTGATAATAGTCCACCGCCACCACAGGGCGCAAATATCGCGTCTACATCACCTGTTTGTTCGAGTGCATCCACTACCAAGGTGCCCTGTCCAGCGATAATGTCGGGGTGATTAAATGGAGGTATCCACAAGGTTCCTGGTTCTATGGATGCCTGTTTTACTGCATCGTCTGCTTCTAGTCGAGTTGGGTATAGCGCTAGTTCAGCACCATAATACCGAGTAGCTTGTGCTTTTACTGCCGATACATTTTCGGTACTAAATATTTTCGCTGGAATACCATATAGGCTGGCTGCGTATGCAACTGCTTGGGCATGATTGCCTGAACTATTGGCAACCACACGTTCTGGTAAAGCATTCTGTTCGGCTAGTTTGGCCAAGGTATTAATAGCACCGCGCACTTTGAATGCGCCGGTTCGTTGTAAACATTCTGCTTTAAATAAGATTCGGCTGCCCAACCATTCATTCAATAACGAAGATTCAATTATTGGGGTTTGATGTATCATTGAAGCAATCCGTTTGCGGGCTTGAACAATGTCAGAATAGCTTGTCATCTAGACTCCTTTTTTCGCATATTAAGTCGTTATCTACAGATTTTATGTATAGTAAGCGGCTTACTTCGTCTGACGTTTATTTTTGATTTCCTAGTGAAGCATAAACTCGACACAATGGGTATAGGTGTATTGTGTTTTGCAACCAATCCCCTATGCTTAATACCGCAACATGAATCAGGAGACAAAAATGGGATTGTTAGACAAAATAATGGGGAATGCGTCAGAAATTAATGTGGCTGACGTTAGTGAAGAGTTAGCTCCTATCATAGGGGCAAGTGAAACCATAGAACGTGTATTTAAAGAAATCCGTGATATGTACGTCTTTACTAATAAGCGTTTGATATTAATAGATAAACAAGGTTTAACTGGAAGGAAAGTCGACTATCACTCAATTCCTTATCGGGCAATTACCCAATTTAAACTGGAAACCGCAGGACATTTCGATTTAGATGCTGAGTTCAAAATTTGGATATCTGGAATTGATGAGCCAATTGAAAAAGAATTAAATAAAAATGTGGTAGTTGGCATTCAACGTACCCTTGCCGATTATATGTTTTAAGCGATATAGCCAAATTAGGTGGGAATGATTTTCCACCTCGTCTACTTTATGAATAGCAGCGTGCAAGTAAGTGATCCTCCCAAATGATCCCCAAAACTAAATTTAACGGATTTCGATTTAAACAATTCGATATTGAACATAAAGATTGTGCCATGAAAGTGGGAACTGATGGGATATTGTTAGGAAGCTGGGTGGCGAAAGGCAATTACTCTTCTATTTTAGATATTGGAACCGGCAGTGGCTTAATTGCGATTATGTTGGCGCAACGAGCTGCCGAGCAAAGTCACATATTGGGCATAGATGTTGATGAGAAAGCGGTTTTACAGGCTCGAAAAAATGCGAACAACTGTCCGTGGACAACAAAACTGTCTTTCCAACATACAGCTTTGCAGCAATTACCTAGGTCATCTCAATACGACTTAATTGTGAGCAATCCGCCATACTTTGAAGGAAAAATGGGAGAGCTAGAAGTCACAGACGCTAATTTCATGACTGAATCAAGAAGGCAAGCTAGACACGATACGCGCTTAAGCCTCGCCGAATTATTCCACTCAGTATCTAATTTATTAACACCGCATGGGCATTTTTACTGCATATTACCGTTGCAAAGTGGCGATATCTTTACTCTTGCTAAGCAGCAAGGCCTTTTCTGTCAAATGCTAACAGTGGTGAAATCAAATCCTTCTAAGCCGGCAATACGTCAATTACTAAGGTTTGGATTTAGTCAAACAGAGCTAATTACAAAGGAATTCAGTATACATAACCAACAAGGCGCTTATTCCGATGAATACCTAGATCTTTGTCGGGACTACTATATTAATTTTTGAATCGGCATGGTTACTTTAAGTTGCTTTGCTGAAGGTTTTTTATACAAACAATTTTCTCTTAGCATATTTGTTGCTATATTTAATTTAGATGGTTTAGATAAAGTGGTGATGTATGCGTGATATTGAACTACCGGATTCAATCTCTAACTTAGCCGATAAGCTGCAAATTGTTGAAATTGTATGGCAAGGTATTCCGTTTCAAATTCCCAAATTTGCAGTTTACAGTATCTTAAATAACCCCGTTTTCGACAGATTTATGTATCGTAATGGGCGACGTGTGGCACTAATCAAACTTGGGCGCTATGAGGTGCCAGTAATTGATCCATTTCGAGGCAATATTGATAAGCCACCTGAGCATGTTGTTATCATCACTCACAGCAAGGGAGATAGGTTTGGGTTGTATGGTTATCCTGCCGATCATGTGGCTGATGATGTCTGTGTAGCCAGAAACCATCGTTCGGTCAAACGTATTATTAAAGACTTTGTTTAGTTAAGTTAACTATGACCTGAATAATTCTCAAGTTTGAGTCATGACAAAGTAATAGCCAAAAAAAAGCCCTTCAATTGAAGGGCTTTTAAAATCAACTTGAATCTTATCAGCTGTCTTTAACAAGAATTGACACTTTGTCTATTCCTGCTTCTTTGGCTTGGTTCATTACTTCAACCACGATACCGTGCTTGGTTTTTGAATGAGCCTGGATCGCTGCAGAATCAGTATTATTCTCTGCTAAAAAGCTTTGGATGTTTGCCACAACACGACGGATATCAACTTCACGGTTATCCATTACAATGGTACCTTGCTGATCAATTCGTATCGCCAATGTTTTTGCATTACTTGGCGGCGGCGGCGCATCTGGAGCCTTTGGACGATTAGCCATCAAGCCAGCTTCTTTCACAAAAGACGTCGTTACAATGAAGAAAATCAACATAATAAAAACGATGTCTAGCATGGGGGTCATATCAATTTGAGCTTCGTCATCAGCGGAGCCGTGCTTTTTCTTTCTCATAAATTCAACCACAGTTACTAATCGTTAATGTCCTAGTATAGAATCACTTTGGTGTCAGAGTAAATGCGTTAAATGAAATTTGTTGCTAGATTTTAGCAATTAATTTTAATTTGAGTTTAAAATTGCCCGTTAATTGAGCGCTTTCCCCAAAATTCTAAAATATTTCAGTACACTAGCGTTACTTTCTAACCTATGTTTTTCAATCGGATATATTCCTACTTGTGCTTCTACAGTTTGTTTTGTGCCTTGCACTAGGAATGCATTTTTAACGTTTTGATCCTGAATAGCCGCTTCAAACGCCCTTGCAGCCATCTCTTGTGGTTGAGCGAAATAATACAGTTGCATGCTTTTATCTGCTTGTACGCATCGTGTGACATATTCGCTGGGCTCGATTCCATTACTGTCTAAAAATAAGGTTTGAAACCAATTCGAGAGGGTTTGGTTTAAAGGATGTGAATGCATTATGGCATCTTCTAACCAAAGACTAGAGGCAAATGCATGGGGTAGGTTTGTGGAATACATTTTAGCGCTAATGTAATGATCGAAACCATGGAACCACTCATGGGCTAGGGCGCCGCCACCTGCATTTTTAGCTAAGGATAGTTGTCTCTTAGGTGCATGATAATGTGCGCTACTGTGCTTTTGTCCGCCAATCCCAAAAGCCAGTGACAAAGTACCATTGAGGGAAATGACTTGCTCATTGACTTGCAAGATGTCCATTAAGTCACACAGCGCATCGAAAAATAGGTTAGCCGCTAACTGTTGCTCCGATTGGGTTACCCATTTTCCGATTTGAATCGTCTTGAAACCGAAAATTTTACGAATATCTCCAAAACTTACGTCCGCTCCCGCCCGATGCTCTGCACCGTTTCGATAAAAAGGTCGCTGAATTCTAGGGATAATATCCGACATTAGATGGCTAGCTTAGTGGAATTTCAGTCAGCAGTTGTTCACACCATTGACTGATACGTTGTTCGCTTAAGTCGTATTGGTTTTCATCATCTAATGATAATCCAACAAAATGACTTTTATCTGCAGTCAGTCCTTTGGAATGATTAAACTCATATCCTTGATTGGGCCAATAGCCTATAAATTCACACTCAAGCACTGCTAACTCGTCGTGTAACATTCCTAGCGCATCCTGAAACCAGTCGGCATAACCAATTTGGTCTCCTAATCCGAACAAGGCAACGGTTTTTCCTTTTAAGTTCAGGCTTTTAATATCATCCCAAGTCGACTCCCAATCTTCCTGCAATTCACCAAAATCCCATGTGGAAATGCCGAACAACAATATGTCGAATGATTGTGCTTTGCTCAATGCTACGTCTTTTATATTAAATAGTTGAACAACAGGGGCATCGAAAAGTTCGTTGATTTCTGATTGGATTTTTTCTGCGGCCATTTCTGTATAACAGGTGGTAGAACCGAAAAATAAACCAATGTTTAGGGCGTTTTCTGACATTTTTTTCCTCATACTAATTCCGATAAGGGATGCGTTATTTAGAAACGCTCCTAAACGAAATAGGTATTAACGATTACTCAACCATTATTGTCTCTGTATGCGCTATCAATATCCAACGATTTTTTATTTTTATCTGTTAGCAGCCGTTTTAACTACTGCAGAGTCGATGATGTGGCGTCAATCTTTTTTGATAAAAGTGACTTGCTCACCATTTGCTAATAGAACAGAGGCTTCTACTTCGGTGCAATCGTCGTTTACTTTCAATTGGCCTATTCCCGCTCCGTTTAGAAGCGTTCTTATTTGTTGGTTGCTAGGACGGCGATGGCGAATAGTCATGTTGCGACGTTGTGTGAACCAGTTCAACGGTGACTTTGGACCGAATAAAATCTGATTCAGTCTATCAAACCAACTTATTAATTTTTCTGGAAACTCGTTTTTAATACCGCTACTGGTTATCTGAGTGATGTGGGGGCTGTTGCGTCTGAATTTTAGGGTTATATCGTAGACAAAGGAATAATGTACGTCACCAGATAAGATCACAAAATTGGGGGGCGTTTTGTAATGCCGGAAAATATTAAGAATCACACTCGCAGTGCCTTTGTGCGCCATCCAGTTTTCCGCATCAACCATTAATGCTCGACCAAAAAAGGTAAAAATGCGCTGAATGGTCTCAATCAGTTTAACACCGAATATCGGTGCTGCGGAAACCATAATAACCGCGGGTTGATCGATCAACTCTTGTTGTAAGTCGCATAACGCTTCCCAGTCCATCAATCCTGAAGGTTTACTTAAACTTGATTCCGAGCGCCAACGCTGAGTCCGCGTGTCTAACACAACAATTTTCGGGTGAGTGTTCAAGGTATAATGCCATTGGTCCCAGTGCAGCAAAATATCAATAACCTGATCATGTTGTTCGATACCACTATCGCTGAAAAAAGGCAGTAATTTTTCTGTGAGCGGAGAAAGTTTTGTTACATCATTGCCCCAACCTTGGCACAGCCAATATCCAATTAAGGCATTACCAACAATGCGTTTAGCAAACGCATTGTTATAAACCGCTTCCTCCCAACCTCGGGTTAAGTTCCAATCGTCGGTAATGTCATGGTCGTCGAATATCATATACACAGGAATATGCGCCATTGCTCGGCGCACTTTAGGTAACCCCTGTTTAAATTCTTCTACCCAATGCAATTCTTCTGCGTAGGTAGCTTGATATTGAGGGGCGATATTGTCTGCTTCAAGTTTGCTAAAACGCCACATTTCAGGAGACCATATTAGCGCGTACATACCTATTACTTCTGCGAAGCTTATCAAATGGTTATTTGCATTTACCGAAGTAAATATCGGTTTCTTTTTACCCTTGAAAAAGTAAGACATTACGTTTTCAGTTGTATCATTGTCAGGTAACAAAGTAGGGCGTTGGTAATAACAATTTTCATCAGTTGGTAATTGCTTACTACTATCTATTGTCGCCCCTGACAGTTCTTCTTGGAATAAACCTAAATACTCAATAACTTGGTTAATAGCGAATAAAGTCGGGCCTGCCACATCATCAATATAAGCCTGATCGCCAGATAATATGAGTAAATCGGGTGCTGAGGCTTCATCTGCAAATGACTGTTCCAAAGCCTGATCAATAGATAGCATCCCATCCTTACTATTGTGATGAGGTTTACGGCAGGAGCCATGTAAGACGTTATTGATTTGCCTATTAAAAAAGAAACTCGGAGAGCTTTGCTGGTTATACACTATGTCAGGCATCAATTCTTGCAAGGTTTTACGAATGCCTTGGTTATCGGTAAGGGTAATGTCGTAAAAATAGCGGGTCGCTTCCGTTAACGATTCAGAAAGTGCTAAGGTAGTGACGTAAATGAACGCATTTTTGCCTACTCTGACGATATTTGAGTGTTCGTCAATATTCTGGTGATATAAGATATCAGACTCTTTGGTCCAGACTTTAGCATCGAATTCGTATTTGTGACTAACTAGCATCCACAATGTAATACTAGTTTCATCAATTGCACGAAGAATAGGTCCCGCAATAATCGGGGGCAATTCTTTGGGAGGATGTTGAGAAAGTCTTGATTTTACCAAAGCAATATTAAAAATAGTCGAAATTTCTATTCAGTTTGCATTAGTTTTAAGCGAACAAGCAAATAGTTTTCTGATTTACTTGCTATTAATAAATTAACAACTTATAAAACCTGCCGAAGGATGAGGAAAGGAATAATGAAGAAACTGAGTCTAATTTTTTTAGTTGTTGTTGGACTGGCGGGGTGCGCGGAAGAGAAAGAGCAGAAATCACAAAGTATTCCTTTGCAAGGTCAGTGGTTAACTGAATCTACTGGCGATGTGATGCTTGATCCACAAACTTCCGGACTTAAAAGTTGGCGTGGGAAATTACTTTCTGTCTCTGATGGAAGTGCGGATATTTCTCAGCGTAAGCAGCTACATGTTATCGAGCCTAAAAATGCACTGGTTTTAGAAGAATCACTGTTATTTGTTATGTCGGAAGCTGTTCAGCAGAGTTGTTTTGCCGCATATTTAAATGATGCGCCTGATCTAGAGGCACTTGCCGTTGATCCGCGTAATGATAAAGTGTTTGTGGTTGTCACCGAAGATGCGACTCGTGGTGAAAGCATGTCTGAAAGTTGTTTTGAAAAATATCGAAACAGCGGTTCAACTGACTATCCAACATTGTTAGTGCGACTTGAGCTACAAGACGACAATTCATTGTTGATCACGCATGTAAGGCCATTACAGTTTGAAGCATCATTAAACATTGGCAATTTCCCCAATGACGGTATCGAAGCGATGACTTTTGGACCCGATGGCACTCTTTATTTGGGCTTGGAGAAGGACAAACAAGTAAACGCTCGAATCTTCTCAGTCAAAGTCGAAGATTCTTTTTGGGCATCTGATGACTTTGTTCAAGTAACTGATTTGGAGCTCAGATTACCAAAGTTTGAATCCGGTAATCATCCGATTAATGCCATGGACTATTTGCCTAGAACTAATCACCCTGGCTATTTAGTTGCTGCCGCTAGAAATGATAACAATATTTGGTTGGTTGATTTAAAAAAACAACACGAAACCAAAATTATCCCAGTTCACTATTACGCACCTACTAATTCTAATGATCCTAATTGTGGTCAATGGGAGTTAATGAATAACGCTTCTTTAGAGGGGTTGGCTGTAGTGGGAGATAAAATTTGGATGATCAACGACCCGTGGAAAAAATATTACAAAGAAAACGTTGTTTGTGAAACGAATCGAACTAAATACGAACAAATGGCGCCGCTGTTATTTTCTATGCCTATCGATCCTAATTGGTTTAACTAAATAAGAACCAGCGTAACCGACGAGTTAAATACTTATCGGTTATGCTGTTTGTTATTCGAATATCCTGATAGTTAAAACGTTGTCATTTCAATCGACTGGCAAAGTTCTTTTTAAATTTCGCTAATTTAGGGGCCACGACCATATTGCAATACTGGTTCTGTGGGTTGTTAGTGAAATAATCCTGATGATAATCTTCGGCTTGGTAATAATTGTTGATTTCCGTGACTTCGGTAACGACAGGGTCTGGCCAGATCTTTTGCTCTTCAATTTCCGCGATAATCTCTTCGGCTAATTTCTTCTGTTCATCATTATGATAAAAAATAGCACTTCTATATTGGCTGCCTACATCATTGCCTTGTCTATTTAATTGGGTGGGGTTGTGCAAAGAAAAGAATATTTCCAATACATCTCGAAACGAAATTTTATCCGCATCAAAATTGACTCTCACCACTTCAGCATGGCCCGTTGAGCCACTGCAAACTTGCTCATAAGTTGGATTATCAATGTGACCTGCAGCATAACCTGAATAAGCTGATTGGATGCCATCAACAGAGTTGAATGCTGATTCAATACACCAGAAACAGCCGCCTGCTAGGGTTGCTTGTTGAATATTTGCCATTTTTTCCTCAGAAAATAAGTTTTCGTGAATTGTTGCACTTAACATGGTAACGAATTTAGTTTAGTTCAAGGCATCCACAACAGATAGTTTTGCGTACTAAGATTATCATTGCCCGCTTAACCCTCTCTTATTTTGCTTAGTGATGTGCATGGGAATAATTGAGTTAGCGGAAAGGGGCAAGCTATTGCGCTCTAAATACAGAGGTAAAATTCAGTTATGCAAAAAACAAATGCGCTAATTATTGGCAGTTCATCAGGTATTGGTGCCGAGCTTGTTCGTCGATTGTGTCATAACAGTCACTTTGATGTTGTCCATGCTGTATCTAGAAGACCCGATAAAATCGAACATCCAAAACTCTGCACTCATCAACTAGACAGTGTAGATGAAGTGCAAGTAGAGAACCTTTGTAAAGAGTTGCAAGCATACGGTCAATTTAGCCTGGTTATTTGTTGTATCGGCGTTCTTCATGCCGACGACATAACAGGGGCGGTGAGGCCAGAAAAAAGGCTAGAGGATGTTACAGCTAGACAATTGGAATACTACTTTAAAGTAAATACTCTGGCGCCTATGATGTGGTTAAAACACCTGCCTATGCTTTTTTCTAAATCGGTTCATTCTCAAGTGGTTTTTCTATCGGCCCGAGTAGCCAGTATAGAAGATAATAAACTGGGAGGTTGGTACGGTTACCGAGCCAGTAAAGCCGCGTTAAACATGCTCGTGAAAACTAGTCAGGTGGAATACAAACGTCGATTTAAAAACGTAGAACTTATCTGTTATCACCCAGGTACAGTAGATACGGGGTTGTCTAAACCTTTTCAATCCAATGTGCCAAAGGAAAAGTTATTTAGTGTGGATTTTACTGTGCAAAGACTACTATCACACCTGCAAACATTAGACTTCAACCAAGCTCCGCATTTTATTGATTGGGATAATCAACCGATTCCATGGTGAAATGTGGGTGTTTTATCAATATTACGCTGCATATCTGCTGTGTTTTAATTTTTGGCAAACCTATATTTTTAAGTAAAAGACATTTTAAAATTAGCCTGTTAACATCGTCATTCTAACCTAAAAACAATAAGGGTGATTAAACTGCGCTGTAGTCTACAGTAAGGGGTAATCAACCAACAAAAAAGGAAAATATTATGGCAGCAGATCGCGAACAGTTTGGTTCTCGTCTCGGGTTTGTTTTGGCTGCGGCAGGGTCCGCTGTGGGTATTGGCAACATGGTGGGATTTCCAGTTGCTGCCACCAAAAATGGTGGCGGAGCATTCTTGCTCATTTATGCCGTTTTTGTGATGTTAATTTGTTTACCCGTGATGTTGGCAGAGATGTCTATTGGACGGCGAAGTCGAATGGATCCCCTCAATGCTTATGTCAAACTTAGCCAAAATCAGTTGCATTGGCGGATAGCGGGATGGTTGTCAATTATTACGCCTTTTATGATCGCGGTATTTTATCTGGTCATTACCGTGTGGATCTTTGGTTACCTGTTTCAAATCGCGATGGGTAATTTAGATAAATTAGCCGATCCTTCAACATTTACTGATTTCGTAAAGTCTTCGCAGTTATTTATTTACATGGTTGGTGTGTTAGCTGTGGTGTACTTAATTTTGCAAGGAGGGGTAAAACAGGGGATCGAAAAAGCCGCAAAAGTGATGATGCCCGCCTTGTTTGTCATGCTAATCGGTCTGGTTATTTTTGTACTTACCCTAGACAATGCCTTTGCTGGGGTGGAATATTATTTGGTCCCCGATTTCAGTAAAATTGATGCATCTGTGGTCAGCGCCGCATTATCTCAAGCGTTCTTTTCCTTATCTTTGGGGATGGGGATTATGATCACCTATGGTTCGTATTTAGATAGCAAAAGTGATGTACCAGGTTCGGCCAAATTCGTTGCTTTAGCGGATACAGGGGTGGCCTTCATTGCAGGGCTTTTAATTCTTCCAGCGGTATTTTCGTTTAACCCTAATACCAATACAGCAGAGTTGAGTGACTCCTCTGTAGGAATGATTTTTACCTTTTTGCCTAAGATATTTTTAGCTTTACAGGCCTCCATTGGCTACGTTGGAGCAAGTGTTGTCGCCGGTTTGTTCTTCTTACTGGTATTCTTTGCCGCCATAACCTCTTTGGTTTCAATTTTCGAAGTGCCAGTGGCATCCTTTATGGAATCGAAAAAAGTGGGCCGGAAAAAAGCGTTGGGCGTAATGGGGCTGTTATTGGTTGTGACCTCTGGGGTGACGACTCTGTCATTTGGTATTTGGGATCCCGTCACCTCATTGACGAGTTACGCAGGACAGAATAAATCCTTGTTCGACATTATTGTTGATGTTTTTTATGACACAATTTTGCCGTTAAATGGATTGCTAATCTGTCTATTCGTGATTTATCGTTGGAAAAAAGAGAATTTTAATGCAGAGTTAGACCAAGGAGCTCCTAGTTACAAAGGCAGTTTCTTTGAAAAATACGTCGACTTTTCGGTGGGAACCTTTATCCCGCTAATCCTATTTTTAGTCTTTATTAATACTGTCGCACTGAAGTATTTCGGAAAAGCGCTGATTGGATAGTTAGGTAACTAACTTCAAATTAAAGCCGGTCAACAGACCGGCTTTTTTACATCTGATAAATATGAATTTGAGGTTTTAGGTTGGCGCTAAAGCATATCGTATGGACTAGGGTAGGCTAAGGTTAGCTCAAGTGCGTTAATGGTGAGGTCACAATTGATGCGTTTGCCTGAGGGCGCAGAGGTGACAGGGGTAAATTCAGGAGGCGGCAAGCCTAAAGACGTTGCGGCATCAGTATAATATTGCTGTCGGGTTGGGTGCTCAACACTACTTAAGTGATAAGTCTGGCCAAACTTATTGTTTGTAATTATCTTTTGAATGGCGCTAATCACGTCTTCCCGGTGTACAAGGTTGATAGCTTGCTGACCATTTTCAATATTTTTCCTGCCACTTAAACTACGTACAGGATGTCTATCTTGTGAGACCAAACCTGCTAATCGAAGAATACAGGCGTTTTGCTGGAATAGATCGCGAATCCAATTTTCAATCTCGACATGAGCTTTGCCACTGTTGGTGTGTGGAGCTACTGGTGAATATTCGTAAATTATTCCATCGCGATTACCATAGACCGCAGTAGTTGAAATGAAAATAACCTTTTGCACACCTTTTTGTTTGGCCGCAGTGACTAATGCTTGCATTTGATTATTGTATTCAGTCAACGTTGGTGATTTGCGACCTGGCGGTATATTCAGGATAAGAGTTTGCACATCAAACAAGTTGCCTAGTTCAGGGCTGTTTAAGTTATCGCCCAGAGCATATTGGAACGCTGATACACCCATATCCTGTAACTTTTTGACGTCAGAGGCAGAACGTTTTGTGGCCACAATTGAGTGGCCACTTTGAGTTAATGCTTGGGCAAGTGGTAAACCTAACCAACCCGCCCCAATAATTGCTATTTTCACGATATTTATTTTGCCTTTTACATTTTATAATCTGACTTTACGGTAATCAGATTTAATCCTGACAACTCTTGCATTGAGTTTTGAAGTTTATTTTCAGCATAATCAATGCTTGCTAAACGCATGCAAAAAGCATCGGCTTTTTGTTCTAACTTTTCTGCTCTGGCTTCAATCTTTTGTTCGATATTTTGGCCAAAGTTATCCATACGTTCATCGAAAGCATCTGTATCACCATCACCAAATATAAGTTCGGTTCCAAGGGCAATCATTAAATGGCCAATGGATGCGGTAACCACTTCTTCCACTGTTTCTTCAAAATCTTGTTGCCACTGCGCACCTAAAAAATCGCCATCTGAAAAGTTAGCAGAATCTATATGAATGCTGCCATCATCAGCGTAAAAGTTGAATTCAATTTTTTCCTTAATTTGATCTAATTTTTCTTGGATCTTATCCACTGCGTTGCTGTCCGTTCCCAGCAAATTACCCAAAACTTCAGACACTGCAACATTGGCTATTGCTACACCATCTAGGGCAAGTTCAGCCGCTACTGGGACTGCATCGTAGATACCATTGTAGTATTCAGATACCCACCTTTCTTGGTCCCTGTTTACATCCATGCGCTGGCCGTTTACAAATAACGCTTCGCCAGCATCAATTTTAATTACATCATTGGCTTCAGTCGTTATGGTCAATACGTTGTTTATTAAGGAAACTTGACCATCCATGCTAACGTCACACTCATTTGCGGCCGCGGTGCCAGAGAGCAACAATATACTTGCGGCGATCACTGATTGTTTCATAATTTTTTCCTCTACATAAATTAACTAATTAGCACAATGACCGCTAGCGACCACTGACTGTGTTGATTGAATTTATTAATAAGGTAGCAACACTCTGGCCAGTTTTAATTAGTTCAGTATAATCAATTAGTTAACTTATTTTAGAATTGTGAAGTTGGTAATATGACCTACGATGAATAGGAAGAAATACTAAAAGTTAGTCAATTTAACTATATTCTTTTGGCTATTATATATTGAAGAAAATTTTAACTGTTTGATATAGATCACTCCCCCAATTAGACGTTTTGGTGCATAATGTACGGAGTTTAACGTTAATTAACTTGGAGATAGCATGGTTGATGCCATTTTATTTGGAATAACAGTTCTTGTGTTTGTTTTGGGCGCAACCTGTTTGATTATGGGTTTTCTACCTTCACCTGCTGGTGGAATGCGTGAGAAAGTTGAGTATGGATTCTTCGGTGTGACGGGATTGGTTGCGACTTTGTTGTTGTCCGTAGCCCTAGCCTGGAGCTAAATCTAAGCTTTTTAATCAATGATATTAACGCTGACTAAAGTTTTCCTCTAAATGGATGCAAACAGTCAGCGTTATTGTTTGCAAGACTAGGGCGCAATCCCTGTATTGATTATTTGTCGCTAACTCTTTGATAAGCTCTCAGATTAAAAATAGGTAACATAGCTAAACAGTGATCAAAAATATCTGCCTGCACCCCTTCATAATTTACCCAATTTTTATCTGCACAAAAGCAATATATTTCCAAAGGTAGTCCGGTTTCAGTTGGTGGCAATTGACGAACCATCATGGTCATATCTTTATTGAGTTGCATATGATGATGCAAATACGCATTAACGTAGGCTCTGTAAGTACCTATGTTGGTTAAACGGCGACTGTTTAATAAATCTTGCTCGTCAATATGTTGTTGGTCGTGATAATCGCGCAGCAACTGGATTTTAGATTCAATATAGTCACTGATATATCGGATTTTTTTGTACTCGCTAAGCGTTTCAGCATCACAGAACTTAATACTACTGATATCTATTTTAATCGCGCGTTTTATTCGCCTCCCGCCCGACTCAGACATGCCGCGCCAGTTTTTCACCGAATCACTGATTAACGTATAAGTGGGTATTGTTGAGATGGTTTTGTCCCAGTTCTGTACTTTAACTGTGGTTAATCCAACTTCTAATACTTCACCGTCAGCACCGTATTTTTGCAGTTCAATCCAGTCGCCCGTATTCACCATTCGGTTCGCTGCAATTTGAATTCCCGCCACAAAACCGAGAATAGTGTCTCTGAATAACAATAATAATATGGCTGTAACAGCACCAAGACCTGAAAGTAACAGTAGGGGAGATTTATTGAGTAAATTAGAAATAATAAGCAGTACAGCAAGGATCACGACGACCAGTTTAGCCACTTGAATAAAGCCGGTTATCGGCGCTCGTTTGGCCAAATCTGACGCGTTATACACGTCTTCAATTGTGTTAAATAGCGCACTACTAGACCATACAACTGAGACAGCTATATAAATCAACATGGTTTTTTGAATAAACGCGTAAAGAATATTAGATACGTCAAGCAAAACAGGGGTTAATAAAAATATAACCAAAGCAGGAACTATGTGGCCTATACGCTGGAAAAACCCATGTTTATGGAGCTCATCATCCCAATTATTTCGGCTTAATGAAACGATTCTCGAAATACGCCCGCGCATCAACAAACGGGTTAACATGAAAGCGATTGTGGCCAGACCTAAAGAAAGTAAAATAGCGGAGGTTTGATACAGCCAACTATGCTCAGTGATGCCTACATCAATTGTACTTAAATTCGTCAGCAACCATTCTTTGACTTTTTCTTGTTGAAGCATTATTTCGAGCTACCTAATTGTGATATGAATTTATCTTTACTGGCCCACAAATCATTTAGCCAAATCTGGAACCGTCCTTTAAACTCCGCATCGTTGAAATAGTCTCCAATAACATCATCCGCCACGGGGAGTACATCAATGTGCACAACTATGCGGGTAAGATTGCCGCACAGCATATCCATCATTGGATGTTGGTTGTTTTCAGGATACAAAATGGTGACATTCAAGATATTAGTAAATTGGTCGCCCATAGCCGCTAATGTAAAAGCTACACCTCCGGCTTTAGGGGGAAGTAAATGTTGGTACTGGCTGGATTTAGCCCGCTGCTTTTCTGGTGTGAATCTTGATCCTTCAACAAAGTTGATTACCGTAGTTGGTGTGCTTTGAAACTTCTTACAGTATCTACGGGTGGTTTCAATGTCTTTGCCTTTTAAGTGGGGATTCTTCTCCACGAACTCTCTGCTATAGCGCTGCATAAAAGGCATGCCAAGGGCCCAGGCTCCTAAACCAACAAAGGGCAACCATATGAGTTCTTTCTTGAGGAAAAATTTGGGGGCGGGGATCCGCGATGCGGCAAACTCAATCAATAAAATGATATCTAAATAGCTTAAGTGATTTGGCATCATCAAATACCAGCTGTCTTTGCTCAACTCCCCTTCTACAGAACAGTCCCATTGGACGTTGTTGGTCAGTCGTATGAGTTTGACACTAACCACCCCAAACGCAAACATCATAAAATGCATCATTGGACTGAGCAGTGATGCTACCCATTTAAATGGGAGTATAAACTTAATTACCCCCAAAATAATAATCAACGCTGCCCAAAAACCAAGATTAAGTATTTGTAATGCAAAATGGATTGGGAACATCAAAAAAGCAGGGATAAAACTCAACATAACACTCTATTTACTCGAAGACATAGTCGTGAGAGTGTGATCTTTTTCAGACCACAATTGATTTAACCAACGTTGGAATCGAGCGCGTTGTTCGGGGTTGTCAAAATAATCCATGCCAAAGGCATCGCTATTAAGAATGTCTTCGACGGACAAAATTCTCACTTTTACTTGTATTTTTTTGACCCTACCACACACAAAGTCCCAAAAAGACGGTATACCTTCTGGATAATATATTGTTACGTCCAAAAACTTGTGCAATTGATTGCCCATGGCACTAAGCACAAACGCCATCCCGCCAGCTTTAGGTTTTAAAAGGTGTTTATAGGGACCGTTGATTCGCTTCAACTTTTCCTCTGTTAACCGTGTGCCTTCTACGAAGTTCATAATACTGACTGGTTTAGTGCTGAACTTTTCACATGCTTTGCGGGTACTTTCCATATCTTTACCCTTCAAATGCGGGTTCTTGGCTAGAAAAGACTTCGAATGACGACTCATAAAAGGAAAATCTAACGCCCACCAAGCGATACCTAAAAATGGTACCCAGATTAATTCCTTTTTTAGAAAGAATTTAAGAAAGGGAATTTTGCGATTAAAAATACGTTGTAAAACAAGAATGTCGACCCATGACTGATGATTAGACGTCACTAAATACCAGTCATTAAGTGTAAGTGTTTCAACGCCTTCTACATCCCACTGGGTATTGGAAGTGATTCGTTGATTTAAGTTATTCACGCCAATCCAAGCAGTTGCACAACCATCTAACGGATAACTAACCAACTTTTGCCAAGATTTAATTGGGATCAACTTTAAAAATGAAAGGATCACAATGGGGATGACCCAAAAGACAGTATTAAAAAAATAAATAATGACAGATATGGTACCAATAAAATGACCAACAATATTGCGGATAGACACGCTAGAATAGACCCCATTTCTCAGAATTAATGGGCGATATTGTAAACTAAATTGTGGGCTTTGTTGCAAACAATTATTGTGATTCGGTAGACGATTACAAAATTTGATCCAGCCAACTTCTATTTCGTGAAAAGTGATTCCCCAAAAAAGCCATTTGGTCAGCCAAAATACGTCGATTCATCAGGTAAAATCGCTCATACAAATTGGGTGTGAAGGGCACTGCAATTAACGACATTTGAGCTTCTTCAGGAGTACGCGCTGCCTTGTGGCAGTTACAGCGTGTGCAGGAAGTTGCTGAGTTGGTCCACACATCTTTTCCGCCGCGAGAGCGAGGGATAATATGATCGCGAGTGAGTTGGGATGATTTAAATTTTTGTCCGCAATACATGCAAAGAAAGTTGTCTCGACGGAATAGATAACGATTACACAGGGAAATTTTGCCGTCCAAGTTCGTCACTTTTCCTTCGCAACCAATAATTGAAGAAAGCTGAAGTCGACTCTGAATTCCTTGATTATTCCAGCCACCAAGCATGACTTTTTTGCTTTCACCCAGCTCGAATAAAACCCGATCTTGGGCATAATACTTGGCCGCTTCTTCAGGTGTTATCCACGCTTGCGGCATACCAGATTTGTTCAATCGCAATACCAACATAAATTTCCCCAACTCGCTGTAGTTGTTTCAAGCTCCCTGAAAAATGGTCGATTGATGATTACTTGTATTGTCTACAAACCACTTTGTCAGGAATTTGAGCCTGTAATTATAATTATGGTTCCAAATCGGTATAAATAATATACAGCTACTGTGACAGATTTAGTGCAAAAAATCTAACAATACAATTTTCTTTCGATTCAAATATTTATTTGCGTTTAAACATAATCTTTTTGTGAAGCTAGTGCATAATAATGACTTGCAGTTGAATCTATAAAAGGATGCTATTTATTCAATCTTATATTCCAGGACAAAATGATCTGTGGTTCTTGCCGTTAGGTGGTACAGGCGAAATCGGTATGAACATGAATCTTTTTGGACATAACAATCAGTGGTTAATGGTAGATTGTGGTCTCACTTTCGATGAACCATTAACCTATAAAGAAGGATTTGCAGTTGGACCAAAACATGATGTGGTCTGTGCCGATCCCTCATTTATAACTCGTCAAAAAGAAAATTTGGTTGGCATAGTTATCACTCACGCCCATGAGGATCATATTGGTGCCTTACCGCATCTTTGGCAACGCTTTAAGTGTCCCGTTTATACAACCCCTTACACCGCTGAAATACTTCGTCGGAAATTGCGAAATAGCGCTAATCAAAATATGCCAATTATTGAAGTGGTGTCTGAGCAAGTTGTTGATATTGGCGTTTTCAATGTGCAATGGATGCCAATTACACACTCTATTCCAGAACCCCATGCGTTAATTATACGGACTGAAGCGGGGAATATTTTCCATACTGCGGATTGGAAAATTGATAGTCATCCGGTTACCGGTAAAGCTTTTAATGAACAACCGTTTAAGTCACTGAGAAAGCAGAATATTTTAGCCATGATTTGTGATTCAACCAATGCCACAAAAAGTGGATATTCTATATCCGAAGGGGCTTGTTATCGAGGATTGAAGCAGCTAGTGGATGAAGCACTTGGCCGTGTAGTCGTGGGCTGTTTCAGTAGTAATATTGCGCGATTGATTACCCTAGCGAAAATCGCCAAACAAACAGGACGATATCTAGCGTTGCTTGGTCGCTCATTGCAAAATACCGTAGGGGCCGCCAAGGCAACAGGGCATTGGCCTGAAGATTTAAGCATAATTGACTCTTATCACAGTGGCTACTTGCCGGCTAACGAAGTATTGGCTGTCGCTACAGGTAGTCAAGGTGAACCAAGGGCTGCCATGTCTAAACTGGCGCAAGATCATTACCGTGACTTGTCACTTGATGAGGGGGACTTGGTCATATTCAGTTCTATTGTCATTCCTGGAAATGAAAAAGCCGTTGAGAATCTGATCAAGGCGTTCAAAGCGCGTAACATAAACACTGTTTTGTCTGAAGACTGTGAGTTTGCTATTCATGCTTCGGGTCACCCTTGTGAAGAAGAGTTGAAATTAATGTATAACTGGGTGCGTCCACAAGTTGCAGTGCCGACTCACGGTGAACAAATGCATATGCAAAGAAACGCTTATTTAGCTAAGCAGTCAAATGTTTTACGCACGTTAACCGGCAATAATGGGGATATATTTTTGCTGGCTCCACAATTAGGAGTAAAGCGCCAAGCGGTAAAAACAGGGCGTATTGCGCTGGATAACAATTAAATACAACATGCTTCGAATTCTATGGGTTTATCTTTAGTGTTTGCCATGCATGATTGCTATAAATGTAGCGATTTCGCTTATGTGGGGTGAGTTTGAGCTGAAGATGATCAACTTCGGAGACCGAAAATAATAGCAAGGCAAAGTTTACACTTACTTCGTCTTGGTTAACGTTATCACTTACTTGAGCTTGGTGGATGTCATCAAGACCTAAAATTTCGCCGGGGGTTTCCCAAGAATACGACTGTTGCGCGCTAGAAGACAGGTTTTGCCAATGTTGTAAACGCAGCGACTGATGTTGCTCATTTTGGAAATCTATAATCTGGATATTGCAGGTTAAGCGGTACTGCTCTCTGGATTGACTAAAATACCAACATATTTGAGCTTGGTTATGGGTCTGAATTTGATTGATTTTATTGCTTCGTATATCGGTGTGGATAAGTAAAGACGTAGTAGTATTCAAAAAACCACGAAAAACGACGGTTCTGACTTCTGGCTGGTTTTGATTATTAGTAGTCGCTAGTTGGATATATTTTGATTCAGGTCTAGTTTGGCTATCAACTATTGAAGTCTGTAGTTTTTTTAACCACATTATCGAGTCCATATTTTCATTCATTTTTTCAATCAACTTCCGTACTTTGGCCTACCAGCATTTGCCTAAATATATTCTGGTTAATGTCCTAGACTAACATGTTGTTTGCTTAAGATTGGCAATAACATCCTTCGCCATCAGTGACCACTGTGGCACCTAGATGATTATTTGCGACTATGGTTTTAGCTATTGGTTCTATTAAACTTGTCCGAGAGCTACACAGATAACCAGTGGAATAGGGGCCTAAATATCCTAAATTACCTGACTCATCAAAAATAACCACTGCTGGGTAGGATGGAATTAGTTTTTTCAGGTTGGCGTTATTTTTAGGATCAATTGTTTGCACCTTGTAGCCATTTTCAGCAAAGGTAATATTGAGTTTACGAATATGGGTTTGTGACAGTTTATTGCAACTGCAAGATCCCCCTTGAATATGAAAGACCGTATTGTTTATCGGTTGTAAGGCGCCGGAAAAAACGGATTTAACTTTGTCATCAAAGTCTTGTGACATTGAGGCTAGCAGCAATGATTGCTGGGGGTCGAAACTCGTCACCTTATTTTGAGCAAAGTAAAATAATGCGAACAGACTTGCACCTGCCCACATAATCACAGCTAAGATCCCTTTAATTGTCATCGGTTAGTTTCATCTGAATTTACTAAGACTTTGCATTAATTTGCTTGATATGAGCTCTAACTGTTGAGTTTCATTGGAAACAGATTGCACTAATGCGGACTCTTTCTGACTAATTGAATCCAATTGCCCCACAGAGTTGGCGATATTGTTAATCACATTGGTTTGGTTTTCCACCGCGCTCTTCAAACCATTAGTCACCTCATCAACGTGTTCGATATTTGATTGTACGCTTTGCATTAAATTAAGCGCTGAATCAGCTTGTTTACTGGTGGTGTTTCCTAAAGTCATACATTCCTGCATAAATAAACTAGACTGTTTGGAAGATGACAGCAGTCTTGCCATGATTTCATTGACTTCTTCGGTACTGGTTTTTGTTCTCGAAGCTAATTGACGAACTTCATCGGCAACTACTGCAAATCCGCGTCCTTGCTCACCCGCTCTGGCCGCCTCAATCGCAGCATTTAGTGCTAGTAGGTTAGTTTGGTCTGCTATAGATTGTATGGTTTCTAAAACACTAGAAATGCTATCGCACTCATTGGCCAGGTCTTCAATACTTTTACTGGTCTTTGAAATGTTCTCAACTAATTTGCTCACTTCGGTATTTGCGTTCGTCATCTCCGTTTGCGCTTTTTCGGTATCCTGTCTGGCATCACTAGCGCGATTATAGGTTTCTATGGCTAAATCCGATATGCTTGTGGCAGAATCCGATAGCTGCTCAGAAGCATTCGCAATAGCGGATATTTCGGAGTTTGCGATTGGTTTAAATTCTTGTAGTTCATTTGAAGCAGCTTTGGTGGAACTCGCATTTTTGTCTATTTTTTCCCCGAGCATCTCCACTTCATTGACAATAATTTCAAAGGATTGAATTAATTGATTAAAGGCAATGACTGATTGGCTTTTAGAATTGGGGTTAGAGCGATAAGTCAGATTAAATTTGCCGTCACCTGTGGCAATGCCGCCAACACTTTTTAACAATTCATGGGCAGCTTGGGTGTTAACTGCGTTCTTTTTACTCATCCAGGCTAAAATCACACCTTGCGCAATAGCATAAGCAAAATGCACTAACAGTAAGGTGAAAAGTAGTTCACCATCTAACAGCACATATAGGGGCGCACCAGCCTGCTGTAAAAAGAAAAAGCCTAAATGGTGCACTGCAACGACAATAATTGCGGTAATAAAAATACGCCAATTTTGATAAAAAGCTAAAAACGACATCAACACAAATATGCCAAAGTGAATTTCAATCGCGCCGTGCATCTGCTGAATATGCAAAGCTGAAAACAACATGAAGCTGACAGCAACTACGTGCTGAGTAATTTCGGCTTGCGCGTTTTTATTGATCAAAAGTAGTGGAATAATAACGGCAGGAATGCCTACCACAGCCGCTTCAAGCCAAGTTCCATAAATGGGAGCGATGGCGAAGCTGATCAGTAATAGTATTGGTAAAACAAAAGTCACAACCTTGTTAGCGCTGTCTATCCATGGTCGGTTCATGCTATTCATTTCGTATATCCACATTTTTGTTGAAAATAAAATGCTAAGTTTGCAGGTGAATTTGCTTATTTAGCCTTTAAAATGAGAACGGAAAGTTTTAAATGCAGATGAGCAAACGGTATATTATTCTTTGCTTCAATGTGTACCTTGAACTAGCAGTGCTAGATAAAGCTTAAGCACTTTCTAAAACGTTGAATAATTGCGGTTCTTAAATTATCCGTAGCAAATTAAGCTTTCATTCGTTCTTTCAATATTCTCTTTATCGTTGTTTAATAAAGTTACATTAATGTAACTAATGTAGATCAAACAAATATTATCATTCGAATATCTCAACGCTTAATGTTAGCTTGGATTTATACATTTTGCCTTTACATTATGAGAGTTAAAATATGACAGTCACGAAACAATTATTCACCGAAATTACTTCAAATGGCCAACTAACCGTTTCTTTAAAAGAACGAGAAATACCCGCTTTGAAGCCTCATGAAGTTATGGTTCAGATCCAAGCCGCACCTATTAATCCGTCCGATATGTGGCCAATGTTTGGTCCAGCTAACGTATACGAAGGAACCTTTAATAAAGATCAAATGGAATTTACTGCGCCAGTTGCACCAGCGATGCTTGCTAGCGTGCGCTCAAGATTGGATCAGGTTTTACCAATAGGTAATGAAGGGGCTGGTAAAGTGGTCGCCACTGGAGACAGTGAATCAGCCAAAGCCTTGATGGGGAAAACGGTCGGCGTATTAAGTGGTGCAACTTACTCTGAGTTGTGTGTTGTGCCATTTCAAGCATGTATTGTCCATAATGAAAATACCTCAGCTAAGCAAGCGGCTTCTTCTTTTGTTAACCCATTAACCGCTTTAGGTATGGTAGAAACTATGCGTGCAGAAGGACATTCTGCTTTGGTACATACAGCAGCTGCGTCGAGTCTAGGAATAATGCTGAATAAAATATGTATTGCTGAAAATGTTCCGTTAGTGAATATCGTTAGAAAACAAGAGCAGGTAGAAATACTAGAAAAGCTTGGGGCAAAATACATTTGTAATTCCTCAAGTGAAAACTTCAAACAAGATCTGTATGAAGCAATCGAAGCTACCGGAGCCACATTGGCCTTTGATGCAATTGGTGGTGGCGACTTAGTCAGTAATATACTCGCAGCAATGGAAAGAGTGGGAAGTAAAGACGCCAAAGGATTTAATACTTATGGTTCAGCTGATAACAAGCAGGTGTACATTTATGGTGGATTAGACTTTTCTCCAACAGTGTTAAATCGCGCCTATGGCATGACATGGGGTATTGGAGGCTGGTTGCTAATGCAATTCTTAGGCAAACAAAGTCCACAAAAGGTAAAACAATTACATCAGCGTGTTGCTAATGAAATCGATACAACTTTCGCCATTGATTTTACCGATGAACTGTCTTTTGAGCAGGTTCTAGAGCCTTCTGTTATTGCCAAATATATGGCAAAGAAAACCGGCGAGAAATTTTTACTCAACCCCAGTTTAGGTTAATTTCAGTCGGTTAAAAAACTAAAAATAGTGAAGGATATAATTACCCTTCACTATTTTTTTTGGTTTGTTTTGATATCGAATGTTGCGGTGAATTCTCATTGCAAATAGCTTAACTAATGCATGACTAACGCTTTGCATACCTACTTCTTTATGTAGAGTGCAAAGCGTTAAGAAGTGTGAGCTTTACCCAACAAGCCACATCCCATCTGAATGTTAGATAGGATGGGAATTATCACGCTGCAGCTACATTGAATAAATCAACGAAGGATGGCTGTAATTGAATATCTACTGGTAATTTCAACAGCCTTGCGACATCGCTTGCTGAAATCAACCCACGAATTTCGTGATTACTCTTATCAATTACCAAACAATGTTGTTGATGATTATCCCTCAGAGTTTCTACTACATCACCAACTCTGGCTGTACTTAATTCCTCGTAAGCGAAAGCTTTAAGCGTGTTTCTTGGACGCATAAAATCGGTGACGGTAATTTCTTCCCGAGGTTGATTTTTGGTAACTTTCGCAAGTATTTTCTGCTCGGTTAAGTCACTTAATGCAATAACTCCAATGAAGTTCTTTTCACTATCAAGTACCAGTTTCATTCTAACATGTGACTTTTTCATCAGATCTTCAAGTTCCACAGCTTTCGCTGTGGAATCGATAACCAAAGGCATGAACTGCTTGAAATCAGTGAAAATAGACAACGCATTTGAACGCATTGTGATGCTAGTGTTTTCGGGGGGCCAAACGAGTTTGTCTACAGATTCAGTGTTATAGAGCGCTAACTTTTTCATTTGCACGCTCCTTTTTAACACTTTTTAACAGATTGCTTTTTGTTTTAGACTGAATAAATGCACAGTCGACACGATAACGAATTAAAACGTCAGTTATACTCATGGGAATACCCTCTGATTTTATAAAATTAAAAAATTGTTTTTGTATCAGATGGATATAGAGGGCGGACCGCGTATAAAGTCAGCATTTTTGAATACAATAAAAGCTGCATTTTGCTGATAAGCGAAGGGGGCATAGCTGACTAGGCTTGACGATGAAGTGAATGAATTTAAGGTCGCATCGAAATCAAAGTCTAAAGGATCAAGACTAAATATTTGCGCCTGTTCTACTATTGAACTGGATTGGTCGACTGCACCTTGTTGATTCTCAAATGCTACTGATGAGAAGCTAAAACTAGCTACCCACGACATCAGCAATATATTGAACCAAAGGGTTTTCATCAAATTCTTACTCTTTACTACTTAGTAATTATTTACAGACAGTGACATTAATCTTAACTGTTTGGCATCTCCAAAAGTGTTTGGTTCACCCGAAAATGCAAACAAATATCAAGTTGTTCAAAATTAGGAGAAAAAGTAATGCCTATGCAATTGCTTTCTCCCAATCTGTTATATGGTAAAATACGCCTATAAAGTGGCTATGTACAAATTTTTCAACCCATTAAATCGACCAATTGTCGTAGATGTTAAAAAATTGTCACAATTTCGCATATTAATTTAACTATAGGTTTATAACCTCGATATTTTAGGCAACTGGATTCCATTGAATACTTCAATCATCAACCGCACCATTTCAATCGCGCCAATGCTGGATTGGACTGATAAACATTGTCGTTATTTTTTACGACAGATTTCACAACACTCTTTGCTTTATACCGAAATGGTGACAACGGGGGCTATCATCTTTGGTAAGGGCGATTATTTAGCTTTCAATGATGAAGAGCATCCAGTTGCGCTGCAATTAGGTGGTTCGGATCCCGTGGATATGGCTCGCTGTGCGCTGCTCGCACAACAACGTGGTTATGATGAGGTGAATATTAACGTTGGCTGTCCGTCTGATCGTGTACAAAATGGACGCTTCGGCGCTTGTTTGATGGCTGAGCCAGAAACCGTTGCTGCATGTATTAAGAGTATGCAGGCCGAGGTAGATATTCCAGTGACTGTGAAATCTCGTATTGGTATCGATGAAATGGACGAGTATGAAGATTTGACCAGATTTATCGAACAAGTCGCGGGTGCTGGTTGCGATACCTTTATTGTGCATGCCCGTAAGGCTTGGTTAAAGGGCTTAAGTCCGAAGGAGAATCGCGACATACCGCCTTTGATGTATGAGCGTGTTTATCATTTAAAAGAGCAATTTCCAGATTTGCACATTAGCATTAATGGTGGAGTGAAGACGTTAGACGATGTGGCCTTACACTTAAAATATATAGATGGGGCAATGATAGGTCGCGAGGCTTATAGCAATCCGTATATTTTAGCCGAGGTTGATAAGCTTTTTTACAACGATAACCATGCTATTCCAACTCGTCATCAGGTTGTTGAAAAAATGATTGAGTATGCAGAGGTCCAATTAGAGTTACCTCATACCCGAATCTGGCACATAGCTCGGCATATGCTCGGTTTATTCCAAGGACAACCTGGTGCGCGTATTTGGCGCAGATACTTAAGTCAGAATGGTACTCAAAAAGGTGTCGGCATTGAGTTATTGCATGATGCATTAGATACTCTGGATGAAGCTCAATTCCAAGCGGAACAATTTCGCAATACTCATGCACCTGACCAAGTTGGTTAAAAACGCTAAGTGACTTGGTCAAAAACACTAAAATATTATTTTTTACTTCAAAAAAATGTTATTTGGTTTATTTGTCGCGTCCCATGTTTTTTGAAAATCCTTTAAAAAACAAATGGATGCAATTTTTTTTAGTAGTTGGCACAACTATCGCAATAATGATTGCGACTTAACTAGTAACTGAATAATCAGTTACACATACAGCACAACTACTAAGGAAATTATTATGTTTAAGAAAATCACAGCAGCAACAGTACTTATCTCAGGTTTATTCGTAGCTTCATCTGTACATGCAGCAAATGTATCAGTAGAACAACTTGTTGGTTCACTTATTTCACAAGCAGTTAGCGTTACTAAAGAAGAAATATCATACGGTGTTGAAGAGGCCATTTTGACAGTAAACAATTCAATTGGTTTTGAGTCTGATTCACAAGATTATGTAACTAACGTAACCATTACAGATTTAAACAGTGACACTGAACTTAAAAAAGAAGAAAGTGATAAAGCTGAATAGTAAGGAGACTAACTATGTTTAACCACATACATCTACTTACTCTATTATTAGCACCGGTAATGGCCTACCTCGCAGCAGCATTAGTATTTAGTCTGGTCGAGTGTAAAAAGAACAGCCATGCAGTACCGGTTAATGGTTCTAATCTCCAATATCATGACGGTCGCAACGCGCAGTAGAGACCGTCATCTTTTATTTAAATTACCCTCTCGAAATTTATCCATCCTTAGCTTAAATAACTTTCCATCCTGTCCGCTTTGTCATCTAAAATAATGGTTCACTAAATTAATTGTTGATATATACTTGATGTGTCAATTAATAATTTGGATATGAAATGAAAAAACTAACTGACTCTATGTCGCTGTTAATCAATTTGAACTTAGCTGCTGTAAAGGTTAATAAAAAGCTTGATCGTAGTTTAAGTGTGCACGGGGTTAGCTTTAGTGAGTACATGGCATTGCATGTTTTGTCTAATCAACCGATGCACACAATGAGTCGAATCGCCTTAGCTGAAGCTTTAGGTATGACAGCTTCAGGTGTAACACGTATGTTGAATCCTCTAGAAAAAATTCACCTCATTGAAAAACAAAAAAATCCAAGAGACGCCAGAATAAGTTTGGTTAAGTTATCGGCCACAGGTGCTACATTGTATGAAGATGCATCTGTCAGCTTTAAACACTTTTCTGAGAATAGTGTATCTGACTTAAGGCAATATCAAATGGAGTCTGTTCTGGAAGTACTTAAGAAGTTTTAGTTGCCCGTCCGTTTCAAACCCTAGTATTAGGTTTAGCGGACTTGCTAAAAGTACTATTCACTTTTCAGAGGTTTGTTGGTCTGCCTAGTGAGATCGCGATCTCTCTAAAGATATGTTGTGCGCCGACAACATACTCCCATCACTATGACGTTTTTTTCACGCCCTTAATTCAGACATCGAACATTTATCTGCCGCTATTTTATAACGCTTTCCTAGTTTTAATATTTTGACCAACTAATTAGCGAATTTGACTAATATCCTAATTTGAAATTCAAAACGTATTTTTTAAATTCAGATGGCAATATTAAAAGTAGATAATAAACAATGGTTTAGCTGTATTTGAAAGTTTGGCACGTAGTTTGTAATAAGAGAAGTACTGGTAAAGAAAATTGAATTTAGAATTATCAAAGTAATTCAAAATACAACACTCATATAAATCTCGGAGGATCGAAAAATGGGTATGTTCACAAGAATGTCAGACATAGTACAAGCAAATCTTAATGCCATCTTAGACAAAGCGGAAGATCCACAAAAGGTCATTCGCCTAATAGTGCAAGAAATGGAAGAGACCTTAGTAGAAATACGCTCAGTTGCGGCAAGAAGTTTAGCTGATAAAAAACACTTAGTGCGCAAACAGGAAAAGCTAGAGGGACAAGTTAAAGATTGGCAGAGCAAAGCCACAGTCGCGCTTAAAAAAGAGCGTGAAGACTTAGCTAGAGCCGCTTTAGTTGAAAAAAACAAAGCGCAAGAGTCGTTAAAATTGCTAACCAAAGAAATGGACGTGGTTGAAGAGGCTATTGCTAAATTGCAAGACGACACTTCACGTTTGCAAGAGAAACTTAAAGAAGCAAGAAGTCGTCAAAAAGCGTTGGATATTAGACAGCAATCAGTGTCAGTACGTCTGAAAGCGAAAACCTCTCAGAGTGTTGAGAAAATTGACGATGCAATTGCTCGGTTCGAACATTATGAAAGTCGTATCGACGACTTAGAATCACAAGTCGAAGCTTATGATTTGGTATCTGAAAGCCAATCTTTAAGTGCGCAAATCGAGAAGCTTGAACAAGACGAAAATATCGAAAAAGAGTTGGCTGCGCTGCGCAAGAAAGTCGCGTAACAAAGTCGGCTTGGCAATCTCTAAAATGTTTATTCGTAAGGCCTGAAATTTTTGGGCCTTCGATTAAAACGTACTAATTTCTGTAGGAGTATCAACATGAAAGACTATTTAAATACAAATCAACTATATCGTGACACGGTTCGTGGCAAAATTAGCGGCGTATGTGCAGGCATTGCAACGCATTTTAGTGTTGATGCTTGGATTGTAAGAATCGCAGCTATCGCAGCCTTTATTTTTATGCCAATGGTTGTTGGTGTGGCTTATCTGTTAGCGGTTTTGTTAATTCCAACAAGATAACCTTAGTTTCGTAGGGAGAATGCGATGAAAAATCTTATTTTAGCTATTTTGATTGCCGTACTTATTACTTACAGTTGCGGTATCTTGGTTAGCGAGTGGTTTGATTTCTCGATTCACTTAGATGAGCATATATTTGGTCCGATGGAGTCGGTTGTAGGGGTTACCGCTATTGGCGCCGTATTGGCCATTGTTGGTGTTATTGTCGCTATCAGCGTGTTTGGTGCCATAGCATTGGCTTTGTTTGTTGCGTTTGTGGCTATGTTATTGGCTGGCGTTACTGTGTTTTGGCCAATGTTACTGGTGATTGCCTTCATTATCTGGTTAGTAAAAGACAAGCGGCCAACTCAATATTAACGGTAAAAATCGCCGGGCCGCATGAATACCAATTACCGTTATTAACCGCACAACATAATCTGCCGCCATTATTAGGTGAGACGATAAACAACTCACAACTGAAAAAGCGCTGACTATTCTGGTAAAAGCGCGTGAATTAATTGATAATTACGGGAAATTTATTATTCAGGAAAGGCAGTTTATGAAATTCGTCAAGCAGCAACCGTGGTTGATTTTCATCGGATTATTGGTTTGTAGTTTTGCTAGCTCTGCAAATATCAAAATATCAGATGCAACAGTACGTTTATTACCGCCAACAGTTCCTAATACAGCTGCTTATTTTAAAATCCAAAATACTTCCAACAAAGATGTGGTTCTGGTATCCGCCAGCACCGACATTGCTGAAAAAGCTGAATTGCATGCTCATGTTATGGAAAACGGTATGATGAGTATGCAACAACAAGAACAAATTAAAATACCAGCTGGGGAAACAGTCGCCTTCAAACCTGGTGGTTTACACGTAATGATATTTGGTCTTAAAAAGCCATTGTCAGAAAATCAAAGGGTTTTAATTACCTTGGTCAGCGAAGATCAAAAAACGATTCAGGTAGAAGCAAAAGCGGTTATGCCCGGAAAAGAAAAGTCACATAGCCATCATTAGAATAGATGATGTTATGCGTGTAAGGTGTCATTAATTCAAAATACAGGAAGCATATTATGCAACGTTTTTTAAATGCGAAATGGCTCACCACCACTTTCCTAATAATTGTGTTTATAGGTTGGTTAGTTTCTATCTATTGGAGTTCAGAACCTGATTCGTTCAATGTGAGAACGGAAGCTCAATCATATGCTCAAGCGAATTCGGAAAATGTGGTTGTAGGTTACACAACAACTCATACACTGATTCGTGTGGTGGAATCGTTAATGGATAAACCAGGTGGTTATTTATCAAACGACGTTATGCCGCCGGGAATATTCATGGATAACATGCCTAGATGGGAATTTGGAGTGTTAGAAATGTCCCGTGATCTTGCGTTGGCAATGCGCAAAGATTTTAGTCGCTCGCAGTCACAATCTATGGAAAACCCAGAGTTAATAAAAGCGCAGCCAGCGTTAAATATGAATCACCTGAGTTGGATGCTTCCTTCAGCAGAGTCAATGTACCAAGACGCGCTTAAAGATTTGTATGCTTATCGAACTGATTTGGCTGATAAAGGCCAAGGCAGTGCGCAATTTTTCTCTCGAGCAGATAACTTGAGGGATTGGTTGAAGCAAGTAGAAAAACGATTGGGCAATCTTTCACAGAAGCTAAGTGCCAGTGTCGGCCAAGAAGTGCTAAACACAGATTTAGCTGGGGATGCGCAAGCTAGACAGTCTACACCTGAACCTAAACAGCGTTATGAAAAAACCAGCTGGTGGAAAACCGACGATAATTTTTATGAAGCAAGAGGTGCCGCATGGGCTCTGATTCATTTTCTCAAAGCGGTAGAAGTCGATTTTGCTGACGTGCTTGAAAAGAAAAATGCCACAGTCAGTTTGCGTCAAATTATTCGTGAACTCGAATCTACTCAACAGACAATTTGGAGTCCGATGATTTTAAATGGAAGTGGCTTAGGTATGTTAGCTAATCACTCATTAGTCATGGCGAACTATATTTCCCGAGCAAATGCTGCTTTAATCGAATTAAATGAACTGTTAAATCAAGGATAAAAGAGTGAAACATAGAGTCAAATCATTAATTTTAGCCGCATCCGTAGTCGCTGTACCTGCCCAAGCAGATACTCTACTCGGTTTGTATGTGGGTGCCCAAGGCTGGAATATGGATACCGAAGGTGGATTTGCCAACGATGCTGATATAACCAGATTTAATTTTGATACTGAAACTAAGTCGAGTTTTTATGCCGCATTAGAGCATCCGATCCCGTTGTTACCGAATATCAAAGTACGTCAAACAACCCTAGATACCAGTGGCGATATTACACTAAATAGCACTTTCACCTTTAATGGTGAGATTTTTAGTGTAGACACGGCGCTGACCACGGAAGTGGATATGAGCAATACCGACTTTATTTTGTATTACGAATTATTTGATAACGATTTGATTAGTTTTGATTTCGGCATCAATGGGAAATACGTAGACGGTGAAATATTTGTCAGAGAAACGGCGGACGCCTCTAACTTTGCCAGAGAAGAGTTTTCTGGCGTTGTGCCTATGGTGTATTCAAAACTTTACATTGGCCTACCTTTTACCGGCTTAGGAGTTTACGCGGAGGGCAGTTATTTGGCGATAGATGACCACTCTTTGAGTGATTATGAAATCGCGTTAGCTTACGAATTTGTCGATAATTTGGCGATTGATATGACGCTACAACTGGGCTACAGAGCGACTTCTTTAGAGTTGGAAGATCTAGATGATATCTACTCAGATTTAGAGTTTAGTGGTGCATTTGCCGGGATCGAAATACACTTCTAAGTCAATAAAGTTTGGTTTTAAGTCCAATAAGTAATAAAAAATCCTATTTAGGTCTTTCCTGTTAATAATAAAAAACGCTAACCTGCTTGCATCAATTAAAAGGTTAGCGTTTTTATGTCTTCAAAGAACAATCAGGCACTTGTGCCAACTGCTGTTATTAACGAATCACAATGGCAACAAATTAATAGCGCCATCGCGCCGCTAAACAATGACCAGCTTACTTGGATGAGCGGCTATTTGGCGGGTTTAGCACATCAACAAACCGGTGGGCAAGTCGTTGCGCCTGCTGCAACTGGTGCCGTTGTTGAAAAGCAACTTACAATTCTTTATGGATCACAAACTGGCAATGCCAAAGGTGTTGCCCAAGACTATAAAGAAAAGGCAGAACATGCTGGTTTGAAAGTCAACTTACTGAGTATGGCTGACTACAAAGCTAAGCAGTTGAAAAGTGAAACTCATCTACTTATCGTGGTCAGTACTCACGGTGAGGGCGATGCGCCAGATGATGCAGTTGAGTTACATGAGTTTGTTGGCAGTAAAAAGGCACCAAAACTGCCAGAATTAAATTTTGCTGTAGTTGGCTTAGGTGATAGCAGTTATGAATTCTTCTGCCAGACCGCAAAAGACTTTGACGCCCGTCTTGAAGCCTTGGGGGCCAAACGCATTACTCCAAGAGTCGATTGTGACGTAGATTACGAAACTGTAACCAACGCATTTTTTGATCAAATAGCCATTCAGTTAAAAGAAGAATTTGCCGCTAGTCAAGCGCAAGTTGCACCTGTCGCTGGGGCTGTAGTTAGTACTTCTGGAACGGCAAGCAAATCAGAATATTCTAAGAAAAATCCATTTACGGCTACTTTATTAGAAAGTCAAAAAATCACTGGGCGAGATTCAATTAAAGATATTCGTCATATCGAAATTTCTCTTGAAGAATCTGGTATTCAATATCAACCAGGTGATGCATTAGGAATTTGGTTTACCAATGACGAAGCGCTAGTTGACGAATTATTGAAGCTTGTTGCTGTTGATGAAAATGAAACCGTGGTGGTTGGCAAGGATACTCTTAGCGTTAAACAGGCGTTAATCGAAAAATTTGAGTTAACCTTGAGTTATCCTACATTTGTGAAGAGCTATTTAGAGTCTGCTCCGAATGAAAAATTACAAGCATTATTCGATGATAAAGCGAAGCTAAGAGAGTATTTAGCGGATAAGCAAATTGTTGATATTGTGACTGATTTCCCAGCAAAAATTAGCGCTGAGCAGCTGGCTAGAGCACTCAGGCCCATTACCCCAAGACTGTATTCAATCGCTTCGAGTCAAGCAGAAGTAGATGATGAAGTGCACCTTACTGTTGCAATGGTTGAATATGACGTCAATGGCAATGTGCGCCAAGGTTCAGCTTCCAACTTCTTGGGGAAACGCCTAGAAGAAGGTCAAGAGCTCAAAGTGTTTGTCGAACATAACAATAACTTCCGTTTACCACAAAACCCAGAAACACCGGTGATCATGGTTGGTCCAGGCACAGGAATCGCTCCGTTTAGAGCTTTCATGCAACAGCGTGCAGAAGATGATGCCGAAGGTAAAAACTGGTTGTTCTTTGGAAATCCAAGTTTTACTCAAGACTTCCTATATCAAACGGAATGGCAACGTTTTGTTAAAGATGGCGTGGTAGACAAAGTAAGTTTGGCATTCTCCCGTGACCAAGAGCAAAAGATTTATGTACAGCACCGCATTTTAGAAAATGGTGCTGAGTTATTTGATTGGCTAGAACAAGGCGCGCATTTTTACGTATGTGGTGACGCGACCCACATGGCTAAAGATGTTCATGATGCACTTTTGACTGTTGTTCAAGAACACGGTGGTAAAAGTGAAGAAGATGCTGAGGCGTATTTAACCGAAATGCGTCGTAGTAAGCGTTATCAGAAGGATGTGTACTAATGGTTTCCGATAAAAAGTTTATAGTTGAAGGTAAATTGGCAGAAAACGAGCGTATTAAAGGCGATAGTAACTTTTTGCGCGGGACGATTGCCCAAGACCTTAAAGACGATTTGACCGGTGGCTTTACCGCTGACAATTTTCAGTTAATTCGATTCCACGGTATGTATCAGCAAGATGACCGTGATATTCGTGCTGAACGAGCGAAACAAAAACTAGAGCCATTACAAAATGTGATGTTGCGCGCACGTTTACCTGGAGGAATTATTTCTCCAAAACAATGGTTAGCAATCGACAAGTTTGCAGAAGAGCATAGCCTTTACGGCAGTATTCGTTTAACTACTCGTCAAACGTTTCAGTTCCATGGTGTATTAAAGCCACACATTAAAATGATGCACCAAATGCTTGATAAAGTGGGGATTGATTCAATCGCCACCGCTGGCGATGTAAATCGGAACGTGCTGTGCACGTCAAATCCAGTGGAGTCTGCAGTACATCAAGAGGCGTACGAATGGGCTAAGAAAATTAGTGAACATTTGCTGCCTAAAACGCGCGCTTATGCTGAAATTTGGTTGGATGGAGAAAAGGTCGAAACGACTGAAAATGAGCCCATTCTAGGAAATAACTATCTACCGCGTAAATTTAAAACGACAGTGGTTATTCCACCGCATAACGATATTGACGTGCATGCAAATGACCTTAACTTTGTGGCCATTGCTGAAAACGGCAAACTAGTTGGTTTTAACGTATTAGTGGGCGGCGGCTTAGCCATGACCCATGGTGATCACTCTACTTATCCTCGTAAGGCTGATGACTTCGGTTATATCCCATTGGATAAAACCTTGGATGTCGCAGCTGCTGTTGTTGGTACTCAGCGGGACTGGGGGAATCGTGTAAACCGTAAAAACGCGAAAACCAAATACACTCTTGAACGTGTTGGGGTTGAGAACTTTAAAGCTGAAGTTGAAGCTAGAGCGGGCATTGAGTTTGCGCAAAGCCGTCCGTATGAGTTTACTTCTCGTGGAGATCGTTTCGGTTGGGTTGAAGGCGTTGATGGCAAATACCATTTAACCGTTTTCATTGAAAACGGCCGTATTCTAGATTACCCAGGGAAAACCTTAAAAACAGGCTGTGCTGAAATTGCTAAAATTCACACTGGTGATTTTCGTTTAACCGCGAATCAAAATCTGGTTATTGCTGGCGTGCCTGCTGAGCAAAAACAGGAAATTGAATCTTTAGCCAGAACTCATGGCTTGATTTCAGATGACGTGAGTAATCAACGATTAGATTCCATGGCTTGTGTTTCATTGCCGACTTGTCCTTTGGCAATGGCGGAAGCAGAACGCTATTTACCTGATGCGGTAACGGATATCGAAGGTTTGCTGGCTAAACATAATGTCGCTGACCGCAGCATAATATTCCGTGTTACTGGTTGTCCTAATGGATGTGGTCGAGCCATGCTTGCAGAAGTTGGTTTGGTTGGAAAAGGCCCTGGTAAATACAATTTCCACCTCGGTGGCGATCGTCAGGGTACGCGTATCCCCAAAATGTACAAAGAAAATATTAGCGAGCAAGAGATTTTAGCTCACCTCGACGAACTTATAGGTCGTTGGGCTAAAGAAGGTAACCAAGACGAAGGTTTTGGTGACTTTTTGATTCGCGCTAAAGTCATCGCTCCGGTTGTTAATTCAGCCAAGGATTTTTATGCCTAACGCAGTATTCCAAAATTCAGCCGAAAATGCTCATGCAGCAGATTGGATTAACAGTCTAGACACTGAGCAATTCGCTGAGCTTAATGCAGATCTTGAAAAACAAACACCTCAACAACGGGTGGTTTGGGCGCTCAAGCATCTGCCAGGTGAGCACATCGTTTCGTCTAGTTTTGGTGCTCAATCAGCGGTAATGTTACATTTATTATCTCAAGAATATGCCGATATTCCTGTTGTCTTAACTGATACCGGTTATCTTTTTCCTGAAACCTACAAATTCATTGATGAGTTAACGGAGCGATTAAAGCTTAACTTGAAAGTGTATCGGGCTCCAGAGTCCGCTGCATGGCAAGAAGCTCGTCACGGGTTATTATGGGAACAAGGTATCGAAGGTATTGAGAAATACAACAAGATGAACAAGGTTCTACCTATGCAGCAGGCTTTGAAAGAGCTGAAGGTTGGAACTTGGTTTGCTGGTTTAAGACGTTCTCAGTCAGACTCTCGTGAAAACTTAAATGTGCTGCAAAGATTAAACGGACAAACCAAAGTTTATCCAATTATTGATCAGTCAAACAAAGCACTGCATCAGTACTTAAAAGCACATGATCTGCCTTACCATCCACTTTGGGAGAAAGGTTTTGTGTCTATTGGTGACTGGCATACTTCGAAAGCTTTGGAAGCTGGTATGAGTGAGCAAGATACGCGTTTCTTTGGATTGAAGCGCGAATGTGGGTTGCATGAGTTTGGTGACGGCATTTAGCGGGGATAAATCCCCGCCTACAATGTAGCATGGGCTTTAGCCCATGATTAATTTAAGAAACAGCCGGCACTTTATCCAATTTTGTCTTGGGTTTTGGTATCAAAATCACTGGCATCATGACGCTCATGCAACTGTGATTCTGGTTCTCCCCAAGTTTTATTTACCATGCGACCACGCTGTACTGCTGGACGCTCAGCAATCTGATCTGCCCAGCGGATAACATTTTTGTATGTATGGGCTTCAATAAATTCAGCTGCATCGTAAGCTAACCCTTTGACTAAAGCGCCATACCAAGGCCAAGTTGCAATATCCGCAATCGTATATTCATCACCACACATGTACTCGTTGTCAGCCAGTAGCTTGTCGAGCACATCAAGTTGACGTTTTATTTCCATGGTGTAGCGATCTATAGGGTATTCAAGTTTTTCAGGTGCATACGCGTAAAAATGACCAAAACCGCCGCCTAACAAAGGCGCACTAGCCATTTGCCAGAATAACCATGATAGACATTCTGTGCGTTGAGTGGGGTCTTGAGGTATGAATTCGTTAAACTTTTCAGCCAAATACAACAGTATTGAACCTGATTCAAACACGCGAGTAGGTGGTGATGTGCTGTGATCAACAAGGGCTGGAATTTTAGAGTTTGGATTAGCGGCCACAAAACCACTGCTAAACTGATCGCCTTCTAAAATATCGACCAAAAACGCGTCGTATTCCGCTCCTTTGTGCCCTTTTTCTAACAGTTCTTCTAGCAATACAGTCACTTTAACGCCGTTTGGTGTCGCTAAAGAATAAAGTTGCAAGGGATGTTTGCCCACTGCTAACTCTTTGTCGTGAGTTGCACCGGATATTGGCCTGTTAATATTTGCAAATTTCCCACCGCTTTCTTTATTCCAAGTCCATATTTTAGGTGGGGTATAAGAGTCACTCATTTTAGCTCCTGATAAAATTAGATAAGCGTATAGGATCGCATAGAATATTTAGATTGGGGTCAATTGAAAAACTTAAAGTAATGAACTTCAATTTAATTCAAACTCACCTGAAAGTAATACTAACAGGTCATCAATATAGTGTTTATTGGCAGTGCTATTTATCAAGCGCGCTAGTTCAGAGCCAATTGAGGTAAATTTATAATATTGTAGGCTTAATCCTCTTTTTTTCGGGGCTAAATGAAAGCTTTCGCTGGCACAGCGATATTGAAATCTACTCTGTATTTCAAGCTCACTAGTCTCTATTTCACTATTATAAATTAACCCTAGATCCATTAACGATAATAGGTCAGGGTAGGCTAAACCATATGCGGCTAAATTTATTTGTTCGTTTTTAATCAGTCTAAACACTGACAAAATATTAGGTTTTCGATGATAACCGTAGATGATTTTTAAACCGTGTTCACCTTTTCGTCTACTTGCCATTCCTACCGCTAACTTGAGGATTTTGGCATCTCTATGGGTTAAGTTTTTTAAAGTATGTAAGGTTTTAAGTGAAAAAGAGCCGGGAACGCTTATCTCTACTGTGAAAATTTTAGCCCATAATTCTTGCATTGCTGGTGAATTGATATTTTCTGCCATTTCGCTAAAACTGAAGAACCAATCGGGATCCAGTTCATCTTGAACTGCTTGCTCTTGGCTGAAATCTGTCGCTAAAGTAAGTATACGTTCTAAATTTTTTAATTTTCGTTGTGCTTTTACAAACTGATGGCGACTCACCTTTTTATGCAGGTCTTGTTCAATAGCGCTCTTTTGCCCTATTGCAATGCCCGCCCTACTAAACCATTGCAGCATTTTGGTTTTCACCTGTTTAGCGTGCTCGGTGCTGGCTTTTTGTGTCGATGACACCTGCCCTTGCGCAGTGCTTTTGGCAACGGAATCTTTCCCCTGTAAGAGGTTGGGAGGTGGGATATTGGAATCTATTTTCATATAAGTGAAATTGACCTAGATAATAGGAGAATGATTATACCCGAAATCCACAACAATTGACGAATTCGACTGACATTATGAAATTGTGACAAAAACAAGCGGTTTTGCTGAATTTTGCTACAATTATTATTCCTCTTTGCTGCATATTGAGATATGTTTAAGCTGTAAACAATAGTATTCACCAATTATGGTGTTCGTATAGTGGAAGGATGAATGTCTCCAACGGATTATGAAAATGATGAATTGATTTTCTTGGAAGAAGACGAATCACAGGAACAAGAGACTAATTTCGGTCGCTGGAATGTGTTAGTAGTTGACGATGACGAAGAAATTCATTCAGTAACCAGATTAGCTTTGTCTGATTTACAGCTCAATGACAAAAAGCTACATTTTCATCATGCTTACTCAGGAGAGCAAGCACTCACTATCATTGAAAAGTTAGGCAGTAAACTAGCCATTATTCTTCTCGATGTCGTAATGGAAACCGATGATGCTGGGTTAGTGGTCGCGCGCAAAATGCGCGAAGAACTTAAATTAATGGAACCCAGAATAATCCTGCGAACAGGTCAGCCTGGTTATGCACCAGAAGAAAGTGTCATTAAAGAATACGATATTAATGATTACAAAACAAAAACCGAACTTACTCGCAGTAAACTGGTTACTACAATAATCGCCTCTCTTCGTTCGTATCAGCAAATACTCACCATAAATCAAAGTCGCCAAGGCTTGGAAAAAATTATTCACTCCTCAGCTAACCTATTAGAAGAGCACTCAGTGAAGGGGTACTGCGAAGGCATAGTAACCCAAATTAGCTCATTAATTGGTCTAGATGCTGGCGGTGTTGTCTGCGCGCGGGCTGGTGCTATTTTAGATAAAGAAGATAACAGCGTGTATGTGTTAGGGGCCGCTGGTGAATTTGCCAAGTACATCAATGAAAGTTTAGATAACCTGCACGATAAAAAAATCGTTGATTCAGTAAGTCGCTGTTTAAGCAAAAAACAACACTTATATGAAGACAATTACTCGGTCTTGTATTTAAACAGTTCCGGTTACGATGCCGCGGTTTTTCTCAATGCAAAAAAGCAGATCAATTCACTAGACCGAAAACTGCTAGAGGTGTTTTTACACAGTATTTCCATCGGCTATGAAAATGTAAATCTGTTCCACCAATTGCGCACAGCAGCATTTAAAGACTGGTTGACCAAACTGCCCAATCGTAATGAATTCATCAATATGCTTGATGAAACTGCAGTAATGACAAGTACCGGTTACAACGTAGTCGCGTTGCTTGATATTAAGCATTTTTCCGATGTAAATGATGGATTAGGACAAGATGCAGGGAATAACCTGCTAAAAGCTGTATCTAAGCGAGTTCAGGACAGTTTAGGGGCAAATGTCAGAATGGGCCGTATCGGTGCTGATGTTTTTGGTTTGATTGGTTCTGAAGAAGTGGTGAATCCTGAACGAGTTAACGCATTGTTTGCGTTCCCGTTCAAGGCTGGAGATCACACCTTACCTATTAATATAACCATGGGCTTTTGTAAGTTAGTAGATGATGAATGCTCTGGTATTAATTTATTAAAACAAACTAATATTGCCCTAAATCGAGCGAAAAAAGATCTCAACACCAATTTTGGTTATTACGAACCGGAAATGGAAGAAAAGACGACTTGGCGATTAGGTTTGATTCGCCAGCTACGAACTGATTTTTCTGCACGCAAGTTAGAAGTTTGGTATCAACCGCAAGTAGATTTAGTCACTGAACGTGTTGTTGGTATGGAAGCGTTGTTGCGCTGGCCAACTGAAAATGAGGGCTTTATTTCCCCTGCGGTATTTGTTCCGTTGGCAGAGTATTCGGGTCTGATTATTGAAATTGGTGCTTGGGTTTTAGAGGAGTCATGCTGTCATCTCAAAGAGCTTATAAACAAAGGTTACACCGATTTGCGCATGGCTGTGAACATTTCCATGCCGCAATTCAGAGACCCAGACTTCATTCAAACGGTTAAAACGTCAGTAAACGACAATTCAATAGTGCCGGCGCAATTGGAATTGGAAATTACTGAAAGTGTTGTGATGGACGAACCGCAAATTGTTGTAGAGTCACTCAAGGAACTTAAAGAGTTTGGAGTGAAAATCGCCATTGATGATTTTGGTACTGGATTTTCATCAATGAGTTACTTGCAGCAACTGCCATTAGATCGCTTGAAGGTAGACAGGTCATTTATTAACGAGATAAAGCCCAATAAATCTGCATTCATTGCCGAAACTATTGTAACTTTGGGTAATCGTCTTGGTTTACAGACAATTGCTGAGGGTGTAGAAAAACGAGAGCAAGCTAGCTATATGTTAAAGTTAGGCTGTGATGAAGCGCAAGGTTATTTATATGCAAAGCCGATGGCATTTGATGAACTTGTCAAATTTTTAGATAGCTATCAATAATATATCAAACTCTTTTTGCTAAGTTATCCAAAAGGAAATTGCTCATTCGCTCTAGGTATTATCCTGAATGATTGTTTTAACTTCAGGTAAAACAGATTCTTCAAACCAAGAGTTCTTTTTTAACCAAATATTATTCCGTGGTGAAGGGTGGGGTAACACTATGTATTCTGGCAAATAGTCTTGCCAGTTCCTGACTCTGTTAGTGACACCTAACTTGTCGTTTAAGTAGTAATTTTGTGCATATTGACCAATCAAAAGGGTTATTTTGGGTGTAAATGAAGATAGCAATCTTTGATGCCAAATCTCTGCACACTTTTTTATGGGGGGAAGATCTCCAGAAGATGACTTTCCAGGATAACAAAACCCCATGGGTAAAATAGCGACGATATTTTCGTCGTAGAAAGTTGCTTTATTCATACCTAACCATGTCCTTAATCTATCTCCCGAAGCATCGTTCCATGCTAAGCTAGAATTATGGGCGGCGAGACCAGGTGCTTGACCAATTATACAAATTTGGCTATTCGCACTTCCTTGAATGATTGGGTTAGGTTGCAACGGCAGAATATTCACACATTCTCGGCAGTTTCTTGCTAAATCAAAGTCATTTTTTTTCAATAAATTACACTCTGTCATAATACTGTCATAAAACTATGGTCCGTATTTCTTGGTACCATCCATAGTCTGTGTTATATTCTCTTCATCGGAAAACCGATGAATTAATAGGAGTAACACAATGCGTAAATTATTTTCTCTTCTTGCCGTCTTATCTTTAGGAACGGTTGCGCATGCTCAAGCCGATCAGTTAAAAACCTTTGATTGTGTAGACAAGCAATCGTTTGAAGTGAATAGTCAATGCATGGCAAATAAGATTAGCCAAAATATGACTTATCGAAACGTGCAAATGGACATTGCTGAAAAAGCAAATATTCAAAGTGATGCAATTATGGCCACTATAAAATATTATCCAAAAGACGCGTTAATCGAAGTTGTCGCTCACCGAGATGCGTTAGCGGACCAATCGCTAACAGCAGCAGTGCAACGCTAAGTTATTAAGCTTTTAAAAAAACCTGACAATCGTCAGGTTTTTTTTGTTTCGTATTTTAGCTTTCGACATTCGCGGGGCTAAAGCACCCGCCTACATATAGCAATCAAACCCAACATCAAATCTAAATGTAGCATGGGTTTTAGCCCATGAAATCTACCTAAACCGCAGGTCGTGCCATAAACATCACTAGCAAAAAACTTTGTTCAGTTTAGGGTTTATTAAAGCCAACGCTAAGCCATTTGATAAAGTTCGTAGAACTTTTGCTTCTGCTGCAACATACTTAATTTCAGTTCTTTGTATTTGTTTGCCAATTCAAAATTGTCGTAACTCTTTTTGATCCGCGCTTGATTAAATTCCAACAACTTTTTCTTAGTCGCATAATAATCACTCATTTTGGCAACTAGCACATCGTACTCATGTTGTAGTTTAACCATAATTTCTTCAGCGTCTGGTAAATTAGAGATTTTCTTCTGCGTACGTTTCATCATCATTTCAAAACGGGCTTTTTCAATTCTTTCTTCAGGGCAACGACGAAGGTTTTTCGCCAGTTTTAGCGCACAAAGTCCACGAATCAACCACTTAGTTGGATCAAATTGCCACCAATGGATGCCGTTTCGGTAATCGTACTCAAAAATATGATGATAATTGTGATAGCCCTCACCAAAGGTGAAAAAGGCTAAGATACCATTGTCTCGAGCAGTGTTTTTATCTGTGTAAGGCTGTTTACCCCAAATGTGCGCAAGGGAGTTGATAAAGAAAGTCACGTGGTGAACAACAACTAATCTAAAAACGCCAGCTAGCAGCAGCATGCCTAATACGTCGCCATTTAAAAATCCTAATGCGATTGGAATTCCAAAGTTAGTCGCTAACACTATGGGTAAATAGTATTTATGTTGCCACATGACAATAGCGTCTTTTTGCAAATCTCTACAGTTTTTATAATCATCAAAGCGGTGTGACTCATAATCTCTGAGCATCCAGCCTATGTGAGAAAATAGAAATCCACGTTTAGCGGAATAGGGGTCTTTGCCATTTTGGTCCACAAATTTGTGGTGAACTCTATGATCCGAACTCCAGTGTAAAATACTATTTTGCAGTGCCATAGCACCGCCAACCGCTAATATGAATCGAACAACAGAATTGGTTTCATAAGCTTTATGGGACCATAATCTATGGTAGCCGGCCGTTATTGACATGCCTGAAAAGTAGATCAAGAAAACACATGTAATCACTTCAAACATGTCGAAACCATTGAAATAGGCTTCTAATGGTACGCCAATAACAGCGATTACACCGGTAATAAGAAAGACCAAAATGTTGGTCAGTAGCAGAGGAGGTTTATTCATTTAATATACTTTTGAGCTTACAACTGTACGCTAATTTATCCTGAGCTAGGTATTTTATCAAGTAAATAAATTGAAAAGACTGTTAACCTGAGGTGTAATTCAAGCTGATAACTTTATCATTAGTGTAAAACACCTGAGGGCAGTAAGTGATTCAAACTCGACAGCAACAAAAGTTAAAAACCCGTCGTGCAATCATAGATGCAGCTTTTGGTCTGTTAGATGAACAACATAGTTTTTCAAGTATGAGTCTCAGGGAAGTGGCAAGGGCCGCTGGTATCGCGCCTACGTCCTTTTATCGTCACTTCAAAGATATCGATGAGTTAGGGTTAACGCTAGTGGATGAAGCTGGGTTAACTTTGCGTCAATTAATGCGTCAAGCTAGAGTAAGAATAGCGTCAGGAGGCGGAGTTATTAGTACTTCAATAGATACGTTTATGGAATTTATCTCGGCTAACAGCAATATTTTTAGATTGTTATTAAGAGAACACACTGGGACCTCAAACGCCTTCAGAGCTGCTGTGTTCAGAGAGATTCAGCACTTTACCGAAGAACTGACCGACTATACTGTGGCAACAACTGGTTTAAATAGAAAACTCGCGAATTTACAAGCTGAAGCAATGGTTAAACTGGTGTTTAGCACTGGTGCTGAGGCGCTGGATTTAGATCCTATTCAAAGAGAACAATTGGCGATTCGATTAAAAATTCAGTTAAGGTTCATTACAAATGGCTCGTTAGAGTTCGCTAAAAGCAATGAACCTATTTAAATCTTGTTAGTTTTTTCGCACTAAATATACACCGGCTTCAACGTGGTGGGTATAGGGGAACTGGTCAAATAGAGCAAAACGATGGACTTCATGAGTTTTGCTTAATAGGTCCAAATTATTTTGCAAGGTTTCTGGGTTACATGAAATATACACGATATTGTTATATTTACTGATCATTGAAACTGTTTCATCATCTAAACCTGCTCTTGGCGGATCGACTAACACTGTGCGGCAATCGTATTGGGCTAAATCCACCCCTTCTAGTCGATTGAATTTTCTTATCCCTGCTTGGGCTTGTACAAACTCTTCGCTAGACATACGAAGAATTGTCACATTGTCAGCCTGATTGGCGCTGATATTATATTGTGCTGCAGCAACTGAGGTTTTTGAAATTTCGGTGGCTAAAACCCGTTTGAAGTTTTGCGCCAAGGGAATGCTAAAGTTGCCTAAGCCGCAGTATAATTCGAGTAAATCACCTCCGCTATTTGCGGTAACATCAAGTGCCCATTCAAGCATTTTTTGATTAACCAACGCATTTGGTTGAGTAAAGCTATTTTCAACCTGCTTAAATTCATAGGTTCTTTGTCCTATAGGTAAACGCTCGATGACAAAATCTTTATCCACTATGACTTTTTGTTTACGGGCTCGACCCACTATATCTATTGGATAGTGCTGTCTTAGCTGTTTTAAAATTTTACTTATCTGTGCATGCCAGCTTTCATCTAATGGCTTGTGGTAAAGCAGGGAAACGACAATTTCACCACTTAAAGTACTTAAATAGTCGATTTGAAATAGTTTGCGTCGCGCTATTTCATTGTCTTTTAATAGCACCACCAAATCGGCCATTACTTGATTGATCAGTTTACTCGCGGGAGGAAATTGATCGACGCGGTATTTCTCTTTGCTTTGTTGGTCGAACATGATGTGAAACAGCTCATCACCTTCATGCCAAACACGAAACTCCGCACGCATTCGGTAATTCAGAGTTTGCGAAGCGAACACTTCTAATTTGGGCATTTTAAATTGGCTAAACTGAGCGCTTAAAGCTGTCACTTTTTCATCGAGTTGAGCTTGGTAAAATTGGGGATCTATTTCTGTTGGACGCATCAAAAACTCGATTAGGTTGGCATTGAAAGAAGATTCGCGAATTTTAAAGATTTCCTGCGCGCTTGCAAATGCAATTTGGTTTTTGTTTTACCGTACATAGGGTAAAGCACTAATTTGACTGAGTATTTCCCATATTAGCGGAGTTATTTAATTTAATTTCTCAATAAAGTGAATTTATAGCCGATACTATTACATGAGGATAGTGAGGTATTGCACATGAATTTCGGTGAAATTAAAGCGTTTATGGGAGATAAAACTCAGGTTAATCCCAATGACGCTGTGAAAAATCAATTGCGCGAAGCGGGTTTAAGACAAGCCGAAGCGGGTATAAGTGCGCCTGCAGAATCTACGGTTAGCAAACTCAGCTCGCAAACCACAGTCGGGTTAAGAATTTACAATAACTCGCTCAATCAAACATTACAAATTGATGAGAAGCGTGCCAATCTTAAAAACCCAGAAGAAACTAACAAGAGTCTGTTTGACTTCGAGGAAGTGGCCAAGAATGTGCTCCAATTTGTTGGTGGAGTGATATCTGGCGCTGCTCGTAATGGGGCAGATGAAGAAACATTAGTTAGTTTATTCGAACAAGCACGTTCCGGTGTTTCTAAAGGTATTAAGCTGGCTGAAAAAGATTTATCTGGTTTTATGAACGAAGAAATTTCCGACGGAATAGGCCGAAGTGCCGATTTGATTGAACAGGGAATTCAGCGTTTACAAGATAAACTCTTCGGTAGTCAGAGTGATCCAGAAGATAGGGAATTGCAATCAGATACTTCGTTAATAACAGAGAGTCTTTCTGCCTCCAGCCAACAAAATGGCGAATTACAGATCCGCACTCGAGACGGTGATGAAGTGGTTATTCGTTTCGAAGATTTAAAACAATTCGAATTAAATCGACAGGTTTTATTGCAACAAGAAAAACAGATTAAGCAAGAACCAAACATTGAGCACAATGATGTATTGCCACGGGCTGGTATTGACAGTGCTGGAAATGAAACAGTAGAAACTGCCAACAACGAAGCTGAAGAAGTATCAGCTCAATCTAATACTCAATCTGAAACGTCTCAAGCGGCCACTAAACAAACAGAAGTGCAGCAGTCGGTGTTTATTGCACAGAATAATTACAGCTTTTCTGTATCTGGAGAGTTAGACGAAAGTGAGTTGCAGTCCATTGGCCAGTTAGTTTCTGATGCTAATGATTTGGCTACGACGTTTTTTGATGGTGATATCGAACGGGCCTTCGAACAGGCCTTAGAAATTGGTTTTGATGAACAGGAGCTAACCAGCTTCGCTTTACAGTTAACTCGACAAGAGCAAGTGGAAGTAGTTAAAACTTACGAGTCAGTTTCACATTACAGCGATGAGCAAGGTAGTCAAGAACAGTCATCAAAGCCGGTGGAGAGAGTAAGTGATTACTTACAAAAAATGTTGAATGTGTTTGAGCAATCACAGCAAAAGTTAGCCGATGGTGATCAGTACGAAACTTTGATTAATAGCATTATTAATGAAGTGCAGGATTTAGGTACAAATGATTTGGTGTCGGCAATCAATGATTTTCATGCATTCAATAAACAGTTATTGAATAATTTGCCCACTGCAAATCAATCATCTGAATCTGAACAATAGTTTAGAGACTAGTGCCACAGTTTATTAACAGGCTGTGGCACTAGTGCATAAACTGAAGTGCCTTTGGATTAATCAGCCCCACTGATGATCTGAATTTGCGCGATATCAGTGTCACCCTTTAAGACTTTCAAAATACCGTCTTGGGTAAGAGTACGCATACCGTCTCGCATTGCCTGGGCTTTCATTTCTGTTACCGATGCTTCTTTGTAGACAAGCGAGCGAAGATCTGGAGTCATGGTGAGAAGTTCATGTACACCGGTTCTTCCTTTATAACCAGTGTCACCGCAATCATCACAACCTTTTCCTCGGTGCAACCTCAATGGCTCTTGAAGATCCAGTTCTTGAAGATATTCTTCACCGTATTGACGGCGGATAAATGCCATGTCTGTTTCGGAAGCTTCATATTCTTCTTTGCAGTTAGAGCATAATGTACGAATCAAACGTTGCGCCATAATACCAACACAGGCATCAGAAAAGTTAACCGGATCTAATCCTAAATCTAATAATCGGGTTATTGTTTCTGGCGCTGAATTTGTGTGCAGAGTCGAAAGCACCAAGTGACCGGTTAAGGATGCTTCAATACCGGCATGAGCGGTTTCTTTATCCCGCATTTCACCAATCAGGATGATATCCGGATCGGCCCGCAAGAAAGCCCGCAATGCATTAGCAAAGGTAAAACCTATTTTGGGACTGACCTGAACTTGTTGTAAACCAGGTTGGGTTATTTCCACCGGATCTTCGGCAGTCCAAATTTTCTTATCTGGTGTGTTTAAATATCCCAATATTGCATGCAAAGTGGTAGTTTTACCTGAACCAGTTGGACCTACAACTAGCAATATTCCATGGGGCTTTTTGATCATTACCCGCAACATGCTCATATTTTTTGGTGAGATGTTCATTTTTTCAATAGGCAAGGCGCCACCTGAGGCCAATATCCGCATGACCACGCCTTCGCCGGCTACTGTGGGTATTGTCGCGACCCGAACTTCAACCAATTGGCCAGACATTTTAAATGCCAACTTGCCATCTTGAGGGACACGCTTTTCTGCGATGTTCAAGTTTGACATGATTTTTATACGGGCAATGACCGCACTATGGTGGGACGCTGGAACTTGTGTAATATCTCGACAAACACCGTCGATACGCATTCGTACCCGAGTTGGACCGTTCTTTTCTGGATCCACATGAATATCTGACGCATTTAGTCGTTTTGCGTCGTGCAGAACACGACTAACCAAACGTACCACTGCAGGAGCATCATCCGACATCTCCTCACTGGTATCATCTAATTCTTCACTACTGGTACCAATTTCGTCCAGTATTTCATCCATCTCGCCTGGCGTACCACCACCACCGCCTGCCCCTAAATATTGTAAAACTTGATTGGGCAAGCCTACGGAGATTTCATAACTGTCTATCCCTAATGCGCTTTCAATTTCCATCAAAAGTGCAGCATTGTTAGGTTCTGCCATTAAAACTATCGGGTTTTCAGAGGCGTCTGCTAACACCACAACGTAGTTTCGTTTTAAATAAGACAGGTTTAATTTATTGCCACTTTGTAATACGTGATATTTCTCAGGAAGATAACTAATATAAGGAACTTGATAGTGAACTGATAATGCATTACCCAATTCATCTTCAGGGATACGGGCTTCTGATACCATGCGTTGGATTAACTGGCGGATATCTTTACTGGATTCAGTAAATTGTTTGAGATCTTTTTCAGACATCAATTTGCGATGAACAAGATAATCAAACGGATTACTGGTGCCACCTAACTCATAACGAAATTTATTGCCTAATATTTCTGACAACGAATTCGCTAAGCGCAGGTCGGCATCACCAAAGGAACCTACTTTTTTATTAATAATCTGCATTACGCCCATCAACACGCCGGCGTTCAAAATCGGCACACAAATGATATTTTCAGTTTTAAAGGAACTGTTTTTATCAAATTTGTCGGCAAACTTTAGGCGAGGATGTATTTCCGCGAGCTCTTGCGCATTATAAGGATCACTAATCAATAATGGTTTTTGACTCAGTGCAACATACCCAGCTATGGACTGGGGACTGATAGGAACTTTAATTTGAAGTGTCTCTTTACCCGTTTTAAAACGGGCAACCAAGTCTTGATGTTGACGCCTGCGTTGAAAAATACTCATACGCTGAGCTTCAAACAAATTCAGAATAATCGGTTCCAATTGCTGATAAGCATCCATCAATGAAGGATGTGCTTCTAACAATCTGTCTATTTTTTGAAGAGTCTCTTCAATCACAAGTTCTGTTGCCATCTACTACGGTCAGTGTCATTACTTATTCCCTAACTATAACTGAGTGTAATCATTAACAAAACCTAAGATTTAGATTGCTTCTCATCGGACTCGCTTGGTTTCACATTTTGGTTGAATAAAAAGCCCATAATGCTTAACAGCATTGCGCCATGCATAATAGGATTTGCGAGTATATCAGTTCCTTGTCCATACCAGTCACCGATTGCCTGTATGAAGGCGAATCCAATCGCTATATAAAATATCCAATTTATAAAGGTGATTAATTTAGGTGGCATATTATTAGCCTTCATTGCTATCTGTTTTTGAGGATTTTTCTGTTGTGTACTCATTGAACAAAAAACCGCAGATGATATAGAGCAAAGCGGTTTGTAAATTGGGATTAGTTGACATATCAATATCATTCACAATCCAACTATAAGTCGCACTCCAGAGATTAGTAGCTATCATAAAAAATAAAATAGCATTGGCGAATATTATAAATTTACGGTCCATAACACTTCCTTAAAAATTTTTGTTTTATAAAAAATAAAAGGGGAGGCGTATCCCCTTCTATCATTGAGCTAAATCAGTGGAATAAGTTATATATGGAGATCCCAAGTTGGTAACCAGCTTTTCCTCCGAACACATACCCAACACCGTAGCCGATAGCGTAACCTGTGACTTCGTTGTCGGGCATTCCTCCTGAAACTTCTACTAATTCAATTTTATTTAATTCGATCATAAAAGCTCCTTTTAATTAATGAGTAGCATCATACCAACCGAAACCAAGCCCTCTGCCAAATGCCATGAGCCCTGGTAGGCTGTTAATATAGCCTACCGCTGACATGCCGGCGCCAAAAGCCACAACTAAAGGGGCTACACCACCATTCACTTCTTCTAATTGCATTACATTCAATTCTCGCATTTGCGAATTCCTTTTGATTAATTAAAATTCGTCGTATGGCTAAACATCGCCTACGAACTCTTTATTGCGCTAATGTGGTTGTTAATACTTTCCTACATCAATGCAATAACAAAAGGTTAGTGAAATGGTAACTAAAATACACCTGTCCCTTGGTACAGTTTTTTATCGCTATTATTTCTCTTAATTGTTGTACTTATATAAAAACCTTCTAAACTCGACTTTTATTAGTAATAGGCGTTGCAATAAATCTTCATACATGTATAATTCGCGCCCACTCGCCCTGATGGGTAGTGATTTCAGCCCTATCAATAATTAACCATGTAAGTGGAGAGTTTGAGAAAAAGCTGAAATATTATGAACAAGACCCCAATTGTGGGTCATCGGTTTACATGCATCCTCCCACCTAATGAAAGGTTGGTGTGGATGGTTTTTTTTGTTCTTTCGATTGGAGCTTAATCGATGCCAAATCAAAGAATTCGTATTCGTTTGAAAGCGTTTGATCACAAGTTGATCGATCAGTCTACGGCTGAAATCGTTGAAACTGCGAAACGTACAGGTGCTCAGGTTAGCGGTCCTATTCCACTACCTACTCGCAAGGAACGCTATACAATATTGGTTTCACCTCACGTGAATAAAGACGCACGTGATCAGTATGAAATCCGTACACATAAGCGTTTGGTAGATATCATTGAACCAACTGATAAAACAGTTGATGCATTGATGAGATTGGACTTGGCTGCCGGTGTTGATGTTCAAATCAGCCTGGGCTAACAAGAGAGGGTTTTAACAATGGCGATTGGTCTTATCGGTCGTAAAGTAGGAATGACGCGTATCTTCACTGAAGATGGTGTTTCAATTCCTGTGACTGTTATAGAAGCGACCCCAAACCGTGTGACTCAGTTACGTACTGAAGAAACAGATGGGTATCGCGCGCTACAAGTAACCGCTGGTGATAAAAAAGCAAACCGCGTTAATAAAGCTTCAGCAGGTCATTTTGCTAAAGCTGGCGTGGAAGCGGGCCGTGGTTTATGGGAGTTTCGTTTAGACAGCAACGAAGGCGAAGGTATTGAAGTAGGCAGTGAAATTACTGTTGAAATCTTTGCTGAAGCTACAAAAGTTGATGTTGCAGGAACTTCTAAAGGTAAAGGTTTTGCCGGTGCTATCAAACGTTGGAACTTTAGTCACCAACGTATGACACATGGTAACTCTTTGTCTCACCGTGCTCCTGGTTCGATTGGCCAAAACCAATCTCCAGGTAAAGTTTTCAAAGGGAAGAAAATGGCTGGCCAATTAGGCAATAAAGCTGTGACTACTCAATCTTTGGAATTAGTACGTGTTGACGCAGAGAACAACCTTCTTCTAATCAAAGGTGCAGTACCTGGTGCTCCAGGCAGTGACGTTATCGTCAAGCCTGCAGTTAAAGCGTAACGTCTGGGAGTTAAGTGATGGAATTAGTATTGAAAGACGCGAATAGCGCTCTTGAAGTCTCCGAAGCAACCTTTGGACGTGATTTTAACGAAGCGCTAGTACACCAAGTAGTAGTGGCTTACGGTGCAGGTGCCCGTCAGGGTTCTAAAGCACAAAAAACACGCTCTGAAGTTAGAGGCGGTGGCAAGAAGCCTTGGCGTCAAAAAGGTACAGGTCGTGCCCGTGCTGGTACAATCCGCAGCCCAATTTGGGTTGGTGGTGGCCGTGCGTTTGCAGCCAAACCTCAAGATCACAGTCAAAAAGTAAATAAAAAGATGTACCGTGGAGCTATTCGTAGCATCCTTTCTGAATTGGTACGTCAAGATCGCTTGATTGTGGTAGAAAAATTTGGTGTTGATGCACCTAAAACAAAAGCATTGATTGCTAAGCTTGACGAACTTGAGCTTAACGACGTGTTAATCGTAACGTCAGAAGTAGAAGAGAACTTGTTCTTGGCTGCTCGTAACTTGTATAAAGTTGACGTTCGTGATGTTCAAGGCATTGACCCAGTAAGCTTAATTGCATTCGAAAAAGTGTTAATCACTGCCGATGCAGTTAAACAGCTAGAGGAGTCGTTAGCATGATCTCTGAAGAGCGTTTACTTAAGGTGCTTTTAGCACCGCATGTTTCTGAAAAATCAACCATGGCTGCTGAAGGCAACAACGCTGTTGTTTTCAAAGTCGTAAAAGACGCAAACAAAGCTGAAATCAAAGCTGCAGTTGAAAAACTGTTTGAAGTTGAAGTTAGCAGTGTTCGTACCTTAAACGTGAAGGGTAAAACCAAGCGTCACGGTCAGTCTTTTGGTAAGCGTAACGACTGGAAAAAAGCATACGTTGTGCTTAAAGAAGGTCAAGACATCGACTTCGTCGGTGGCGAAGCTTAAGAAGGGGATTTGATATGCCATTATTAAAAGCTAAGCCGACTTCTGCTGGTCGTCGTCACGTAGTTCAGGTTACAAACCCTGATCTACATAAAGGCGCACCTTACGCACCATTGCTTGAGAAAAACAGCAAGTCTGGTGGTCGTAACAACAATGGTCGCATTACTGTGCGTCACATTGGTGGTGGTCACAAACAGCATTATCGTTTAATTGACTTCAAACGTAACAAAGATGGCATTCCAGCCAAAATTGAACGTTTGGAATACGATCCTAACCGTTCAGCTAATATTGCACTTGTGCTTTATGCTGATGGTGAGCGTCGTTATATTCTTGCTCCGAAAGGTGCTCAAGCTGGACAACCTATACAGTCTGGCGCTGATGCTCCGATCAAAGCGGGTAACGCCATGCCAATGCGCAACATCCCAGTAGGTACAACTGTACACGCTATTGAGATGAAGCCTGGTAAAGGTGCTCAAATTGCTCGTTCTGCAGGACAATATGCACAAATATTAGCGCGTGCCGAAGGTTATGTAACACTTCGTCTACGTTCTGGTGAAGTACGCAGAGTTCTAGCTGATTGCCGCGCCACTATTGGTGAAGTTGGTAACGCTGAACACATGCTACGTTCACTGGGTAAAGCTGGTGCAACACGTTGGCGCGGTGTGCGTCCAACAGTTCGTGGTGTAGCCATGAACCCAGTAGATCACCCACATGGTGGTGGTGAAGGTCGTACCTCTGGTGGCCGTCATCCAGTTTCACCTTGGGGTGTACCAACTAAGGGTAAGAAAACCCGTAGTAACAAGCGTACCGATAAACTTATCGTACGTCGTCGTAACAAGTAACAGCGAGGATTCACCATGCCACGTTCTCTCAAGAAAGGTCCATTTATTGACCTGCACTTGCTGAAGAAGGTAGAGGCTGCAGTGGAAAAGGGCGAAAAGAAACCAATTAAGACTTGGTCTCGTCGCTCCATGATCATCCCAGATATGATTGGGTTGACCATTGCGGTCCATAACGGTCGCCAGCACGTACCTGTTTTCGTCTCTGACGAAATGGTTGGCCATAAGTTGGGCGAATTTGCTCCAACGCGTACTTACCGCGGCCATGTCGCGGATAAGAAAGCGAAGAGATAAGAGGAAAAATTATGGAAGCTTTAGCTAAACATCGTTTTGCCCGTTCTTCGGCTCAAAAAGCACGCTTGGTTGCAGATCAAATTCGCGGTTTACACGTTGAAAAGGCGCTTGAAGTTCTGACTTATAGTCCGAAGAAAAGTGCTGCTCTAGTCAAAAAAGTACTAGAGTCTGCGATTGCGAACGCTGAACACAATGAAGGCGCAGACATCGATGAGTTGACTGTCGCAAAAATCTTCGTTGATGAAGGCCCAACTATGAAGCGTATCAAGCCAAGAGCCAAAGGCCGAGCTGATCGTATCTTTAAACGCAGCAGTCATATCACTGTTGTAGTAGCGGACTAGGAGATTAGAAATGGGACAGAAGGTACATCCTACAGGTATACGCCTGGGTATCAGCAAACCATGGACGTCTACTTGGTACGCTAACACAGCGGAATATGCAGACAACCTGTTTAATGATCACCAGGTACGTAAATACCTGACTAAAGAATTGAAAAACGCGTCTCTTTCAAAAATCGTTATCGAGCGCCCAGCAAAAAGCATACGTGTGACTATTCACACAGCTCGCCCTGGTGTTGTAATCGGTAAGAAAGGCGAAGATGTAGAGAAGCTTCGCAAATTTGTATCTAAGCTAGCCGGTGTGCCAGCTCAGATCAATATTGCTGAAGTGCGTAAACCTGAACTAGATGGCCAGCTTGTTGCTGACAGTATTTCTAGCCAATTAGAACGTCGCGTAATGTTCCGTCGTGCTATGAAGCGTGCTGTACAGAATGCAATGCGTCTTGGCGCTAAAGGTATCAAGGTTGAAGTAAGCGGTCGTTTGGGCGGAGCAGAAATTGCACGTTCAGAATGGTATCGTGAAGGTCGTGTACCACTACACACTTTCCGTGCTGATATCGACTATGCAACTTCAGAAGCTTTGACTACTTACGGCATCATTGGCGTAAAAGTTTGGATCTTCAAAGGTGAAGTACTAGGCGGATTGCCTCTTACGCAAGAGCAACCTGCTCAAGCACCTAAGAAGAAAGGCCGTTCTGCTAAGCGTGAGGGCTAATAATTATGTTACAACCTAAACGTATGAAATTCCGCAAAATGCATAAAGGTCGCAACCGCGGCATGGCAGTTGCGGGCGGCAAAGTTAGCTTTGGTACTTACGGATTGAAATCAATTGGCCGTGGTCGTATGACTGCTCGTCAAATTGAAGCAGCCCGTCGTGCTATGACTCGTCACGTTAAACGTCAAGGTAAAATTTGGATTCGAGTTTTCCCTGACAAGCCAATTACTGAGAAGCCTCTAGAAGTGCGTCAAGGTAAAGGTAAAGGTAACGTTGAGTACTGGGTATGCCAAATTCAACCGGGCCGTGTGTTATATGAGATGGAAGGTGTTCCAGAATCATTGGCTCGCGAAGCGTTTGAATTGGCAGCGGCTAAATTGCCATTTAAAACAACCTTTGTAACTCGGACGGTGATGTAATGAAAGCTGAACTGAAAGCCAAAAACGTAGAAGAATTGAACGCAGAGTTGTTAAACCTTCTTCGCGAACAGTTTAACCTACGTATGCAGCACAGCACTGGACAGTTGGAAAAGACTGACCAGCTACGTAAAGTGCGTCGTAACATTGCGCGTGTTAAAACCATTCTGACTGAAAAGGCTGATAGCTAATGACTGAACAACAAATTCGTACAGTTCGCGGTCGTGTGGTAAGCAACAAGATGGATAAAACCATTACTGTTGTTGTTGAACGTTTCGTAAAACACCCTATTTATGGGAAGTTCCAAAAGCGTTCGACTAAACTTCACGCCCATGACGAAACTAACCAGTGTAACGAAGGTGACGTAGTAACTATTACTGAATGTCGTCCTTTGTCAAAGTCTAAAAACTGGACTTTGGTTGACGTAGTGACTAAAGCTACTGCTATTTAAGTAGAGCTTTACGTAAAATTAGAAAGCCGCTCATTGAGCGGCTTTTTTGTTTTCGGCTTATATTAAAAAATGACCATCAAACTGCCTATTATTAATATAAGTGTAAAATTGGACAAGACTATGGCTATACTGTGGAGGTCTTAAATTTAAAATAATTATATGATTAAAGCTGTTCAAATAATGATGATGCTGATTGTCGCCACATCGCCTTTGCGCGTCATGGCAGACACCTTTGTATCCCACTGCCGAGATTTTCCGCCGGAATTATATTTTGATGGTAAAAAGTGTATAGGTGTTATTCCTGAGCTAGTTGAAGACGTTCTCAACGAGTTAGGTCACGATATAGATTGGATTTATGCACCGTGGATACGATCAATGAAAGAGGCCAAACGCGGTAATGTTGATTTGTTAGTTCGACATTCTATGACCGAGCAGCGTCTGGCTGTTTTAAAGCCGATTAATTACGGGATTAGAAAAAGAACTCTGTCTTTTTTTAAATCCAACGAATTTAAAGGTGATATAACCTCCTACGAAGATTTACAACACGTCAAATTGGGCGCGATTCGTGGTGTTTTTTACTCAGCCGAATTTTCTAAACTTAACCAAGATAAGCTGATATTGGTCGGCAGGACTGAGCAATTAATCGGCATGTTAGAGATGGCAAGAATTGATGTTGTAGTAACTTCACCGTCACACAATATCGATTTATTTGAAGGCCGTTTCGAAAAGGTGTCCTTTGAAGATGCTTTTTTAAATTATTATTACATTAGTATTCCTAGAAATTCTAAAGCAATCCGCTTTTATGATGATATAGCCCGAGTTATGCTTAAGTACCGAAAGACAGGTCAAGTTAATCGGTATTTTCAGAAATATGGGGTATCTGTACCCGAACAAATTTTTTCTGAAAAAGAGGTTAAACCATACTAAAATTTCATTCTGAACATCGCATAGTTTTACAATGTTCGTACACTATTATCACTATCTTCAGGAGTTGTCTGCTCGCAACAAATATTTAATCTTGGTTTTGCTGTAGATTGTGTAAGGAATCAAATCGAAACACGAATATTATGGGTACTATCTATATCCATGGCTTCCATTTTGGGCGAGATAGCAAGTTCGATAAAAGTTTGCTTCAGAGCTTCTAATCTATATAGTCCTACTAAATTCTGTGATTAAATTAAAGTTAGCGTTTTTGTCGTTCGAGGTTTTAGAAGTGCTAAAGTGTTTCAGTAAAATATTGCTTGTTGGCAGTTTAATCTTTTGGGGGACGCTTAACGCCAGCCCAAATTCAGTTCAAAAAAATGGCGCAAGCAAAATTCTATTTGCGATAAATGATCCAGGTTCACCACCGTATTTATATTTTGATGATGAAAATCGCCGATACCAAGGAATCATTGTAGACTTTTTCAACAGTTTTACAGAAGAAAACAGATTTGATGTACAGTTTTTAGATTCTAGTAGAGCCAGAAACGAATACTTGGTTTTAAATGGAAAAGCTGATCTTTTTCTATCAAGTCCAGTGTGGTTAGATAATCCTGACGAAGTCCTATATAGCGATGATTTGATACTTCACAAAACTTTTTTGTATTCTGTGAATCAATTTAGTCAGCCATTCTCATTGTCTACCTTACCTAAATCATTAATTTGTGCACGCAGGGGATATATATATCCATCCTTAACTCAGTTATTCAAGGATAAAAAACTTATAAGGGTAGATTCAAGTTCACAAATAGCTATCGCCAATATGCTAGTGAAAGGCCGTTGTGATTATGCTGTTATGAATGAGTACAATGCCAACGCTGTACTCAACCAGAAGCAATTTTGTGATACTACTTTTTATCAATCACCTAATTCTATTCATGAAGCTCCGATAGCCTTCGTGATAAATAAACAACGCAGCGATATTATTTCCAACTTGAATCAGCAATGGCGTATTTTTCAAAATTCCGGTCAGTTGAGTGATTCGATTCGCTTTCACGGTGGAGCTACTGAATTAGCATCTAAAACAAGCTGTTAGCATCTATGGGCAATTACTTTGTTAGACTAGACTACGCCATTGATTTTCTACCAAATAAAACTTGATACTCCAATAAGACAGAATAATATTGCAGCTGCTATGTGGACAGCCTTCACAGGCAGTCTTTGCATTAGTTTCTTACCTAAAAATATAACCGGCACATTGGCAATTAACATTCCTAAGGTTGTCCCTGCAGTAACCAGCCATATAGATTGATACTGCGCACCTAACAACACGGTTGCTACTTGTGTTTTATCACCAATTTCGGCAATAAAAAACAAAATAAAGGTCGCGATAAATGCCCCATATTTATCAAACTGATTTGTTGTTTCTTCGTCTTTATCGGGGATTAACAGCCACAGACCGACGGCGATAAAACTAGCCCCAATAATCCAATTTGCGATGTCAGAAGACAAAAAGTTGCCGATGTATAAGCCAAACCAGGCGGATATACCGTGATTGATCAAAGTGGCTATAATTATTCCAGCTACGAGCGCGCTTTTATTTCGAAATTTAATTGTTAGGAGTAATGCAAGTAGCTGGGTTTTATCGCCTATTTCGGCAAGGGAAACGGTTAAAGTTGAAGTGAAAAAAGCTTCCATAAATGATTCTCTGCGGGGTAAAAAAAGGTACAAAGCCATTCGCCCGCTGTTCGAATCACATTGCACCTCAGGTCTTGCCGATATCCTAGTGGATACAAATCTACCATATGCCGTTTTCGCACAATTATGTTGACAGATTTACTCAATGAATTGAGCAGGCTACTCCCCCGAAGCGATAATTGAATTTTAATTTGTTACACATAAATTGCAATGGCTTTTTTTATATTGTTTGAAATTCCTCATTACTGTAGTTTGCACTTCTTTTTATGCTTAAAAAATATTCTAATTACTTGTTTTTAATCTTTATTTATTTTATCGTTTCAGCCTACTTTCAATAAATTACTCTACTGAATCCGCCTTTCAAGAATGGAAAAAAGAAAGGAAAAGAGCAAGGAAAAGAACTTTGTTAAAACAACGTGGTTTTACACTCATAGAACTCATCATTGTCATTGTGATATTAGGGATTTTAGCGGTTACCGCTTTGCCACGTTATATCAACTTGTCTGATGACGCGAATCTTGCCGTTATGAAAGGTGAGACGGCGGCGTTTAAGTCTTCTGTTGATTTGGTCCGCAATACTTACTTGGTAAGGAAAACGAGTCCGATAGTTGTGCACGGCTCAACTGTTGAAATTGATAGCACCTCCGAATGGCCTACTGGCACCGGTGTCGGAACGGCTCTGTGTATTAGTTTGTGGGATAGTTTGATGGAAGATGCAGCAACCATGAACGCAATTAGTAACAGCAGCCCCCAAGTCACTGGGTGGAGTGCGATTGGATTAAGCAATGTGTGTATTTATGGGAAAAAATACAACGACAGTACCTTTGCGTCTGGTGATCTTCCGCACTTTGCATATTTTATTAATGATGTAGCTGGTATAACTTTATTGGGTCAGACATATGCCGGCTCAGCAGGTGAAATTCAAAAAGTTAATATGTAGACCAGATACTCACTCTGGTGCGCCTAAGCGCAATCAGTATTAAGACGATTTAGCCGACACTGCCGCAATAACGCCTTGCCTATAATTATCGGTTTTTCTATGATTATCTCGAATTCATGCCTTTCCAGTAACAAACAAGTTTAGCATTCACACATCCAAGCTTTAGGATATCTACACGCTTTTCATAAGGGCAATAATGTTCTCAAAAGCCACTTTGATTGTACTTTCTAAACCTAAATTAGTATTTATGTGTTGCTTATTTTGCACGAATAAACAACTATTTACGTATCTGTTTTTTTAAGCATATAGTGGGCAGTTACCATTTATGACGTTGCGCTCAATTAATATTCCACCTCTACTGGCAATAATGCTTATGTTCTGTAGTTTTTTAGTCAGAGCAGAAACTGCGTTTTTCTTTCAACATGCTGATAATCAAACTCCTTTTTCACAAATACACGCCACATTAGTAAATCGTATTGCTGATTCTGCAACCGTTGAAGAGCAGGTGAAAAACAATTTCTCTTTGGCATCGTTGTTATTGCAATTTGATCGGGTTGAGTTGCTAACCGAAGTGTTAGATGAGTTGGCTGAGCTGGGTGTAGGCCAATCCAATGATGTGAATTCACTCAAGTGGCAGATATTTAGGGGGTATAGTTACTTTTCATTAAGTCAATATGTTGCTGCAGATACCTCTTTTAACCAAGCGAAAGACATACTGGATATTTTAAACATCGCAAATAAACAGCAACCTGAGTTGATTTATCTTGCTGCCGTATTGACCATGTACAGCGGTATCAATGATGGGTATTTGCAACGTTACACTAAGGCTACTGAATCACTGTCTGAGGTGAACCATATTGCCAACGCTAATAATTGGTCGATACTTTCTGGGCTATCTCTGTACTACAGTGGCGATGTAAATTACGAGCTGAAAAATTACGAACAAGCTGAAGTTTTTTATCGATTATCTAAACAAATGTTTGCCGAACATGACACCATATTTAGGGCCATCTCATTAATGAGTGAAGGGCAAATGATCAATATTGTAGGCGACCGAAAACAGGCATTCTTTTTATTGGATAATGCAATTCAGGTATTTGTCAAAATGGAAGATATTTCTTCTTTGGCGTATGCCTACCTGCTTAAATCGTATTTTCACAGTAAAGATGGTAATGATACCGAAGCCTTGAGGTGGATTGGCGAATCTGTGACTTTACGGGAAGAATTGAACAACCCAGTCACTATCGCTAACTCTTACGTGCATTACAGTTCAATTTTAAACGCTAATGGGTTTCTTGACCGAGCTTTAAGTTACGCTGAAAAAGCTGCGTTAATGGCTGCCGAAACCGATGATTTAGCAGGCCAATGGGATGCATTTAATCAATATGCAAGAATACTAAACGAAAAAGGTGAATTTCAGAAGGCCTACGATTATATGTATAAGTCGGAACGTGCTCTTTTGGCCAAAGCTCGATTAGATATTACAAGTCAAACCGCAAGATTAAACAGTGAATTTAATTTGGCACAACAACAACTGGAAAATCAGTTTTTAGACGAAAAGAATGAATTGTTACAAACCCAGTTAGAACAGCAAACGCAATTGCAAAAAAGACAGCAATGGATAGTCCTTGGTTTAGTGGTTTTTACCGTTATTGTGATGTTATTTCTTGCGATAATATACCAGCTTTATCGCAAAAATAAACGCCTAGCCATATTGGATAATCTGACTGGATTACGCAATCGCAGGAGTATCTTGGAATCCGGGGAGCAGGCCTTTGCTATTAGTAAACGTTACAAACAGAACTTATGTGTACTGATGCTCGACGTGGATAATTTCAAATTAGTAAATGACAATTACGGACACGCTGAAGGAGATAAAGTGCTGAAGTTCGTTGCTTCAATTTGCAAAGAGGCATTACGGGCTTCCGACTATGTAGGGCGAATTGGTGGTGAAGAGTTTCTATTCGTTTTACCAAATAGCAGTGAAAAAGAAGGCAATCAATTAGCCAAACGTCTTTTCCAAAATATTCAAGAGCACATCTCACAAGCGGGTTTAAAAGTGGGCGAGGTTACTTTTAGTCTTGGTTTGGCGGCAAACTTAGAGCAGTGCAATGACTTTCTTGAGCTCGCCAGCTTAGCTGACGCAGCACTTTATGAAGCCAAAGCCAAAGGTAAGAATCAGGTGCAAACATACACAGATGAGATGCAGTTTAAACACAAAGTAGAACCTACGGGCTAATTTGACTGTTACTTGCTTGATGGAATAACTGATTCAAAATGCGGCCTGAGTTAACCAGATTGTCTGGTCTACTAGGCAGTCAGAATCCCAACATTTTGCATACGTCAGAAACAAAATACCGTCTTTGTCCACTTCAAAATAAATATTAAGTCGACAAGACGGTAAGTATGATAATGATGCACAGTTAGCCTACAAGTTTACAATCAAGTAGGTTGCCAACTACTATCTTAGAGTTGCTCTAAGCATCCATGCGGTCTTTTCATGTACACGCATTCTATCTGATACCAATGCTGCAGAAGATTCGTCATCTGCATCTTGAGCTACTTTAAGGGCCTCTCTACAAGTTTTAACCACTTGCTCATGACCCTGCAATAGAATTTTAACCATTTCTTCTGACGCGGGGACGCCATCGACTTCTTTAATTGCGCTCAGTTTTGCAAACTCTTTATAGGTCCCTGGTGCAACCATACCCAAAGTCCGGATCCGTTCTGCTATATCATCAACAGCAACCGCTAACTCAGTATAATGTTCTTCAAACATCAAATGTAACTCTCTGAATTGAGGACCCGTCACATTCCAGTGAAAATTATGGGTTTGGAGATACAAGGTATAGCTATCTGCCAGTAACTTTTTCAAACCTTCAGCGATTTGATTACGATCTGTTTCATTAATACCAATGTCAATTTTCATAATTTCTCCTTGTTATCTAAGAATCTGCTAATCAGTATAGTCGTTTAGAAAATTTTGTATAATTAGTTTTATCGATTGAGTATATCGCTTCACTATATCAATCTCTCAATATATAAACGTTTAATGTCAGAAAAAGTTCAACCGTCAAATTTATTATTATTAATCAATTGGTTGGATAACAAAGCTAGCTGTAGCTCAACTCGTTTAACTTCTCTGAGTACAGACAATCGATTTAATTCCATGAACAACCATAAGCGCATAGCTGCGAAGATGATAAAAGCCACAAGTGTTCCAAGCAGCCAGTGTAATTTAATTCCAATATTTTGTTCATTGAATAGATTGAACCCGAAATAAATTGCCAATCCTATGAATATAACTTGCAGGGAAATAATCGCGATGGCCGTAAATTTGAATGTCCCTTTAAAGCTTCGACCAATAAGTTGCAATGTATTTGCTTCTTGTTCAGATACCTTTTCAGCATTGCTTTGTTGTTGCATGGCCGCTAAAATTTTTTGATTAATATCACTCATTTTAATGTCCTTTATTGCTTAGTTTAAGTTTTTGTCGAATCCCATGCAGCCTCGATTTCAATGTACCTACCGGGAGTCCGACAATATGGCTAATCTCGGTTAGCGTAAACTCTTCAAAATAGTGTAAGTACACTAACTGGTATGCGTTGTTATCTAGATTAGAAAGATCAACTTCTGGTGTGTTGTCTAGCAACTCAACTTTCTCGATTTCAAGGTATTGACTTGCTTCAAGTGCACGGGCTTTGTGACGCTCTTTTTGTAAATGTTTGATGGAATCAGCGCACTTGTTTTGTAGTATTTTAAAAATCCATTTAGGAAAAGCCGCAGGATCTTTAATTTTTTTAATATTCCTGCACATATCAAGCAACGCGTTTTGGATTGCATCATTTGCTAAGTGTTCGTCTTCCAGAAGTCTTGACGCATAACCAATTAATTTGGGATACCAGACACGAAGCAACTGTTCGAGTGCTTTTTCATCGCCCATTTGAGCGTTTATGACTAACCACTCAGTTAAAACTGTTTCACTATTTCTTTTCATACTTTATAGGTCTGTCAATAAGCTCAAGCGGTTCAGTATTTCTTTAATCTTTCGTGATTCGCCCGCGATACTTTTGTGATAAATCATTCGTAATCTGACAATTGCTAGTAGTTATCCCTCATTGCTTGACGATTAGTAGTGAATTTATTAATGCCAATGTTTCTATCTCTAACATTAATAAGACAAACGAAAGGGATGTAAGCCACGGGAACGCTTTAAATATTGTTTCAAAAGCGTGTTTACTTAGAATATTGGAAGATCATAATTATGAAAACATTAAACAAAGGAATTATCACTACTGCTTTGGGGGCATGCCTAAGCCTCTCAGCCAATGCTACAACTATTCAGGTGCAGGTTAGCAGTTTATTTGACGATGGAGGTTTAGCTATGACGCCAGTCTGGTTAGGCTTTCATGACGGTATGTACGATGCTTTTGACGCAGGCTCTGTGGCGTCTTCGTCATTACAAAGTTTAGCGGAAAATGGCATGACTGCGGGGATTGAAGCGGATTTTGCAATGAGTAACCCAATGGGAGTTCAAAGTGTGTTAGCCGCTCCCACTGGTGCGGCGCCCGTTTTTGAGCCGGGTGAAACGGCAACTAGCGGATTGTTAGAAATAGAAGCGATGAGCAGTGGTTATTTCAGCTTCTTATCCATGCTTATTCCTACAAACGATGCGTTCATTGGCAATGACAACCCAATGGCATATTCACTATTCAATGACGATGGTAACTTTGTAGGATTGGACATCTTAGTGCTAGGTTCATCAGTCTACGATTCTGGTACTGAATTAAACCGAGGATTTGGTGCGCCTTTCTTGCAAGGAGCTGAGGCCGAAGCACGTCAAAACGAAAATGGGGTGGTCACCTTTCACAACGGGCTTGAAGTCTTACCCGGAGGATTAGCTATCATCGGTGGAACTACTGCCACAGGTTATACTCTAGACCAAGCTGCTGCCGATTTTACAGCATCTGGTTTTGAAGTGGCACGCATCACCGTATCACAAGTTCCGGAGCCTGCAACGCTGGGCTTTTTTGCTATCGGATTATTGGGTTTGATGGCTCGGATTAAACGTAAATTAGCTGACTAATATTATCTGCTGCTGCGCACTTGGGTGGCAGCTTTTCGCATATCCTGAATCCAAAATTATTTTTCAACTTATAAGTTGGCGTTAGCGGTTTACGCGAGGCTCAGCACTGCTCTATCCTTTTTATTTGCTAAATCCCATCAACACCTTGTTACATCTTGAATTTGCAGGTCACCAGTGAGGCATCACAATAGTACCCACATGCAAATTTTATGGGGAAATTTGATGGATACCATTTCAGCAATAGTTGTTGAAGATAAAGCCGTTATAGATAGATGCTTGACGCCTCGTTTAACGGCATTCGAAAACATTAACGTATTAGCCCATTGTGATAATCAAAAGTGTGGCTATAGCTATATTCTTGATTACCAGCCTGATGTCGTGTTTGTTGATATCGAAATGCTTGGCGCAAGTGGTATTGAACTGCTAGATAAGCTCAATGGAGCAATAGTACCACTACCTAAAATTGTTTTTGTCGCAGCATCTAGCGAGTTTGCGATGCAAGCGTTTGAATACAAGGTGTTTGATTATTTATTAAAACCCATCTCCAATTGCCGTCTTAAGGCTTGTTTAGATAGGCTAGGAAATGCATTGTTAGAGAATCAAGCGTTGCTTGCGCAAACTAAACTTAATCAATTGTTGTGTAGTAAAACCGGTAAGTCGTTGGATGGTTTTATGCAATGCCTAGAACATTCGAAGCAAGCTACACTAACGGATTTGCAACAAACTATTTCAATTAAAAGCGGCACTCAATGGTTACGGATCAAGCTAGAAAACATTTTGTGGATTGAAGCCGCTGGTGACTATATGTGTATCCATACTCTTGATGAGACACATATAGTGCGTAAAACACTTCGCCAATTTGAAGCCGAATTGGATAAAAGGTGTTTTCCAAGGATCAATCGGTCAAGCATTATAAATTTGAACCAGATTACACATCTAACCCCTAATTCAAATGGCGAATATATGGCCAGATTAGTCTCTGGCGTTGAGCTCAAGGTAAGTCGTAAATACAAGCTTAAACTGAGCGCACTAAATTTAAATTGATTTAGCGACAAATTTATCGGAATTATAGCAACTGCTATTAACAGGAAGGGGAGGTGAATTAACCGCGTATTATGTCGTAAACGTCAAATAAGCTAACATTCCACTTTGCTAGCTGAATTGCGACTGTTTTAGGATGACAGAGGCTAATGAATTTGCGTAATATTGCTTTCGACACTGTCATTCTGGCCTAGTAGATTACAATAGTTCAATGGCTAGAGCTTGAAGTAAACTGAAATTGATAAGGTTTTTATGCCAAACCATCTGTCTATACGGTCGTACAGTACTAAGCCAACTAATCATAGCCACACATTCAATCAATTGGTTTTGCCTCTCAGAGGCGTTATCAACATTAAAGTAGGTAACTTTAACGGCAAGGTAGCGCCAGGTGAGTGTGTCGTTGTGAAAGCCAATGAATCTCATCTTTTTACGGCAAATACTGAAGCTAGGTTTGTAGTCGCTGATATGCAAGTTCTGCCAAAAAACCTGGAACTGTCAGAACAGGTTGTTTTTACAATTAATTCAAGTCTTATCAGTTATTTAGGATTTGTCGAGAATCAACTTGAATACCAGCTAAGCCCGTCTCTTGAGCAAGCGATGTACGAAACTTTCTTTCTTATATTGAGTGAACAAGCTTTACTACCAAAAGTGGATAGACGAATTGGCGCTACTATTGCCTACATAGAACAGAATATTGCCAACAAACTACAAATTAAACACTTGGCTAAAATTGCATGTTTGAGTGAAACACAACTTAAAAAATTGTTTAAGCAGCAGACTGGTACTACTGTAATGACATATGTCACCACCTTAAGGATGGAAAAAGCTCAGGCATTACTGCGCCATACGGATTATCCTTTGCAACTAGTTGGTGAAAGGGTCGGATTTAGTGATCTTTCGAGCTTTAGCCGAAAGTTTTCAAGCTATTTTGGTCTTCCTCCAACAAAATTTAAACATTAAATTTAGTCTGCTTCGTCAAAGAAAGTGTCTTATTTGTCAAATTTTTTGAATTTTAAAGGCGTATAGTTTTACTACCATTAAATACACATTCTCACATTTTGTTATGTCTCAGCAATTCCACGTTTTTAAAAGTATTTTTGCAATAGTTATTGCTAGCTTTCTTTGGGGAACCACTGGGGTAGCAGCAAGCTATGCGCCAGATATTAGCTCATTGGCGATAGGGGCTTTTTCGATGGGTATCGGCGGCGTGCTTTTGGTGTTTTCTGCCCGTTCCAAGTTACGCGCTGATTTTAGATTAATGCTCGCGTATCCCCATTTCGTGTTGTTCGGAGGCGCGTGTGTCGCGATCTACCCGTTAGCCTTTTATACCTCGATGCGATTTTCTGGTGTTGCTATTGGTACTGTCATTTCTATTGCTAGTGCACCTTTTTTTGCTGCATTGTATGAACGGGTTATTAGTAAAAAGAATATTTCTGTTCAGTGGATTGTGAGTTTTGTTATCGGCGTTATTGGAATTGTCCTGTTAGTGATTGGCAAAACTGACGGTTTAGTCACATCAACTCACCAAACCTTACAATATGTGGGGATTATTTTGGGTTTATTGGCAGGGCTAACCTATGCTGGCTATTCTTGGGCAGCTAAACATTTGATTGAAAAAGGTATTGATTCACAATCTTCGATGGCAGGGTTATTTGGCTTGGCTGCATTGTTGTTACTACCGTCTTTATGGTTTACCGGTGCTAATTTATTTTCTACCGTTACAAATACCTCGGTTGCTTTGTACATGGCCTTTTTTCCGATGTTTCTAGGGTATTTATTGTTTGGATTTGGCTTGAAACTTGTTGATGCTAGTCGCGCCACGTTAATAACGCTAATCGAGCCCTTGGTTGCTACTTTTTTAGCGGTTATCATTGTGGGAGAAGATTTTAAGTTGATTGGTTGGTTTGGTATGGGGCTGATTTCGCTGTGCCTAGCATTACAAACGGTGAAGTTTAAACTTCAGCCTCAGATGGACTCGGTGGTAATATCGAAAACTTAACATGCAGATGGTAATGTTTTCCCCATAGTGACTTCATGGTCACTATGGGAATATTTGTTCTGGTTTATTTTCCTTCATTCTCTACACTTGGTTGTTTGCGCATAGATTGGGCTATTTTTTCGCCACTTCTACCGACAACATAACCGCCTACACCTACGGTTAACAGCGTAAACAGTTCCTCTGGCAGTTCTAACATTGCCACTTTGTCGGTAAACAGATTGAGGTAAGGAAACAGAATGTAGTTATTCGCTACAATAAAAATAATCACCATCATTAAGACCGGCCGCCAATTTCTCTGTATCCAACTTTTGCCTTGAGCTTCGGCGACAATGACGGCTTGCTGAGCTTGAAGTACTTTAGTTTCATACTCTAAAACTTTGTGCTCCAACTCAATCATCTTAAGTTGTACACCAGCCCTAATTTCATCGAGTTGTTTTTTAAGTACTAAGCGTTCTTCATCTGAAGTGTGCACATTATCAATCAAATCTGCAGCTGGCTTAAAAATACCGCCAATAAATTCCATAATTCCAATAGCCATAATGACTCCTTTCTTTAGTTAGGGTGAAATTTACCGGTTATTTACTGCGACTGTTTGCCACTGTTTACAATGGCGATTGTCTTAACCTGTCCTAATATGTTTAACATTTTTTTAGATTAATTGCTGCATTTTTAAACAACTTTTGATTGTGTATAAAAATAAACGTGAATAGTTTTTACATAAGCGCTTTTGGTTTAGAGGGCTGCGCCCCCCGCATTGCGAAATGCGTTCCTAATAAAGATAGTAAACAATAACCAGCAAAATAGTAGAATCCTTGGCCTGCATTAGATAGTGTTTGTGTGCTGATATCTAACGACATTTTAAATCCGAATACCGCAAAATTATGAGAGTCAGTTGTTTCTGCGTGGTTAGTGGATAAAATAGCGAGGAAAACCGCTACAACAAACACATCAGCCATCGACCATTTCCCAATGCTTGAAACCACACTTAAAAAAGCCCGTTCTAGCCTTGTACCAGGTTGGAAATAAGCGACACAAACCATGCTCGTTTTTATCAGTGGTATCCCCACTGAAAACAGTAAAATTAGTGCCGCGACTAATATTCTTTGGTCGTGCCATAACTCATCGATGGTTGCCATTATCGATAGCTCTTTATCGACAATACTGGAGCTCAGAGTCGATCCCCCTAATGATGCAGCCATCTCCATATCTAACGAAAACATAGGTAATAATATTCCAGGGAAAAACAAACCTATTGCAAGAATATTTAGTGCAAAACCAATATGACGTTTCAAAGCATAATCCTGTGAGTGTATTCAATATGGGACAAATATACCCTAATCATTTTTGAAATCAGTTGTTGGTTTAAAAAAAATTAGATATTTATGAAAGTGATTGAATTCCGAGTCTGTTTTGACCGAAGTTGATTTAGCTGTGATGACTTTGCATCACCTAAGTTTGTTTTATATTGCTTGTAAAATTAATATCACTTGGGAGCTAGCAAGGCTGTGAATTCAGTTTGATATCTTTTGAGTTGTAATAAAAAATGAGTTTGGACCGCTATACTCTTATACTAGTTAGACTAAGACTGATTAAAGTATTGGTACTAAGGGTAATCCATTATGACTATTATACAAATAACTGAGCTATTTGGTTGGGCGTCAATAATTAATCTCGCCTATTTATTACTTGCTACATTAATTGTAACACTTATGCCTGATGCAATAGCTTCAATTCATAGTAAGGTATTCAAAGTTGAAAAAAGCACATTGCCACCTTTGTATATTAACTTTCTGAGTCTTTATAAAGTCATGACATTGGTTTTTATTGTTTCTCCGTATATTGCTTTAAAAATAATGGGGAGTTAAGCGCTAAATGAAGAAGTCCGTATTCATATTCTTAGTCTGTGGATCAATTTTTATCTTCAAAAGTGGGATAGCAAACGATGGACTTCAATTGGCAAGTCAGGAAGATTTATTGGTCGCCAAAGGTGAGCCCAATTCCCAACATGAGTTTGAAGATCAAGGAGACCTTTTTGTTCATTACTACTATCAAACTGAGAATGAGTCTTATTTGGTAGATGTTGAAACCGGTAAGGTTTGCAATGCCTATACAGGCAAAGAAGTTCGCAGTTGCTTTCCTTGTGCTGAGAATGAAGTTTCATTTAAATGCCCTTAACAAACCTATGAGATTGATATGCCGAAAACAACTAAGTATTTATTAATATCAGCGTTATTTTGCCTCGCCTTTGTCTGCTATTACGTTGGCAGTGTCATTGGCGCAATCGCATTCATTGCATTAGGCTTTTTGTTGGAGGTGGCTCTGTGGATTGGTATTTTAAAGACGTCTAAAAAACATATGTCTAACCGCTCTTGAGTCGATTTCCTGCGCTGATGTGAAGACAAAAAAATAGCACTTTAAAAGTGCTATTTTTAAGATTAAAACCTGTATTGAATCAGGCTTATTTCACTGGGAATCCGCGATCGCGCATCAGGGCTTCTACATTTGCATCTCTACCTCTAAACAAACGATAAGCTTCAGCAGGGTCCATTGCGTTTCGAATGGCGAATAAATGCTTAACTAGCTTTTCACTTAGTTCTTTGTCGTAGAATCCACCAGGTGCTTCAGCAAAGGCTTCAGCAGCATCTGAGGTTAAAACTTCAGCCCACATGTACCCGTAATAACTAGACGCATAACCTTCACTACTAAAGATGTGCCCAAATTGAGTACTACGGTGACGCATTACCATTTCTTCCGGCATGCCTAATTTCACAAGTTGTTCTTGTTCAAACTTCTGAGGATCAATCGCAGCAGGATCTGTTGTGTGATACAACAAGTCCATTATTGCAGATGCCATGTACTCAGTGGTTTTGAAACCTTCATTGAAAGTAGATGCTTTTTTGATTTTAGCTACTAACTCTTGTGGGATAGGTTCACCGGTTTTGTAATGCACTAGATAATTATTAATTACTTCATCAGTGATTAACCAACGCTCTAACAATTGAGATTGGAATTCAGTGTAATCACGCACACCTGAATGTGACGTTGGGTAGGCTACCTTGGCCGATAAGAAGTGCAATGCATGGCCAAATTCATGGAAGTAAGTTTCCGCATCATCCCAAGAAATCAATGTTGGCTCGCCTTCAGGACCTTTCACGAAGTTTGAGTTATTCGAAGAAAGTACCGTTTTCTTACCATCAAAAGTGGTGTAACTGCGGTAAGTCGTTGCCCAAGCGCCAGAACGTTTACCAGTGCGAGCAAATGGGTCTAAATACCATAAACCTATATGTTCACCAGACGTAAGATCTGTCACTTCCCATACTTTAACATCTGGGTGAAAAACAGGTACTTTGCCTTCTTCGATAGGTGTAAATTTGAAGTTGAAGAGACGACCTGCAACATAAAACATTGCTTCGCGAAGTTTGTCTAACTGCAAATATTGTTTTACTTGGTCTGAGTCTAGGTCGTATTTTTGTTTACGTACTTTTTCAGCATAAAAACGATAATCCCATGGCTCTATGGTGATATTCGCATTCTCTGCATCCGCAACGGCTTGCATGTCTTTTACTTCTTCATCCACACGAGCAATAGCCGCAGGCCAAACTTTCTGCATCAAGTCCATGGCGTTTTCAGGATTTTTCGCCATGCGATCTTCTAGTCTCCACTGTGAATAGTTTTCGTAACCTAACAGTTGAACACGCTCATGACGCAATTTTAAAATTTGTTTGATCAATTCATTGTTGTCATATTCGTCACCGTTGTTGCCGCGGCTGTAATATGTTTCCCAAACTTTTTTACGTAGTTCACGTTCTTCAGAGTAGGTTAAGAACGGGTCCATTGATGAACGGGTGTTGGTAATCGCATATTTACCTTCATGGCCTCGCTGGGCTGCGGCTGATGCTGCACCAGTCACAAAGGACTCAGGTAAACCAGAAAGTTGATCAGCGTCGATGTAGAGCACATAGTTTTCTTCATCAGCCAACACATTATTTGCAAATTTGGTTTGTAAACTTGCTACTTCTTGGTTTATTTCTGCATAACGCTTTTTCGCTTCCCCTTCCAAGGTCGCGCCATTGCGTGCAAAACCGTTGTATGTCAACCAAGTCACACGTTGCTGTTCAGAATTGAGCTGTTTATATTCTTCGCCTTCATACACTGCTTTTACCCGTGCAAAAAGCTTTTCATTTTGGTTTATCTTTGAACTAAACGCGGAGATCTTAGGAACCATTTCCTTTTGAATCTCACGGAACTCAGGGCTATTCTTATTGGAACTCCAAATACCCCAGTAGGTGAATACGCGACCTAACTCTGCACCAGACTTTTCTAACGGAACAATAGTATTTTCGAATGTAGGCGCTTCAGGATTGTTAATAATCGCGTCTACTTCGGCTAAATTGATTTCCATTCCTTTTTCTAACGCTGGAACTAGTAGGGCTAAGTCCATTTTATCAAAAGCTGGAACACCGCCATAAGGGCCTGAATATTCAGCAAGTAATGGATTTGTTTCTTGTGCGACTTGTTCAGTCATGGATGTTTTATCTTCTGTTTTAGTGGGGGTTGTGCTTTGAGAGCACCCACCTAATGTTGCAATTAGCATTGCACTTGTTAGTGTCAGAGCAAATTTTTTCATTTAATTTTTACCAATTATTTGAGAGATAGTTCCGTCATTATTATTATTCATTGTATGCTCTGAAATGAGCATTGTGGATAATACTAATCTTTAGTGTCAAAACTACAAGCGCTAAGGCCAAATCTACTTTTACATATCGTCTACAAACCCTTACAAAGTAAATTTCACATATCTTTTTCTAGTTTTAAGCCGAAGTGCTGAGTTTGGTCTTTTTAACTAAGTGATTGAAAAGTATTGTTGCGTGTTTGAATCGTCTGTTGTTCACGTATTGTTTCGAATACCTAATGTCGGTTGATGTACGTTACAGCTGCTGTTTTTTGAGTACTATTTAATCAAGTTAAATAAACCCTTTGAGTTAGCCATCATGTTCAAGTATTTGTGTTTGTTTATGACCTTAGTTGGCAGTAGCTGCCAAGCAGATGAGTTTTTTATTGCTAAAGGGGTGAATTGGCTAAACAACCTAGTACCAGAGACTACCAAAATTGAATTTAATAAATCTCGTATTAAATTTGATGGCTGTCGTCATCGGGAATATGAATTAACATTTAGTCAACCGGTTAACCAACGTTTGTCATTTGAAGGCGGTATGAGCTATGCGAACGGTAAGCTGCAGTGGGGCATCAATAGCCAAAAAATCAGTCTTAAGCGTTACTCTTTTTTACCACGCTATAGTGTCAATCGTAAAATTAGTCTAAGTGCGGGTGTCATCCTGCAATCTGCGCCTGAATTTAGTACTTCTCAGGGATTAGAGCTCGCCTTACCGAAAAGTAAAATTTATAAGATTAGCAGTCGTTTCAAAGGCATCCGAGATGACCATCAGGTGGATATCGCATTGAGTAGTCACCATTGGGATGCTAACGATGAATTTGGCACTTTGTTTGACAACGGATTAATCGATAATAAGCTAAATGTTAATTACGCCGCATTTTTCTAACGCTAAGTTCGCAGTGCTAAACCGCAGCCCCCTTTACGACTGTTTGACGTAAATGTTTAATGTCACAAAGTAACTGAATTTTACTGAAATCGTTTTTAGCTATCTGGGTTACACAGGTATTTTCAAATCCAGCGCGCTCTAAACTCAGCCGATCAATTTTCAAAATGTGTTCTAAAATATATCGTAAGACCAAACCATGAGTCATTACCATTAAGCTGTCTTCTACCGCGTTCGCCTGTTCAATAATGTGTTGCCACGCTAGCTCAACACGTTGTCCAAATTGGTGCTGACTTTCGCCATTTTCGGGTTGATAATCGGCGGCTAAAAAATCAAAGTCAATTTGCTTCCAAGGGGTTCCTCTGAGCGCTCCCAAATTACGTTCCTGTAACAGTTCCGATAAAACTAATTCGCAGCCCAATAGTTGCTGAACCGGCTTTGCTGTCTGCTGGGTGCGAGTATGATCGCTACACAATATTCTAGAAATAGCGTGGTGTTGATAAGCATCGGCCAAATCTTTTGCTTGTTGCTGACCATGAGCGGATAACGGAGTCTCTGGCGTCTGTACAATCCTATTTCGGTTGCCGTCTGTCTCACCGTGGCGGACCAAATAAATAGACATCATTAAGCCCTTAATTTATGCAAATACAACGGTTTTATTTTTGTGAATAATCACGCGATCTTGCAAGTGGTAACGAACGCCATTGGCTAACGCGGCTTTTTCACAATTCTTGCCTTTACGAACCATATCTTCAGCCGAGTCACTGTGACTGATGCGTATCACTTCTTGCTCAATAATTGGCCCTTCATCTAAGTCTTTTGTCACATAATGACAAGTCGCGCCAATCAGCTTAACACCGCGGTCATAGGCTTGTTGATAAGGTTTAGCTCCGGCAAAGGACGGCAAAAAGCTATGGTGGATATTGATAGCTTTGCCTGCTAATTTTTGACATAAGTTGTCAGGCACAATTTGCATAAATCGCGCAAGTACTGTGAGATCTGCTTGATACTCTTCTAGTAAAGCTTCAACTTGGGCAAAGGCTACTGCTTTGTCTTGATTTTTGAAATCTACCCAATGGAAAGGTACTCGATACCAATCTGCAAATTGTTTCATTTGCGGGTGATTCGCAATGATGCAAGGTATTTCACAATCAAGCTCACCACTGTGCCAGCGATGCAGAATATCAATGAGGCAATGAGATTCATGGCTGGCAAGCAAAGCCACTTTTTGTTTTTGCAAGGAATCGGATACTTTCCACTTCATTGAAAATTGTTTAGCGATGGGTTCAAAGGCCTGTTTGAAACTCTCTAAAGTCAATTTCAGCGTGTCAGTCTTTATTTCATGACGCATAAAAAAGCGCCCTAATTTGGCGTCTGTATGGTGGCTTGCTTCTACAATAGTGGCTTGATGATCAGCTAAAAACTGACTCACAGCAGCGACTAATCCTACTTGATCGGGACAATCGATTACCAGCCTGAAGGTTTGTTGCATGAATAAATTACTCTTGTTAAATCGGACTTACTACTAATCCCCTTATTGTGCTGCCGGAATAGGCCTGAGGTAAAGCACTTATTGGAATTACATAAAAGTTTATCTTGGGCGAATGGGACGATGCAAAGGCCAAGTCTGTCGAATAGGGTATTGCACCCCGTTTTTGCCACTAACAGATTCAAATAAATGCAATTGATCTATCTTTAACTCGAAATCTGGTTCATATAGTGGCGCCGGAGGATTGTTTTTAGCGTTTCTAACTAGGGTGATATGAGGAATATACTCTCTAATGGGCAAGTTCAGTCCTGCTTGTTGTGCATATTCGGTCAACCGTTTTGTCGTTTGCAACATGTGCTCTGGAATTTGGGTACTACCGAGCCATAATATTTTCGGTTTTGACCAATAACCTAAGGTATCAATTTGCAGGTTAAAATTTTGAAATTGGCTTTCTTGTATGGCACAACAAAGGTGGTCTAATTGTTGTTCTCTAACTTGTCCTAGAAACACACTAGTGATGTGAAAATTTTTAGCAGGCACGCAGCGCTCAAATCTTGGTAAGGCTTTGTTGCGCCAATCATCTAATGCAATTTTTGATTTGGCATCTAAATCAAATCCTAAAAAGTAGCGCATTGAAACTCCAGCAAAGATAGAATGGGGTGATTATAGAGGATTTTTGGTTTGACTGCGTGTTACCTGTAGAAACTTGCTGGCCAGCATTAGAAAAAGATTTAGTTCATCAAGATGTTGTATTAGTTGCTCCCCCTGGAGCGGGTAAATCCACATATTTGCCTTTGAAACTGCTACAACATCCTAAATTTGCTGATCAGAAAATCATTATGCTGCAACCGCGACAAATAGCAGTGACGTCGATCGCCAACTATTTGTCAGAGCAGCTAAATGAAACCGTTGGGCACACCATCGGTTATCGTATGCGAGGTGAAACTAAAGTAAGTGCTCACACTAGATTGGAGATTGTTACTGAAGGGTTGCTTACCCGTATGTTGCAAAACGATCCAGAGTTAGCCAATGTTGGACTGATTATATTTGATGAATTCCATGAGCGGAATATCCATTCTGATTTTGCCTTAGCGTTATGTTTGGAAGTAAAGCAAGCGCTCCGTGATGACTTACGGTTATTGGTAATGTCGGCGACTTTGGATGCAGCAGCGGTGGCTAATTTATTGCCTGATGCCAAACAATTGGAAAGTCATGGCCGCAGTTTTCCGGTCACTAGCCATTACCGACCACGAGATAAAAGTACTCTTTTAGAGCAACATGTTTTTAAGATTATCAAAGAAGCAGTGAATAGCCACGATGGCGATATTCTTGTGTTTCTGCCCGGTGCACGACAAATATTGGCAACGCAACAATTGTGTGAGCAATACTTTGAACAAGATATTGAAACTTATACTTTGTTTGGACAACTGGATAAACAAAAGCAGCGTTTAGCAATACGACCAGCTAAACAAGGCATGCGCAAAATTGTGCTGGCAACCAATATTGCTGAAACTAGCTTAACCATCGACGGTATTAAAGTGGTAATTGACTCTGGTTTAGAGAATGTTGCAAGTTTTAATTGGCAGCGGCGCATCGAGCAGTTAAGCAGCAAACAAATTTCTAAAGCCTCAGCTACTCAGCGGGCAGGTCGGGCGGGTCGTTTATCGGCTGGAAATTGTTACCGATTGTGGTCTAAGGATACTCAACAACGTTTAATTGCACAGCGCCCCGCGCAAATTTTAGAAACAGATATTAGTGGCTTGTATTTAGATGCAAAAGTCTGGGGCAGTGAATTATCTGAATTACCTTTGTTGGACACCCCTAGTCGTTCTCAACTCGACTATGCAAAATGGGTGTTATCGTTATTAGGTGCGATAGATTCCTCCGCTAAATTAACCCCCCATGGCAGAGCGTTGAACGGCTTTGGTTGCCATCCAAGATTGGCTGGGATGTTAGTAGACAGTCAAAAAGGGCAGCCCTTGCAAAAAGCGCTAGCGTGCTTATTGGTGGCAATGCTTGAATTTCGTCCCATTAGTGAACTGCGAAGAGAAACCCAGCTACGTCAGCATTTACGTTTTCTACTCACGCAGCCCTCGCATCCTATTTGGACGCAAGCAAAACGTTGGGCAAAGCGGCTTGGATGTTCTTGTGATAGCCGTTCGGTAAGCCTTGAAAAGGGGAATCTCAGTGAACTGTTAAGTGTGGCATATCCTGATCAGATAGGTCGCTTGCGAGACAATGGAACTTATCAGCTAGTAAATGGAACAGGAGCTAAATACTTCAACTCAAAAGATCAAGGCACTAGTGCGTTGAGTAAATGGATTATCGTGACCAAATTAACCATCAGTGATCAGGCTGATGCACTCATACAAATGGCCGAACCAATAGACGAACACTTGGTTTTTGAGCGATTTAAACATCATTTTAAACGACAAAGTGAATATAGTTGGTCCCATACATTGGCAAAAGTTGTCGCGCGAGAAAAACAAATATTCGGCGCTATTACGCTATGGGAAAAACAAATCGAAGCCTCAGATGGGCTGCAATGCGTGCAAATATTGATAGCGCAAATCAAACAACAAGGACTTTCATTTTTACCTTGGAAAGAGAAGGTTTGGACGTTTATTTATCGAGTAAGTTTGGCTCGTAAAGTGGAAGGTGAGCATTGGCCTGATTTCTCAGAGACTAGCTTGTTGGCTGAGCTCGAAGAATGGTTGGAACCTTTTCTCGATGGCATAGTTACAGGCAATAAGCTACAGCAGTTAGATTGGTTAACTATCTTAAAAAATCGATTAACTTGGGAGCAGCAACAACAACTAGATCATCACTATCCACTTAAAATGAAAGACGCAACAGGGCAAGACTGTAAACTAGTATATTCAGCCGATGAACAAGTTGAAATGCAAGTGAAAATGCAGCATATGTATGGTTACGATGGTTCACCCTGTGTTGCCAATGGCAAAGTACCAATAACCCTAACACTGCTATCACCAGCCGGTAGAGCATTGCAGAAAACCCAAGATCTTGCAGGGTTTTGGCAAGGTAGCTACAGCCAAATTCAAAAAGAAATGAAAGGCCGATACCCAAAGCACTTTTGGCCAGATAACCCAGCAACAGCGCAAGCCACCACGCGAGTTAAGAAATATATGTAGCTTAAGTATATTGCGGTGTTTGGGTCTGGAAATTAATTTACCTGTAAATTCATTCGTTTAACATTGTGTTCACATATAATGCTGGAGATGCGCATCGCTTAACCGATACAATAGAGTAATTGTTAAACAGTTCCAGTTAAAGCTGGACTGTGTTGAACACTTTAAGGTAGTAAACATGCACATCCAGCGCTTTTTCCAGCTTCCCATTTTAACCCTTATTTTTACGTTAGTTACACTTTCCGTTTCTGGTGTAGATGCCAAACCCAACCATGAAGTCAGCATTGCCCATCTAAGCGAGGCACAGTTTACTATTTCAAAAATAGATAATGATAATTTGGAAAACAGATTGGAAATAAGCACAAGTGGGATAGTGCGAACATTCAATTTAGTCGAAAACAAGTCACTCCTATCTGCACCCTTAAAGCTGAAATTACATTCCAGCATAAGTTTGTACAAGGGGACATTGGAAAATGTAACAAACTCTTGGGCTAGATTTAGTTTAGTAGGAGAGAAATTAACGGGTGCATTTTATGATGGTCAAGATCTGTATTTTGTGAATTATAAAAGTCAGCTAAACGCGCAATTAAACAATATTGAAAGTAGTAAAGAAGTTACGAGTGATTTATTAATTTATAACGCCAAAGACGTTAGTCACAGTGCCACCTGTGCATTAGAAAATAGTGCCATTCAGTCAGCTTTTAGCTATTCGGGTTACATTGACGAACTAGCACAAATGACAAGTGAAATGGCTAGCAAAGAGATATTAATTTCTTTAGTTGCCGATTCTGAATTCGAAACTGGTGATCCTCAAGATGCTGCTACAGAAATGTTGGTAGAAATGAATGTCGTAGATGGCATATTTTCGGAACAAGTTGGCGTGCAGATTACGGTTGATGACATTCGTGTTTTAGAAGACAACGGCACCTTAACCATGAGCGATGCTGAAGATTTAATTGTAGCTTACCGTACTTATGTTGCCATTAATTATAATAATCCAGGCATAAGCCACCTATTTACCGGTAAAGATTTAGACGGTAGTACTATAGGTATTGCCTACGTTGGAGCGGTTTGCAATAGTTATTCTGTTGGCGTAACGCAGCGTTTTGGTTCCAGTACTGCCTTAGTGACTGCCCACGAGATTGGGCATAATTTCGGTGCACCCCATGATAACCAATCGGGATCAGCTTGTGCTGCGACTAATGGTAGCTTTTTAATGAGTCCAAGTATTAATGGCAGTGATCAGTTTTCTGATTGCAGTTTGACGCAAATGGATGCCTTGGTTAGTTCCGCAGCCTGCTTAACCAATGTATCTCCACCTACAATTATTTCTACCCCTAATACAACGGCAACTGCTGGTTTAGCTTATGAATATGATACAGATAGTAGGGTAGATGCTGATGGTTCTGGTAGCTTAACTTTCAACCTCGATTTTGGTCCAGAAGGCATGACAGTATCAGAAGATGGGCTAGTTGAATGGATACCCATTGAAACTCAGACAGGAACTAGTTTAGTGCAAATTAGCGCCAGCAATGCTTATGGTACAGATACACAAAACTTTGAGATTGAGGTGACTCAAAACCCGTCGGGTGAATTTCTAAACTTCAATGAATTACCTTATTCGTCATTTAGTACAGGACAAGATTTCGAAGGAACAGTGACTATTGGGGACAGTGGAGCGAGTATTACCTTACAAGGCAATCGTTGGGTTAAAGTGGACTTCAATTATGCAATTCAAGCAGATACGGTTATTGAGTTTGATTTTATTAGTACGTCATTAGGGGAAATTCACGGTATTGGTTTAGATGATGATAATAAAATGGAAGAAGCTAGAACTTTCTCATTAGCAGGTTCTCAGTCTTGGGGGCTGGAAAGTGCTCGTTATACTGAGTTTGGTGAAGTTCAGCGTATCTCAATTCCTGTTGGGCAGTTTTATACCGGTAATGTCGAGTTTCTCTATTTTGCAATGGATAATGATGTTGAAGGTTCTACCGCCAATGGCACCTATTCAAATGTAACGGTATACAACATTAATGACGATACAGTTGCGCCCACAGAAACCCTTGATTTAAGCCAGTTTACATTCTCGGAATTTGATCCCGCACAAAACCCCTCAGGTTCAAGTGTAAGTGAGGTTATTGACGATGGAGAGACCCTGCATCTGCAAGGTAACTTATGGCGTAAAATTGATTTAAATCAGGATATTACAGAAAATACAATGATAACCTTCGATTTCAAATCTACATCTCAAGGAGAAATCCATGGAATTGGCTTTTATACGACTGATTTGGCTGATAGAGATGAAACATTTAAATTATATGGTACCCAGGAATGGGGGTTAGGTGGCTTTAACTATTCAGGCAACGGAGAGTATCAGTCCTTTACAATTCCTATAGGGCAATATTATGCGCAAGGCACATATCCTTATCTCGTATTTGCAATGGATAACGATATTTCAGAGCCTGTTTCCAACAGCTACTTCAGTCGAATTTCTATTTTTGAATCTTCTGATGAAGAGCCCCCTTCCAATGAAGGTTTAAATTTCAATGAACTTGATATTTTAGACTTAGACCCGAATCAGAACCCAGAAGGTGCTAGTACGATAACTATTTTAGATGCTGGTTATACTTTGCAACTCGAAGGCAATTTGTGGCAAAAAATTGAGCTCAACACCGATATCACTTCAGGTACAGTTTTAGAATTTGAATTCAAATCAACGGCAGAGGGAGAAATTCACGGTATCGGCTTCACCAATAATGCATTTACAAATGAAAGCTTAACCTTCCGCTTGTTTGGTACTCAAGTATGGGGAAATCATGATTTTCAATATACCGGTGATGGAGAATACCAAACATTCGTCATTCCGATAGGAGAGTATTTTACTGGGTTTTACCCTTATATCGTTTTTGCAATGGATAATGACGTGGAAAACCCCAATTCTGATTCCGTTTTTAGAAACGTCATTATTCGCTAAATTAAGATTAAGTTCAGAAGATCACTATTTACCAAAGGAATGACGGTAAATAGTGATGGCAAAATACTTACTTCTGTACATTTTATAAATACTAATTTGAGCCAGCCCGCTGGCACTGATAAACTGCTTGTCTGAAACAACCCCAACAAAGATCCCCTTAATTAATCATGTCAATAGCCCAAAAATTGAATCCCTTACCTTGGTTCCGCAAGTATTTCTGGAAGTTGTTTCTGGTTTGCGTCGTTGCTATGTGTGCCTACATGGTTTATTTAGATGCTATTATTGCCCATCAGTTTTCTGGTAATAAATGGCAAGTTCCCGCGCAAATTTATGCTCGTCCTTTGGTGCTAAGCTTAAAAGAAGAAATCACCAGTAAAGAAATTATAGAAGAGCTGACGCTATTGGGGTATCGACGGGTTGCTAAAGCGAGTCGCACTGGTGAATATCAGTACAACAATAATCATTTCGAAGTTTATCGTCGAGCGTTCCATTTTCCTGATGGCTTTCAAGCCGAGACAGCTTTATCTCTGACCGTTAAATCGGGGCGTGTGTCTAGCATTGTTAACCTCAATAGTGGCAAACAAATTGATAGTTTCCGTTTAGAGCCATGGTTAGTTACACGATTGATCAGTGAGGGGAAAGAAGATCGTATGTTGGTGTCTTTGGGTCAGGTGCCTAAAGAACTAGTTGAAGCTTTAGTTCTGGTAGAAGACAAGGATTTTTATCAGCATCATGGAATAGCTCCGCTTTCAATTTTACGGGCTTTGATTGCTAATATCTCAGCGGGACGCGCGGTGCAAGGTGGCAGTACCTTGACCCAGCAATTGGTTAAGAACATGTATTTAACCAATGAAAAGTCGATAACCCGTAAAATCAAAGAAGCGTTTATGTCAATATTGATCGATGCCCGTTATAGCAAAGATCAAATAATGGAAGCTTATTTAAATGAGGTGTTTTTAGGACAAAACGGGAATACTGGGGTGCATGGATTTGGTTTGGCCAGTTACTTCTATTTCGATCGGCCGTTAAACGAACTAAATCTAGAAGAAATGACCACCCTAGTTGGTATGATCAAAGGGCCGTCTTATTACAATCCAAGGCGTCATCCTGAGCGTGTCATTGAGCGACGTAATCTGGTGTTGAGGCTGCTGTTTGAAGCTGGAAAGATTAACAAAACAACCTTTGAACAGTTGTTGGATAAGCCAATTCAAGTCGCCACTGGCGCAACTCTGGTTAGGGGGAAACATCCAGCCTTCATGGATAGAGTAGGGCGAGAATTACGTACTATTCTAGATAATCCAGATATTCGTGATTCTGGTGTGAAACTCTTTACGTCCCTTGACTCAAACGCTCAGCGCAAAGCCGAGACCGCCCTGTCTGGTGGATTAACCAGTATTGAGAAGCAACGTAAATTAGAGAATTTACAAGCCGCTATGGTAGTCACTGACATTGATAGTGGTGAAATTCGCGCTATGGTAGGAGATCGCAACACCGGTTTTAGTGGTTTTAATCGAGCATTGGATGCGAAACGCTCCATAGGCTCTTTAATCAAACCAGCAATTTATATCACTGCTTTAGAACATCCAGAAGAATATAATCTGGCCACACCTCTGTTCGATGATCCAATCAAATTACCCAGTGAAGGTGGGGAAACTTGGGAGCCGCAAAATGCAGATAAAAAGTTTCGTGGTCAAGTGCCATTGTATACAGCATTAACACAATCACTGAATGTTCCCACTGTAAGCTTAGGTATGGAACTAGGCTTAGAAAATATTACTCAAACACTCAAGCGTTTAGGGGTAACTGAACCTATTACCCAATATCCTGCATTGACCTTAGGTGCCCTAGATTTATCGCCTATTCAAGTCAATCAGGTATATCAGACGATTGCAAATAATGGCGTGCAAATCCCTCTTCATACAGTTAACGCAATCATGTCTGCAGATGACCAATTAATGTATTCATTTTCTTCTCAGGCCACTAGAATCATCGATGAAAAAGTAGCTTATTTGATGAATTACGCGCTGCATAAAGTCACCTTAGAGGGCACCGCGAAACAAATTAGACGGCGTTTTCCAACGATTAATATGGCCGGCAAGACCGGTACAACTGATGATTATCGAGATAGTTGGTTCAGTGGTTACGACAAAAATATATTAATAACCAGTTGGATTGGCACTGATGATAACAAAAGTACCGGGTTAACTGGTGCCAGTGGTGCATTGCGATTATTTATGGATTTCCAGTTATTGCAAGAACCTAAGTCACTCGTTCGTCGCTTCCCTAAAGGTTTAGGGATCGCACATTTCAATCCGCAAACCGGTAGAGCGACGCAAGCGGGATGTCAAACAAGCATGAGTTTGCCAGCCATATTAGAAGTGCTGCCGAAACGAGCCGATAAATGTGATACCAAAAATCCGAAGATCCAAGAGCGCAAGAGCTTTTGGGAAAGGCTTTTTGGTAATTAACCAAAAAGTTAATTATTAATATTCAAAACTGACATTAACGTTTGTCTTTGGGGGGCATTGGTTTTTTCACATGTTTGTCTAAGAACGGCGCTAAATCGGTCGGTTTACTGCAATCTAAACTACCACCAGTAAAGGTGGATAAAACGGCAATGGTTTTATTTACTGTTGAGCTGCAATCCACTCGTACCGAGTTACTTTCTCTTAGTTTTTCATCGTCCGTTTTAAAGGGATCAAACTTAGGTAAATTCAAATCAGGCGACTCTCTTTGCTGACGATAGCGCTGCGCCTCCTGTTCAGCCATGCGTTGATTGGCTTGGGCTGAGTGATCTAACAAATGTTTTTGCGCTAAGTTTCGTGAGGTCTCAACCTGAGTGTCAGTGTTAGTTTTGTCTGGAAAATCAATCGAAGGCAAATCTTCCCGTCTTGAATCATTTTCAATAGGGGGGATTTGCGGTGTTACCTGTTCAACAATTTCGGGCGCTTCATTAGGTTCGATGGTATCTGCTGGTGGTAACGTTTCTGACACTTCTATTTCAGTTACTTCTACGTCTTCAATAACTTGGTCTGCTTGTTGTTTTTGTTGATTATCATCAGGTTTGGCCAGCGCTTCTGGTTCCGATAACGGTTCAACAGTTTCGATTTCGGCAGCTTCTTCCACAACTTTTGGCGCTGGCAAAAATACGAGTTTGGCGTTGATCGCAGAAACCTCTTGCTCGATTTTTGTTGGGATAATAATTCGTTGTTGAGACAAAATCCACCAACCAATCAGGCCATGAGCAAGCACGGAAATAAACAACACTTTTCGTAGAGAATTGTTTTTCGTTTTGGTTGCAAGGTGTTGTTGACGTTCAAAATCCAAGGTGAGCGCTATCCAGCATTAATATTTGTGAACTTGATTCGACAATAGACTTGCAGTACCTCCTTTAGTTCCCTAAAAGCAACACTTTCGAAATACATCCAGACAGCGCACCCAGAACGTGCAAAAATAGGTATTTGCACACAATTGGTGCGCAAGTTGACTGTTTAATCTGCTTTTTTTAATCTAAGTCTTTGATTTTTATGTGTAAACATTAGTGGCATAAGACTTGTTTTAAGAATGGAGCGTTTCAATAAAAACAAATTCAAAATACCGGGAGTAACACAATGAAACTAGTAACTGCGATAGTTAAGCCTTTCAAGCTTGATGATGTTCGCGAAGCCATTTCAGAGATTGGCATTGATGGTTTGACTGTCACTGAAGTGAAAGGCTTTGGACGTCAAAAAGGTCATACCGAATTGTACCGTGGTGCAGAATACCAAGTGGACTTTTTACCAAAAGTTAAACTGGAAATTGCGGTTCAAGACGATCATGTTGAACGTTTAGTTGAAGCTATTGTTAGCGCAGCGAAAACGGGCAAGATTGGAGACGGAAAAGTATTTGTGTATGACTTAGAGCATGCAGTACGTATCCGTACGGGTGAAACTGACGGCGAAGCCATTTAAGTAGCAGGGCAGGAGAAAATCATGGAAATTACATTTGAACTTGGGTATGCACTAGATACCTTTTACTTTTTGATATGTGGCGCCTTAGTCATGTGGATGGCAGCTGGCTTTACAATGCTAGAAGCCGGTTTAGTGCGTGCTAAAAACACCACTGAAATATTAACTAAAAACATTACTTTGTACGCAGTCGCTTGTATCATGTATATGGTATGTGGCTACTCAATTATGTACGGTGGAGACGACTTCACATTGTTCCTTAGCGGAATCGTAGGTGACGGCGCAACGGGTGAAGCAGAACCTGCTACCTATGCTCCTTCAGCAGACTTCTTCTTCCAAGTAGTATTCGTTGCAACTGCAATGTCTATCGTTTCAGGCGCGGTCGCTGAGCGTATGAAATTGTGGTCTTTCCTTGCATTTGCCGTAATCTTAACTGGTTTCATCTATCCAATGGAAGGTTCTTGGACTTGGGGTGGCGCTTCTGTATTCGGTATGTATACACTTGGTGACTTAGGTTTCTCTGACTTTGCTGGTTCAGGTATTGTACATATGGCCGGTGCTGCAGCTGCTTTAGCTGGTGTGTTGATACTAGGTGCTCGTAAAGGTAAATATACTGCCGATGGCAAAATTAATGCGATTCCAGGCGCTAACTTACCGTTAGCAACATTAGGTACATTTATCCTGTGGATGGGTTGGTTTGGTTTCAACGGTGGTTCTGTTCTTGCGACAGCTACTGTAGAAAGTGCTAATGCTGTTGCTGTAGTATTTATGAATACTAACGCTGCTGCTGCTGGTGGCCTAGTTGCTGCACTTATTCTAGCGCGTATCTTGTTTGGTAAAGCTGACCTTACTATGGCTTTAAACGGTGCGTTAGCTGGTTTGGTTGCTATTACTGCAGAGCCTTCTACTCCAACTCCACTGCAAGCTACTTTGTTCGGAGCTATCGGCGGTCTATTGGTAGTTGGAAGCATTGTTGCTCTAGATAAAATGAAAATTGATGATCCAGTAGGTGCTATCTCTGTTCACGGTGTGGTAGGTCTTTTAGGACTTCTACTAGTACCTATTACAAATGATGGTTCTTCTTTCTCTGGTCAAATCATCGGTGCTATCACAATCTTTGTATGGGTATTCGTAACTAGCTTGGTTGTATGGTTAATACTTAAAGCTATCATCGGTATTCGTGTAAGCGAAGAAGAAGAGTTCGAAGGTGTAGATATTGGCGAATGTGGTTTGGAAGCATACCCAGACTTCACTGGTGGACGTTCTTAATACCTACTCTTTAAGAAAAACACAGAGGGCGAATAAAAAAATAAGAATAATCAGAATAATAACAACATCGTCCTACTGTTGTTAAAAACAGACAAAACCCCGCTAATCAGCGGGGTTTTTTTTATGCTCAGCTCTGATTATTCTGAATCATCCTTTCGAAGTTAATTGTAACTATCTGAATATCTTGAACTTACACAGTTTTTAACACTCTTGGTATCCTTCCTGCTCTGAACTAAATCAATGTTAGTTGTCAGATGCCTATAGACATTTTGAAAACTGACGTGACTTTTTCAGGAGAAATTATGATTATAAAGCCCCTTCATGTGTCTTTACTCTGTTTCATTGCAATGTTATCCGCTTGTGGTTCTAATGATGATGCTTTGCCGATTTTTGCCGCTCCCGTTAAAACCACTCTACCGTCTTTTTCCTTAGCCGTGAGTGATGCACCAGCAGACGGTTTAGCAGATGTGATTTTGTGTTTTTCGACTATTACCCTCAAAGGCGAGGAAGAAGATCTTACTTTCAAAGTTGGTGATCCAGAGTTTGCTCTTACGGCCAACGATTTATGTTTGGATGATACCAATAATGTGGTGCCTAATGCGGTTGGAATTGACCTTCTTGAGTACACTGGTAGTCTCTCAATACCGCTAGTAGAAGAGATTAATATACAAGCCGGTCAATACTCTCAAATAAGCCTTGGTATGACAGATGGTTCATACACGGTAGATAAACTAAAGCATACAAAAAATCCGATAACCATCGCATCCAATGAAATCACCTTTGACGGGTTTACTGTAACTGAAAACAACACAGCAGATTTTACGGTTGAATTCGATTTACGAAACGCCTTGACCAACCCCGTGGGACAAGATGAATATTTTTTACAATCAACTGGAATAAGGTTGGTAGATAATCAGCAAGCTGGGCAAATCAAGGGGCAAGTTTCAGAAACGCTTTTGATTAATCAATTATGTGAGCCGTTAGCTGATATCAATGGCTCTCCTGCGGTTGTGTATTTGTATGAAGGCATGAACTTAGAATCTAGTAAATTGGCAGATAATGGTGGTTTAGAACAGGTTCTTCCTTTTGCCAGTACAAGTGTCTATTTTGATGCTTCACAAACTACTTACCCCTTTGATATTGGTTTTGTTCCCTATGGAAGTTACACGCTGGCACTCAGTTGCGATCTTACTGATGATCCAGAGTTAGATGACGAAGTAGGCTTTGTACAAATTCAAGAAGTCAGCATAGATGATGCTAAAACTGAGGGAGTAGTCAATTTTGAGGACGTTAATGAATAGGCTTTAAAGCATAGAAAAGTGCTTTTACACCACTTGCGTTTATATTTTCTTTAAACCAATGGTCGCAAAGCGTATCCTTTAAATCATCAAATAGTATAAAGGGTGGTTTAATGAGATTTCTTGCGTGTATCTTTGGTTCATTGATTGTATTCAGTCAATACAGTTCAGCCTATGATCGTATCACTGGTGAACCCTTCGCTTCACGTTCTGAGGTTATAGCGACCAATGGTATGGTTGCCACTAGCCAACCATTAGCCACGCAAGTTGGCTTAGACATCTTAAAGCAAGGTGGTAACGCTATTGATGCCGCTATTGCTGCGAACGCCATGCTGGGCTTAGTAGAACCAACCGGCAATGGAATTGGTGGTGATTTGTTTGCTATCGTCTGGGATGCAAAAACGCAGCAGCTTTATGGATTAAATGCCTCAGGCCGTTCGCCTAAATCGTTAACGTTAGAATACTTTAAAGAGCAAGGTATGGAAAAGATTCCATCCCATGGTCCTTTGCCGGTTTCCGTTCCTGGCGCTGTTGATGGATGGTTTGAACTACACGGTAAATTTGGTTCATTGCCGATGACTAGTATCTTATCTCCAACCATAGAGTATGCTAAAAAAGGCTTTCCAGTAAGCGAACTTATTGCTTGGTACATGCAACGTAGCGCGCCAATTTTAAGTAAGTATGAAGGATTTTCCGATACTTATATGCCCAATGGTTCAACACCTAAAAAAGGTGAAATATTCGTAAATCAGAATTTAGCCGCCACATTGGAAAAAATAGCTACAGGTGGTCGCGATGCTTTTTATAAAGGTGATATCGCTCGAACTATTGCCGCCTATATGAAAGCGCAAGGTGGATTCCTTAGTTATGAGGATTTAGCTAGTCACACATCCACTTGGGTAGAACCCGTCTCGAGTAATTATCGTGGATATGATGTTTGGGAATTGCCACCAAATTCGCAAGGCATTGCGGCTTTGCAAATTTTAAATATGCTTGAACAGTTTGATATCGAAGGAATGGGCTTTGGTTCGGCTGAATACATTCATACATTTGTAGAAGCTAAAAAACTGGCGTTTGAAGATCGCGCAAAATATTACGCCGATCCGGCATTTAATCAGATTCCAACTGATTGGCTGATATCCAAACAATATGCCCAACAACGGGTGAAGCTACTGAATCAACAAAAGGCAGCCAATCGTTATGATGCCGGCCTCAATGAAGGCGATACTATCTACCTAACCACCGCAGATAAAGACGGTAATATGGTATCGCTTATCCAATCCAATTATCGCGGGATGGGCTCAGGTATGACACCCACAGGCTTGGGATTTATCTTGCAAGATCGCGGTGAACTGTTTTCTCTGCAAGAAGGACATTTTAACGTTTATGAACCAGCGAAACGACCATTCCACACTATCATTCCTGCTTTTGTGACAAAAAATGGCAAACCTTGGTTGAGTTTTGGAGTAATGGGTGGTGGTACACAACCACAAATGCATGCCCAGATAATAGTCAATTTAATTGATTTTGGAATGAACCTGCAAGAAGCTGGAGATGCACCAAGAATACTGCACAGTGGTTCAAGCCAACCGACAGGTACTTTGATGGAAGATGGGGGCTATGTGAGCCTCGAAAGCGGTTTTTCAGCCAAGACTCGACGAGAATTAGTACAAAAGGGACATATATTACGAGATGTATCTGGCAGCTTTGGTGGTTATCAAGCTATTCTTAGAGACAGCAAAACTGGTGTATACTTTGGCGCCTCTGAAAGCCGGAAAGATGGCCAAGCTGCCGGCTATTAACTGAACTTACAATGCTCTTCTATTAATAAAAAAGAACAAGAAAAATATGACACAACCCCAAAAAGGCATTTGCGCAGAACCCAATTTACATGCGCAATATTTGATGTTTAATGTTATCGATGATGATGCGCAAGTGATACGCGCAAAACTAGCTCATATCCTCAATGTATTTGAACACTATGATGAGGAGCATTATGAGGCCATGGTGTCGGGTATCATAGCGGTTGGCACTAGTTATTGGACTGACTTATATCCGGGCCTAATTCCAATGGAACTCGCGCCTTTTCCAGATATGGAGTGTGATGATCGCAATGCGCCAGCAACACCATGTGATTTATTTATTCAAATCCGTGCTGACCGAGCGGACGTTTGTTTTGCCATAGGTAGTGAGGTGTGTGAGTTGCTTAAAGGACATGTGGAGTTATTCGAGGAAGTTAAAGGATTCCGCTATTTAGATGGGCGGGACTTGATTGGTTTTGTAGATGGCACAGAAAACCCCAAGGGCATGCACAAACGAACTGTAGCCGTAGTTGGCGATAAAGATCCCGATTTTGCTGGCGGTAGTTATATTCATATTCAACGTTACCGAACCCATATGGATCGTTGGCAAAGACTACCGGTTAAAAACCAAGAAGATATAATTGGTCGCACCAAAGAGGACAACGTCGAATATGCCCGCGAAGATAAACCCGCATTTTCACATGTCAAACGCTCGGGAATTAAGGATGCTGACGGAAATAGCCTTGAGATATTGCGGCAAAGCATGCCTTACGGTGATATGACAGTGAAAGGACTATTTTTTGTATCATTGGCTAACAGTCCTAAACCATTTACGCAGATGTTAAGCAGTATGGTGTTTGGCGATGAAAACGGCGTATATGATAGGTTATTGGATTTTACTGTAGCAGAAACCGGTGCTGCGTTTTTTGCCCCTTCACTTAACTTTATTAAAGCTAATAAAGACAAGTAAAACAGACCGCAAGGTGTCAGGTGTCGTGCCGATAGCCGACACCTCCATTGGTCTTTTTAAAGCAATTATATTTTTAACGTTATTCCAAATTGGTGGTTAATCGATTCGCGAATGGCTTTTTAGAAAATCCTATTCGTAATGCGCCATAAGCCAACATGATAAAGGCTATGCCAATAGCAACCATAGCAGCAAACACCTGTTGCTCACCGCTAAACACATTAGCCGTGACTAATACTACTGAAATCACAACGACAAATACTGAGATGATATATTTAGCATGGGACTTGATAATTTCAGACTTACTTTTGTATATTGCCACAATGGAAAGTAAAGCAATTAATGGAATGATGACCACTTGTTGCAGCGCAAACATTGCGAGTAAATAAGCGGCTAATCCAATCAGTTTTAAACGGTTTGCTGTGTTCATTATAACAACCTTTGCCATTGTATTTTGATTAGAATGTCATTAACCCCTAATGCAAACAATAAGACATAGGTCGTAGAGTTTAAGGGATTGTGGGCGGGTGCTTTAGCCTCTTGGATGTTTGCAGTTTTCCATGGCCTAAAGGCCATGCTACGGCCTCTTGGCTGTTTGGGTTTTTCCATGGCCTAAAGGCCATGCTACGGTCCCGCGGTTGTTTGGGTTTTTCCATGGCCTAAAGGCCATGCTACGGCCTCGTGACAATATTTACTAGTCGATTAAATGGGCATTGTCGGGCTGACGCAATGCACCATGAATAGAAATCAATGCCCAAATGACTTCTAAGGTGAGTACAGGGTAGTTTTTATCTATCCACAATTGCGGTGTTAGTGCTAAGGCCGCATAAACATTTAAATACAAATAGGTTTTTTGCGTCATTTTCTGTGCGCAAAATAGCAAATAAGCGGCGCCAAAAACTAATGCCGATGTCCAACCTAAGATACGAATCGACAAATCAAGTTGATAAAATAAACCTAACAGGGCAGCTATCCACATAAAGGCTACGGCAACCGCCATCATTCGAAATGTGATTGGTGTGTTCTTTAGGGTGATATTCAGCAGCAATAACAAGCTAATGACAGCCCAAAATCCATTTATTACGACAGCTTGCCATGATGAAACCAATAGTGAGTTTATTATCAGGCTAGTGGCCGCGACCAAATTACCCGCGTAATAGACTCTTGGCGACCAGTTTGTTACTAAGGATAAGTATGCATGGTTGAGTAAATATAAAACCGTACCTATCCATCCTAAGCCTATTGTAATCATGGCTCTAACTGAATATGCATGTTTTTAACTCGCAATTCTTTGCCTACATGGGGGCCATTTAAAATCACAACCTTACTGGTTTCCATCATGTTCTTATAAATGCGGTCTGAATGTGATGGTTTTAGAATTTTTGAACTCCATTGAAGAACGATAACTTTGGTTCCTATTGGAATGGTGTAATAATCAATATCACCGTTTTGATTGGTAAACTCTCCAAGTATTGCCGGAAACCCTTCTGATGTTACTAATGTCGCTAAATCGACCTGTTGCTTAAGGTTTTGAGTTGGTTGCAACTGTGCATCTTCGCCATTGAGTCGCATCGTAATGGCTTGATCAAACTTTTCAATTAATGCCTTACCTTCGGCTGTTTTACTAGCAATAATATGTAGACTAGATTCATCTTTCACTTCATCAACTGGAATAATCAACTGTTTTTGCTCTGAAAATCGGGTATCCAGTAAGTTGTTCATTACGCCTTCGGTCATCGGTAATATTTGTACTTCATTGTTTAATAAAGCGATGAGTGCATCTTCTTCGGTTTCATACTGTTTGCCATCTGTGACAATACTATCTATTTTTTCGCCATAACTATAACCAGCCACTTTGGCTATTTTGAGGGATTCATAGTTGTTATTTGCTAACTCAGAAGACACAAAGTGACGATTAAAATAGAGTCGACTCGTGAGGTAGAATATAGGTTTTGAGTAGTAGTGTTTTTCTGCCCGTTGCTGTGTATAAAAATACGGATAACCAAGTTGTGCTTTTTGTTTTTCCAATAACAATGCGGCGTCTCTATAGGGCACGTAACGCCACTTAACATTGGCTTGTGCGTAAGCGGCAATTGTATCTAACACTTTTGCAGCTCGACCCATAGGTTCACTTTCTGGATTAATGTATGGAGCCCATACATCTGTCAAAACTTCTATTGATACGTCTTGTGCGTATAACCGTTGTGTTTGCATCGTTGAGCATAAAACCAATGCGACTAAAATAAGGAGTTTTTTGCCCATGATTACAGTTTCCTTTTGGCAACAGACATATAAATAAAGGCAAGGGCAATCATCAAACCAATTCCTATTCCAAACATGGTATCTGCATCTAAACTAGCTATTAATGTGAGTATCCAAGAAGAGCTTTCGTCGTTGTAATCTAGAGCCGGACGGGACATCACCTCTCTACTGTGCTGAGACAAAAATATTAATAATTCGAAAATGGTGAACAGACTGATGGCGAATAAAATCCTATCGGTTTTTATACTATTAAGTTTGCTTTGTTTGGAATTTGCTTCTTCAATTTTGTTTGAGCAAATCTCTTTCATATCATCGCCGTTCTTTATCAACAAATCGAATTCCCAAGATTCAAAAATTTCGTCTAAGTATTTCCGTTTTTGTCGAGTTAAGTATTTTTTGTGTTCATTTATCGAAACTTGGTGAAGTTTTGATTGAATTCGACTGTCTTCAAGTTGATTCTGTGCACCCAATAAATTGCCATCAATATATGCATGGGCGATAGCTTCATGTAAGCGCAGGTTACATTTTTCTTGCGCTGTGTAGCAGTATTGAGCAAGTATCATGGTGTCTATGCGTGGATCACTTTTCGCTCGCTTATCAACAATCACGTAGTTTAACCAAGTCATGGATTCAGTTTTTACTTGGTCAAAACCATTAGCGCTTGTGACACTGTCGAAGTTGATTAGATTACAAATTTTTTCTGCGTCTTGTGGACATTCCGTTTCAGCTAGCCACTGATGTATTAATTGACGTATATCCGTGTTTTCTAGTTGTGATCTATGGATATTCAGTGAACGAGCGGTCCAATATAGACGGGTCGAGCGAGACCTAGGTTTAATAAGCAGTGGATTGTTAATACTGTTATATATATCTTTAATAACTGCCTCAAGGGCTGGCAATGATTGTTGTATAGCGAATTCGGCTTGTTGCTGAACTTGTGATTCCATTTGTTTAATATCAGCTTGAATAGGCAAGACCAGTTGGCATTCCACTACCGCCAATTCATTTGGAAATATATGAAACTTGACCTCAACATTTTCCCATTGTGTTTTCCACAGGAAAAATGACATTGAAGATACATCACTATCAAGGTTTACATACTCGGGGCCATCATTGAGCCAAGTTACACTCTCGATATCTTTTCTTTGACTCAAAGACGTCATGAGCTTTTTGAAATTGTTAGATTTGCGGTTAAATCCCCTAATTAAAGAGAAAGGCACATCTATTGGAGAAATGGCGGTGAAACAAATTTGATTATCGGATGGATCTTGTTGGGGGGAATTCGAAACCACGACTGGCTCTCCTTGCTACTACTGAGCGCAATATAGCAAACCTACTGATGAATGAGAATCATTGAACGCCATACATTGATTTGGTGGGGATTTTTTGTGCAAAAGCCAAACCTGTAGGCGGGTGCTACGGCCCCGCGGTTGTTTGGGGTTTTCCATGGCCTAAAGGCCATGCTACGGCCTCGTGGTTGTTCGGTTTTTCCATGGCCTAAAGGCCATGCTACAGGTTTGGAATTGTAGGCGGGAGCTTTAGCCCCGTGGATGCTTGGAGTTTCCCATGGCCCCGTGGTTGTTTGGGTTTTCCATGGCCTAGCCATGCTACGGCCTCGTAGCTGTTTGGATTTTTCCATGGCCTAAAGGCCATGCTACGGGGAAATTTGTCGGTGTTAGAGTTCTGCTGCACCGTCCCAATTTGCGGGGACTAGGGTGTTTTTTAGGGCGTGACACTGTTCTATGTGATGGGCGACCAAGTGGTCATTCGGATTTAACAAACGTGCTTTTTCGAAACAACTTAATGCTTTGTTCCATTGTTGAGACTTGCGATAATTAACCCCTTTTTCGATCCAAGGCGCGGTTTTCAATTTTAATGTCACACTTTGTTCAGGAAGGTGATTGAGTATTTCATACACTTCTACAGGATTTTTACGTCCCTTGACTCGAACCCAATCAAGCAGCCTGTAGGTAAACTTCGCTTTGGCATCTGCAGTTGCAAGTAACTGTGAGCTGACTATGATATCGGCACCCAATTTCGGTGCCAGTGATTCCAAACGGTAGGCGATATTCACACTGTCACCAATCACAGTCGTATCCATTCGATCGTCAGAGCCGACTGTGCCAATAATCACGGGCCCGAAATGAATACCTACACCTATGTTGATAGGTGGATAACCACTGTTGCTTCGGTGCTGGTTATACACGTTTAACGCATAACGCAAATCTAAAGCTGCATTAAGCGCATCTATCGCTTTATCTTGATTACTACCATTGGGATGGTCAAATAATGCCATGATCGCATCGCCAATAAATTTATCAATAAAGCCACCATTTTGATGAATAGGATCATTCATCCGCAAGAAATAGGAATTAAGAAATTTCATCAATTCTTGTGGGGTCATCTTTTCTGATAGACCGGTAAAACCGCGAATATCTGAAAACAAAATGGCTACTTCATCTTCATCTGCTCGACCAAGCTCTAAGGTATCCGAACCATGTTTAGCAAAATGTTCAACAAATTGTCGAGGTACAAACTTTTGGAAGGTTTGAGTTAGGCGAAGTGCTTCATCAGCTTTTGATAAAAACCGCTGATCCGCTTCATTGGCGCGCAAGGTACTTTGCACCTGCGTTTCCATTTGCGCGTCGGTTTGATTCGAAAGGTTAACGAGGTTTCGTTGTTTTAAGATTCGATTTAGACGCAACAATGCCACTGCCATGATGACAATAATAACCAGTAAAACTAGCGGCACAGGTTGTAAAATTTGTTCCAACATTTTTGCGTCTTTTTCTTATTTTTATGAATAACGTAATCAACCTAACACAGCATCACTTTTAAACCTATTAGGCTGTTAACTCAGCGAATACTTCTTTGGTAATTTGTAAGGTTTTTTCTACGATATCCATATCATGCATTGCCGAAACGAAACCTGCCTCATAAGATGCCGGAGCCAAATAAACCCCTCTTGATAGCATGCCATGAAAAAAGCGATTGAACATCTCAGTATCACAATTAATTGCTTGTTTATAATTGGTTACCTTATCTATGTCGGTAAAGAAAATACCAAACATGCTGCCAGCATAATTAACGGTCATCGGAACCCCATGCTCTAAAGCTATAGATTTTATGCCTTCCGCTAAGGTTTTGGTTGCTAGGCTCAGTCGGTCGTATAGACCAGCCTCTTGAATTTGTGTTAGTGATGCTAACCCGGCTGCCATGGCAATAGGATTGCCGGATAAAGTACCTGCCTGATAGACTGGGCCTGTCGGTGCGATTTGTTGCATAATTTCAGCTTTACCACCAAATGCCCCTACAGGCATGCCACCACCGATAACCTTGCCTAAACAGGTCAAGTCAGGAACAATAGAATATAGCTCTTGTGCACCACCACGGCTGACTCTGAAACCGGTCATAACTTCATCAAAAATCAAAACACTTTGATATTGGTCACAAATGTCTCTCAGACCCTGTAAAAATCCATCAACGGGCGGGATACAGTTCATATTGCCCGCAACTGGTTCAACAATAATACAAGCAATATCATCACCAAATTCAGCAAACGCCTGTTTCACACTATCAATATTGTTAAATTCCATGGTCAAGGTATGTTTTGCCACATCCGCAGGTACACCTGGAGAGCTTGGAACACCCATTGTCAGTGCACCAGAGCCGGCTTTCACTAACAGCGAGTCTGCGTGTCCGTGATAACAACCTTCAAATTTAAGAATTTTATTTTTGCCAGTTACGCCTCGGGCTAAACGAATAGCACTCATGGTTGCTTCTGTGCCTGAGTTGACCATTCGTAGCATTTCCATTGACGGAACTAGTTTATTAACCAATTCAGCCATGGTCACTTCAGATTCTGTGGGCGCTCCAAAACTAAGGCCATTTTCAGCTGCATTAATAACTGCTTGACGAATTTTAGGGTTGTTGTGACCTAGCACCATTGGACCCCAAGATTGCACATAATCGATATATTGCTTGCCATCAGCATCGTAAATATAAGGACCATCGGCTTTAACGATGAATGGTGGAGTGCCACCAACGGCTTTAAATGCTCTGACTGGGGAATTGACGCCACCAGGGATATGTTTTTGTGCTTGCTCGAACAATTGTTGTGATTTTTGCATGTAATTTATTATCTCTTTGAACTATACCAATGAACATCACGATCGTATTTTGAAACTAACTTTTCTACCCCAAGGGTCAGTGCAAAAAGCGCCATTCTAACTAATACGCCGTTATCTGCTTGTCTGAAAATGGCCAAATTGGGGTGTAAATTAAGGTCATTGTCCAACTCATTCGCGTCGGCTCGTGAGTCTCTTGGGAGTGGGTGCATTATGACTGTTTTAGATTGGAAGTGTTTAGTATAAATGGTTTGGTTTAAACGAAATTTTCCGCGATATTTATTTGCTTCTGCTTGTGTTTCAAAACGCTCTTCTTGAATGCGAGTTTGATAACAAATGTCGGCATCCACACTGCCTTCGAGTTGATCGGTTATTTTAACCTTGTGGCCTGCGCTGCGAATCACATCCAATATTGACTCTGGCATCGCCAACTCTTTAGGTGAAATAAGTGTGAAACGTACGTTATTAAATAAACTCAATAGCTTAGATAACGAATGCACAGTTCGACCATATTTTAAATCACCAATCATAGCGATATGAATACCGTCAATTTGCCCACCATGATATTGCTGTTCTTTGCTAATAGTATATAAATCTAACAGTGCTTGAGTGGGATGTTCATTCGCGCCATCACCGCCATTAATCACCGGCACGCGGCTGCCTTCAGCAAATTCAGATACTGAACCTGATTGCGGGTGACGCATGGTAATAATATCGGAATACCCGCTTAATACTCTGGCTGTGTCGAACAACGATTCGCCTTTGGCTAGCGCCGAACTGCTCATACCGGTGGTTTCACGCACCTCACCACCGAGTAGATTGAATGCCGTACCAAAGCTAACACGGGTTCGCGTGCTCGCTTCAAAAAATAAGTTTCCCAAAATAGCTCCGTCCAACACTTTTGTGCGTTTTTGGCGAAGCGCGTAGGGTGTCATCTTATCAGCTACATCGAATATCGCCTGAATAGAATCACGGTCGAATTGATTGACTGAAAGAATGTGCTGACCTTCAAAATTCATCGCATACCCTTATGTTTAATGACAGGAAAAATGATTAGGCTGAGAATAGCGCTTATCCTGTTGCTGGCTCGAGAGTCTATCAAAAAATTGCTGTCGGATAATCTTATTTCTGATTATTTTTATGAAATGATTGGCAGCCTTTCAAGACAATCAAATTGTAGGTTGTGGCATAGTTTTTAAGGGCTTTCCTAGTTTCGGTACTTTCACCTATTGCTAAAGTGTCACCGCTACCAGAGAGGTACTTAATTCCACACTGCTGTTGCAAAACCTCCAGAGGATAGAGGTTCATATCTACCCCTGGGAAGCTAATAACTTTGTTAGTAAAGGCCAATAATTTGAAGTTTTGCTGAGCAACTGCCGCGTCGCCATCAATTACTGCTTGTTGTGTTGAAGTTAACGTAGCGAGTGACTCCGTTTGGGTGTCAGATTCGATAATTGGCGACTTTGTCACACTACTGACCTTTTCAGTTATGCAGCCAGATGTGCTAATCATTAGCAATGCCGCAGCGCTCATTTTTAGATTACTCATTTGGCACAACACGCACAGCGGCGCCCTCTCAACCTTGCAGCCGCTAGTAACATTAGCAACCAACCGAAACTACCACCGCCAGAGCTATCATCCGGTGTTGGCAGTGGCGTGGGTGTAAGCACTTCTTGGTTAACGGTAATACTAATGGTTGCAGAATCAGTGGCAAAGCTAGGATCTTCAATTCGATAAATAATACTGTCGCTACCAAAATAACCATTGGCAGGAGTATAACTGACTTGCCCATTATTGATACTGACCCGTCCTGAGCCTACATAAGTGACTTCAGAAATAATTAACGAATCTTGATCCGCATCTGTGTCGTTACTTAATACATCAATGTTAATCGTCCCTGAATCTTGGTCAATTGTGATACTGTCATTCACTGCTACAGGGGCGTCATTGACGGCTTCTATTTGCACCGTAAATGGGAAAACATTGCTATCACTAACACCATCATTAACCGAAATATTGACGATTAAACTTCCTGAAAAGTCAGGGTTTGGTGAGACGCTAGTTTCGTTTGCTACGTAGTTTGCCCCTGGTGACACATCCAAACTGAAGTTGGATGGATAGCTTGAATCCGGATCATCAACTAACAAGTCAGCAAAGCTAATCACAAAACTTGTATCTTCTAATTCGGTTCGCTCGATTTGTCCTGTAATCAAAGGAGCGACAGGATCACTGCCGGGCACTATTTCAAAACTGCCAGGATTCACCGCGTAAAACACATTATCAGAACACCTTACTTTTATGCGGGCGCTGCTTGTACTGGTGCTAGGAGAGGTGACATTTTGTTGACCATCGTTTGCTGTATTGGCCAATAAAGTCGACTCGAAAACGTTATCGCCATCAGCATCAAGCAATATATCCACTGCGGAACATGAAATTGGAGCGCTATTTGTGCTGGCAACCTGCCAATCAACTAGGTGGCTTTGCCCGCCAATCCAACGGGCGTCGGCAATAGGTGTTGTCACCGAAAAAGGAGTATCAGTAGGCTCTACATTGATATTCGCAAATTGCGTAATCACGCCGCCATTTCCATCTCGAACTAAAAGCTCAAATGTGAGTGCGCGCTCGGTGGTGGGGTAGGCTTCGCCAAAGCCAATTGAGTCATTCAGCACTTGACTAATTTGTGGAAAATAGCGACTCGATGCGTCAGAAGGTGGGTAGGAACGAAATAATGGGTTAAATCCATTGTCTTCAGACATTTCTTGCACTGATTCAGTGGCACCGTCAAAACCGCCTGGATTCACTTGATCCCAACTATATGTCAACAAATCATTATCGCTGTCGGTGGCTTGAGCGGTCAAAACGAAAGGGGTATTTGCTGGTATGCTGTGATTGATTTCAGAGCTACTGATAATCGGAATCGCATTGCCATTGGTTTCTGTCGAACCACAATTTCTACGACTTAACAGTGATTGAATTTGTTCCACCGAAAAACTGTGAAAATAATCGTCAGAATCGTTTTGTATATTTTGGCTAGAGCATAGACCTGCATATGACATTATAGTCGAACCGCTGCCAGGTTCGACGGCAGCATTTCTGGAGCGTTGGTCTTCACTGCAGCCAGCGGCGTTGGATGCGTTAAACGTATGTTCTGCACCTAACTGGTGGCCAAATTCATGAATGACTAATTGAGTATAAAAGCTCTCGCCAAAGGGTCTGTTGCTACCAGTTTGTCCTCGGGCTTTAAAGTCCTCAATACAAATACTTTGGATAGTTGCCAAGCCACCTGAGTCGGTATTCAATACATGACCAATATCGTAGTTGTCTGGGCCAATCAGATCATCGATAACGATTTGATTGGCTTCTAAATCATCACTTGCATCATTTACGAAGGGGTCGGTACTGCTATCGGTATAGATAATTCTGTCATTGTTCGCCACAAGCTCAAATTGGATTGCCAAGTCAGTTAATAGAATTTGATTAATCCGATTGATGAGTTTTGCTAATTCGGCAATGGTGCCAGCTTCGCCTCCATTTGCCGCGGTATATTCTCCGCTGGTACTAATCGCTATTCGATAAGTTGTGATAGCGTTTCCATTCGCCCGAGCAGCATCTGGGTCTAAAGATGTCGCTTTTTTTGACACAGTTTTGATGGTTGCTGGTAGGGTTAAGTAATCTTGTTGCTGAGCCAGTTGCGACTTTTGCTGTTCAGGGGTGATTTCATCTTTCACCCAGTAACTAACATAATCTAGAGTGTTACCTAGTTTATCAAACGTCAGAATTGCCCATTGTGTATCGATTTTAAACATTGCCGATAATCCGTCCGGAGAAAGATCAAATCGGCCCTTATCTTGTGGATTATTGACGTTGTAGCCAGTAAACGAGCGGACCAATGGGAATTTCTCTGCCAGAGGTTCGGCCATTACTCGAACTTGCTGTAATTTGAAGATAAGGTAATCACCCTCGGGAGTGGGGACCGAGAGTTCAAATTCAGATGTTTGATTGTTTATCAGCGAAGTGAATTCAATAGGATTGATCGTCAGCTCGTTTCCAGTTGCGACGGTTTGCCTGTATCGGGCATCAATTTTAGTTGTAGTCTTTGACTGTTGCCACAATGGGAATTCTTGAGCTTGTGCCAAAGGCAGTAAACAAATACTGGCGAAAAAGAACGCAATGTAGATACGGATATTAATTGTCATTAAAGTACCACTTTTAACCTAAATGTTAACTTAGTTAAGTGTGGCATAGCACAGTGCCACCAAACTATTTTAGTCTCAAATACTGATTAACCCTGAAAATAACTTACTTTTACATTCAGCAAAACGCCCACCCAAGGCAATCAGACGGAAAGGCAGCTTAGCCAGTTAATCTAATTAAATACGTAATCTAGCGTATTTAGATTTATCTTTCTTGAACCGATTTTTGGGTTGTGGGAGACTCGATGGTGAGCTTCGTTAAAACCAACAAAAAAGCAGTTCTTAGGCAAACGGATATATGCAAATATCAGGCTGTTTGTATCTATCACAGCTTAGCATGTCAAAGTTTCGGATTGCTTAATAATCCTCAACAATACAACTAAAAAATCGTGAAAAGGAAAACTTAGATATGTTTAAAGTGACTAAAATCGGGATATTAAGTTTACTATCGTGCACTCTTTTTAATAGTTTTGCTGAGGTTAAGTATTACCCTTCAGCAAATGAAAATATGCCTTTTTCTCAAGCTACCCAAGTTGATAATATCGTATATTTGTCCGGTCAAATTGCGAATGACGAAAATGGTAAACTGGCTGACAATATCACTGACCAATCTCACCAAGTAATGAAAAACATTGATGCCACATTGAAGGGGATCGGTTTGACTATGGATGATGTGTTTAAATGCACAGTAATGATTGAAGATATCGAAAAATGGAGTGACTTCAACAAAGTTTATGTGACTTATTTTAATCCTAAAAAATTGCCATCCCGCAGCGCTTTTGGAGCTGATGGGTTAGCCATGGGATCGATGTTAGAGTTAGAGTGCTGGGCTTATGCGAATAATTAGTTTTCAGCTCTGATCATCTGAATGATATGGGTAACCGTTCGCGTCACTAATTCAGTTTGCTTAGCTTCTGACTTAGTAAAGGGTAAACCCAACAAGCTGGATAAGTAAAAATCACCTTTTAGCATATTAAAAAATGTGTAGGCCCAATATTCAGCGTTAGCTTTGTCTAATTTTAGGTGTACATTTTGTTGAAAAAATTCGCGTAAAATTTCGATTCCGTGCTGTGGACCTGCGATATAAAACAGTTCTGCTACACGAGGATTGGTAGTGATCTCACCGATTACTACTCTATGCATGGCGATAGACTGCTCATCTTGTAACAAGTTAATTATCTGGTTGCCATAGGTTAGTAACGCTTCAGTGGGATCCTGCTCAACATCCCGCATATGTTCTTCGCCCAATTGATATTGGGCGCATTTGTATGCAATAACCGATGTGAACAATGCATCTTTATTGCTGAAATGAGAGTAGACCGTTTGCTTAGACACTTCCGCTTTTTTAGCCACTTGGTCCATTGACGTAGAAGAAAATCCCTGACTTAGAAATAAATCGCTTGCCGCCAAGAGAATATTAACGCGCTTCTCTTCGCTTTTAGGTCTGCCAACTTTTGTCTGTACTTTCAAACAATTAGACTTTACTTCGGATTTCGATTGCGACACTTTTTTACTCTTGTTTAAATTAAAAGTTAATTACTAAACTAGACGGTCTAGTATTTATATATTAATCTCTATAGTAATACAAAACCGTGTTAGACAAAATAACAATCTTAAGTAGGCTTGATCAGTGAATAAACCATCGTTTAAATCATTACTAATTCCCATCGCAATTATATTGCCACTCATGGCTGTGGTGGGATTAATGATCGCTGCAGGTTCTGGGCAGGTTACTGCACCGCCCTCAGAAGCAAAAATACATCAGGTGGAAGTGGTTAAACTTTCACCCCAAGATAACTATCAACAACAGCAATTAGCTTATGGCCGGTTGGAATCTGCAAACCTATCAAATTTAGGGTTTGAACTAGCCGGAAAAGTGCAGCAAATTTGGGTGGATGAAGGTGATCACATTGTTGCTGGGCAACTGATTGCTAAGCTCGATACCAAGCGACTTGATGCGTCTATGAAAGAGCTAGAAGCGGCGTTGCAATCTGCTAAGTCAGATTTGCGCTTAGCCAAACAGTCACAACAACGGGTGACTGAACTGGTGAGTAGGAATTTAGAGTCTACCCAACGGTTGAATGAAGTTGATGAAAGCACGCAAGTGGCCAAGGCGCTGGTTGAACAAACTCAAGCACGGATTAATACGTTGTTGGTGGAACTTGAAAAGTCCGAATTAAAGGCATCTTTTGAGGGCACTATCGTATCCAGACCCATTGACCCTTCAACAGTGGTCAGTGCCGGTCAGCCAGTGGTGGTGGTACAACAATCTTCAGCTTATGATGCGCGAATCGCGTTATCCAGTGATCAAGCATTCGGATTAACGGTCGGCCAAAAACACAGGTTAATTGCTAATGGCATCAATTTGTCTGGGGTCATTAAATCTATCGCTAAAACCAGACAAATGGATACCCGCACGATAGATGTTATTTTTTCCATCGAACCTAATCAACATCCTTTGTTGCCGGGGGATTTAATTGCATTGACCTATAGTAAGCAAGTTGATGAATCTGGAGTCTGGGTGCCTAAACAAGCGCTCAGTAGCGGTATTCGCGGCTTATGGACATTGTTTACCGTACAAGGTAAAGGGCAACAAACGGTTACTTCTCGTTCTGTTGAAGTGTTATTTGCTGGTCAGACACACAGCTATGTGCGTGGCCCCCTGAGTGCGAATGATTGGATGGTTGTAAGTGGTGCGCATCGGCTCGTTCCCGGGCAAATTGTGAATGCTGTTGAAGCGCAAACATCTGCCAGTGAAGAGCGCGAATTGGCTTCTCATCAAGGTAAGCTGTAATTATGGGACATAATTCGCCTAACAATATTATTAGACCTTGGTACACCCAGTTTTTTAGTAATGGTCACTTATTAGCACTCACTATCATTATTTTATTAGTGGCTGGAATTTCCGCTATTACCTCGTTGCCACGACTTGAAGATCCTCGTATTGATACACGAAACGTGTTGGTTATTACCCCTTATCCTGGCGCATCTGCCGAGCGGGTAGAAGCCTTAGTGAGTGATGTGCTTGAAGATGAGCTGCGTCAGCTATTCGAAATTAAAGAAATTAATTCCACCTCTCGAGCCGGTATTTCAGTTATCAGTATTGAACTTCAGGCATGGGTAGATAACAGTAATAATGAACAGATATTTTCAAAAATTCGCGACAGTATAGCCGATGCCAGTCAGCTATTTCCTGCTGGAGCGGGGGAACCGGAGCTAGATGAAAAGCGCGGCGCAACATCCTTTACGTTGCTAGTTGCGTTGGGGTCGCCTGAAGGTTATCAAACGCCGATGTCAATCTTGAGTCGTATGAGCGATGAAGTTGCCGACCGACTCAGAAACGTGCCTGGAACCGAGCTTGTTAGGATATACGGTGAGTTAGACGAAGAAATTGTCGTTGAAGTTGATCCTCATAAATTGTCTGGTGTGGGATTAACGGTTCCACAAGTCAGTCAACTCATTGCAAACGCAGATCCGAAGTTGCCTGCTGGGGTTGTGCGAACCAATAGTCAAAATATTCGTATTCAAGTTGCGCAAGAATTGGCAAGCTTAGATGTGATTCGTAATATTCCATTGTCAGTATCAGCGAATGGACAGTTTTTGCGGGTGCAGGATGTCGCCAAAGTATACCGAGGATGGCAAGATCCTCCCAATGATATTGCCTTGGTTAACGGCCAGCAAAAAGTCTTTGTTGCGGCGCGAATGCAATCTACTGTGCGCGTAGATAACTGGACAAAAAGCAGTAAAGAAGCCCTCGAAGATTTTAATTCACTGTATCAAGGTAGCGTTGCAGCGGATATTATTTATGAACAGAATCAATATACTGAATCTAGGCTGTTAGATCTCACTCAAAACCTGTTGATGGGGTGTTTGGTAGTGATGGTTGTGGTGTTTCTGTTCATGGGCTTTCGCTCTGCTTGGATTGTCGGCATCTCCTTACCTCTTAGTGCCGCTTTTACACTTTTTTCGCTAAACTTTTTCAATGAACAAATTCATCAAATGTCGATATTTGGCATTATTATCGCTATTGGTTTATTGATAGATAACGCCATTGTAATTACCGACGAAATTCGGGCAAATTTATTAGATCGGCAGAATTCCCGATTAGATGCATTGGTGAAAAGTGTTCAGCACCTGTTTAGTCCGCTTTTAGCCTCCACATTGACCACAATTTTAGGCTTTATGCCAATCTTTTTGCTACCCGGCAATATTGGTGATTTCATAAGCTCTATTGCGATTAGCGTCGTGATGGCATTAATCGGTTCGTTGATTATCTCACTCACTGTTATTGCGTCATTGGCAGCTCGTTTTTTACCTAGACCAGATTCCGAAATGCGGCCGCAGGCTTGGTATCAAGGCGGGATTCAATTCAAAGAGCTTACTGATTGGTATAAAAATACTATTAGTAAAGCGATTAAACGCCCTATTCTTTGGCTATTGTTAACCACTGCATTACCTATTTCAGGATTTATTTTAGCTGGGCAGTTAGGGAATGTCTTTTTCCCCAGTGCAGATCGAGATCAATTTGAAATCCAAATGTGGTTACCTGAAGGTAGCTCGTTAAACACTACAGAAACTGTCGCTAAACAGATGGATGAGCATATTCGTTCACACCAAGGTGTGAATCAAGTTACTTGGTTAGTAGGCGCATCTACACCTTCAATTTATTACAATCAGGTGATGAAACGAGATAATACAGCTCACTTTGCGCAAGCGGTCGTGACTACTGATTCGGTTTCATCAGCAGCCGCGCTGATTTCTGAATTGCAACTGAGTTTAGATGAGGAGTTTCCTCAGGCAAGGGTTGTGGTCAAAGCGTTTGGCCAAGGACCGCCCATTTCCGCGCCTATTGGAGTTGAAATATACGGTCCAGATTTAGCTGTTATCGAAGAATTGGGCCAGCAGGTGCGATTGGTTATGTCACAAATACCGGGGATCACCAATAGTATTGCCACTATCACCCTTGGCGAACCTGAGTTTATCTTAGATGTAACCCGCAATGAGTCGGCTTTAGCCGGATTATCGTTAAATGATATTGCCAGCCAGCTTCAAGCTTCATTGGATGGCCAAGTTGGAGGTTCGATTTTAGAAGGTACCGAAGAAATACCGATTCGAATTAGACTGCCAGAATCGCAACGCAATAATATTGATAGTTTAAATGCTATTCCGTTATTAACTAACACATTAACAAATCAACAACGGTGGGTACCCGTGTCAGCGCTAGGGGAATTCAAGTTCACCTCTACGATTGCTGGAATTACCAGAAAAAATGGCGAAAGAGTTAATATCATCGAAGGGTATTTGATGCCTAATGCCACTGCTGTTGACGCGAGTAAGTTGTTACAAGTCAAACTGGCTGAGTCAGGATTTGAATTACCCAAGGGCTATCGAATCAAATTGGCTGGGGATGCTGATGAGCAGCAAGAAGCTTTAGGACTCTTAGCCGCTTATGCGCCAGTATTGTTGGTGCTGATGATAACCACCCTTATTTTAACCTTTAGAAGTGTCAAACTTGCAGCCTTAATCGCCTCTGTGGCAGTTCTATCCGTGGGGTTAGGAATGTTCAGTTTATGGTTATCAGGTTTACCCATTGGCTTTAACCCGTTGCTCGGCAGTGCTGGGCTAATTGGGGTGGCAATAAATGGTTCAATTGTAGTTATAGCCTCTATCAATGCTAATCCTGCAGCGAAACTCGGCGATATTGACGCTATTGTAAAAGAGACCATGAGCTGTAGTCGCCATATCCTTTCCACCACCTTTACAACAGTGGGTGGCTTTATCCCATTATTAATTTTTAGTGAAGGGAGCTTTTGGCCGCCGCTTGCTGTTGTGTTGGCCGGAGGTGTCGGTTTTTCGGTAATACTCTCATTAATTTATACTCCCATAGTAGCCGGTCGTTTAGCTATTCGCAGAGGAAGAAAATTTGCGCTAGAAACTGCCGCTATGGCTACCTAGTACAACCAGTGGATTCAACTGCTCATTTTAGATGCAGGACTTACAGTTAAGGCTGAGTATCTTAAAGCGCATAGCTATAACTTGTTTATTGCTGCTTTTAATTCGTCTAAACTGCGGTATTGGTGCTGAAATTACCGGATGTGATGGCAATGAACTATGCTTAAAACAATTAAACGATTGTTTCATACAGATTGTGTTTTCTGCCAACGGTTAAGGCTGATTATCCTATGGGGTGTAATTATGATGGTAGTGTATTTTTATGTCTGGCAGTGAAAAAACTAAACGAGATATTACTGACATCGAGGCACCTTTCGAGAGTGAGCTGCACAGTATTAAAATAAAAGGGGTGGCAAAACGAAATGGTTTAACCACTTTTTTAATTGGTTTAGTCGCCTTGTTTGGGGCGATTATGTTATTGGCTTTTCTGCCGCATTCGCTTTATTTAGTCGGCGTTTTTGCGCTAAGTGCCTCCATCGTCACTATGCTCATCGGCTGGTTTAAAGTTCGTGAGCCAGTGCACAGTATTGAGCTCACTAAAACCCATATTTTGTACCATCATCGACATGGTAAATGGTCATTAGAATGGTCAAACATTCAGCGTATCGATGTACCAAAAGTTAGCCATGGTTTAGAACAAATAAACTTAGGAATGGTGGGGATTAAGATTAAACAATATGAGCCACTTCTGAGCTCCATTTCCCCTCGTTTAGCAACTAATTTACTGCTAGAACAACGGCCTTTGCTACTGCAAAATAACCAGTGCGTTGGAGGCGGTTGTTATAGTAATACATTGATTGAAAACGATACGTTCAAAACTCCCGAAGGTAAAATCATTAAAGGCATACCAGCAATGTTAGCCAATCGAATGACCAAATTGAGAGCTGGCTTAGGTTTTGATGTGTTTATTTCAGTGGGAGAACTGGACCGCAGCAGTGAAGACTTTGTTGTTTTATTAAGAGATTGCCTGTCTAGTGTCAATAGCACTTATCCTGACTAACACTTCTTTTATGCGAACGCTTCACTGTCGGTTATGACATTCTTTGCCTCTTGGATTAACGACGGAAGTCGCAATTTCACAATACTAAATTCATCTAGTTTTATGGCCGTTTCTAATTCATCACACAAATCCAACAGCATCGGGACACCGGTATATAAACATGCACCATGTAGTTTGTGAACAAGCTGCTTTAGGGTTTGTTTATCGGTTATCTTCCAAGCATCTTCTATTTGTGTAATTAAGTCAGGTAACTCTGCAACAAATGCACTTAGCATATCTTTTGCGGCAGCCTCGTCTTGGTTTGCAATTTTTAGTGCCATAGACCAATCGACGGAAGAACATTCAGTTGCTGAACTAGAGGTATTACACCAGCGTTTTATCAATACAATCAAATCTTCTAAATCAAGGGGCTTAGGCAGGTAATCGTCCATACCTGAGGCCAGTAATCTGTCTTGTTCTTCTTTGAGAGCATGTGCGGTAACCGCTATGATCGGAGTGCCTAAATTCAACTGGCTTTTACGAATTAAGCGAGACGCCTGCAATCCATCCATAATTGGCATTTGCACATCCATTAAAATAATATCGAAATCTTCCTGATTACATAAATTAACGGCCTCTTCACCACTGTAGGCAAGGCTTAATTCTAGGTGTGAGGGGTTTAACCAGGTGCTTAATAAACGCAGATTCATTTCCATATCATCAACCGCAAGTATTTTGACTTTTGGTAATTCAAGTAAGTTTTGCTGTATCTGATTATGGTGTGACTCGATCGGCGTTTGCGTCAAACTGGCCAGTTTATTCAGGGTTAAAGGGAGACGAAGTTGTGTGGGTTTGGTTACCTGATGAGACTCATCGAAAGAAATACCGTCGCCCGAATAGAGAATTATAAGATTGGAAATTCTAACATTCGTCAATTGAGTCAAAATGTCTACATGCGTGGTTAAGTAGCTTTCTGGAAGGCAGACGAACAGACTGTCATAATCTTGTTTTGTAGTGAAAAACTCTTTGATACTGTGGGCTAGCGTGACTTTTGCTCCGGTATTTTCTAACATCTTAGACGCTGAGTTTGTAGTGAGCGCATCGGTATCTAAAAGCAATACTTTTTTCTCCGCCCAGCCAATGTTGCGAGCAAACTGCTCTGATTTGTCCAATATTTTGGTACTAATAGTGACGCGAAAACAACTGCCTTTTCCGGGATCACTGGTTAGCGTGATTTTGCCGCCCATCAAATGCACTAACTGTTGACAGATCACCAATCCTAAACCTGTGCCTTGATACGTTCGGCTGGTGGAGTCTTCAATTTGCGAAAATGCGTTAAATAGCTTTTTGCGATCTTCTTGGCTAATACCTATGCCGGTGTCTTCGACATTAAAATTTAGCTCGTACATGTTGTTAGGTAATAACTTGCCGGTCACTAGAAGGCTAATATGACCACTGGGGGTAAACTTTAATGCATTGCCTAACAAGTTGGTTAAAATCTGTTTGATTCGTTGTGCATCTCCCTCGAGCTGCTCAGGCAAGGGGGTTAACTCATAAATGAATTCCAACTTCTTATTATGTGCAGATCTGGCCATTACGCTAACCATCTCTTCTAAGACATCATTTGGACAGAAGGGTTGATTATGTAATTGCAATTTACCCGCTTCTATTTTCGATACATCTAATACGTCGTTGACAATATTCAACAAGGTATCTGCAGCAGAATTAATAATCCGCACATGCTCTTGTTTATCAACGGGTAACGGTGTGTGAATCAGTTCTTTGCTGAACCCTAGAATCGCATTCAATGGGGTGCGAATTTCATGGCTCATATTAGCGAGAAACTGAGATTTTATGGTGCTGGCGTTAATCGCATCTTTTCTGGCGATATCTAGACGGGCATTTTGTTCTTCTATGAACTCCATGTTATTGCGTAAATCATTAGTAGCTTGTTGAATCTCGCGTTCCAATTGATTATGACTTTTATCCATCATCGCAATTGAAAATAACCCAGCTTGGATAAACAAACCAACATGCAGACAGTAAGTGGTGAACATATTGGTAGGCAAAAAGCCGGTTAAGCTGGTCATACTGACCAGTGCGCTTACAATGAGTACTAACCAAGCTGCTATGAAGTATCGCGCTGGATTAAATTTATTCGAATAACTTTCTATCCCCGCGACTAAAAAACTGGCGATAGCAAAAAACGTTACCAGATATACAATGGCGTTTTGCCAAGCAGCAGGGAACAAACTTATTAAGGAGCAGAACCCCATGGTGACCAGCACGCCAATATTGGTTTTGATAAAAGGAGCTGTTTTGAATGCCGTTCGTTTGGCCTCTAAAAACATGTAAGTGAAGATGCCTGATGCTATCCCGACCAGCACGAATATTAAATCCATATGGCTGGTTAGCCACAATGTTGCTTCATAAGGAAACAATAAAATTGAGTGCCCACCCCAAACAAACTGCCAAGTAATCACAGCCAGAATATAACCAACAAAGGCTAATAAGCTTAGCTCTCTATTGATTAAATATAAGATTAAGTTGTATAAGGCTAAAATTAATAAACCGCCATAAAATAGGCCCCAAATCAAGTTATCCCAAAACACCATTCGCATATATTTTTCGTATGGTTGAATGTCCAATGGGGCAATAACTTGCATGCTTTTGGATTCGATTCGGACATAGAGATCGACTGGAGTCGCTAGTGGCAGATTGACTTTAAAAGCAGGAAAGCGACTAAATTGGGCGCTGGATAATTTCCCCTGTTTATTTGAAGCAATGAGTTCGTCACCTGCAAATAAATAGAAATCCGCTCGGTCCATGTGCGCAAAACCAATATCAATCACCCACTCTTGTATGTCACTAACACGATTTAAGCTGGTGCGTAACCATAGACCGCCAGTATGAATGCCGTAATTAGGATTAGATGAAGAGTGCCATATAAATTCGTTTCTGCGCTGACGTACGTCATCTATGCTTAGTTGGATATCTGTTTCTGCTAGTACTTTAACTTTATCTGATAGATGGGTGGTTTCTTCATTGTTTATTAACTGCAAAGTTGACTGCGCAAAGGCTGGTAGTCCAATGGTAATTAGAAATAGTCCCAAAACTAAGCTTTTTAGCAGATGCATGATGAGTCATTTCTTCCAAGTGATTGAAAAGCGTAAATATCATTAAACCCTTTGGCATCAGGTTTTTCAATTCTAAAATGTTCAGTTTGGCAACTAACTGACGAATTGGCGTAATAGTTTAGTAACCAGATTAAACAATTTCACTCCAGTGGATGCAGAATGCCTAGTTTATCTTCTATTTCATCGCAACACTCAGAAAATATGGACTAAAGACGGACAAAAACGCGTATAGTTAAAATGATTAATTGCATTACACCATTTAAGGATTTTCAGATGAAAAATATAAACCGCGGATTGACATTATTTTGTGCAGTTTTGTATTCAACGTGGGGATACTCTTTGCCGTTGGAAAAACTTACTCTGCCTGATGGTTTCAAAATTGAAGTGTATGCAGAAGACGTGAGTAATGCTCGCCAAATGGCATTAGGCAAAACTGGCATCGTTTATGTTGGGAGTCGCGCAGAAGGTAAAGTGCATGCTGTAGTGGATACCGATAAAGATGGTACTGCAGATAAAGTTGTCGTGGTTGCAGAAAATTTAACTATGCCTAGCGGTATTGCCTATAAAGATGGCGATTTGTACGTTGCGGCTGTTAGCGAAGTACTCAAGTTCGAAAATATCGATGAAGTCTATGCCAATTCACCAAAAGGGGAAGTGGTAATTAGTGGCTTGCCTACAGAAACCCATCACGGTTGGAAGTATATTGATTTTGGCCCTGATGGTTGGTTGTATGTGCCTGTCGGAGCGCCATGCAATATATGTCAAACGGAAGGGGACGGTAAGTTCGACGACCCTAGATTCGCTAGTATTCTCAAGTTTGATTTAGCCAGCGGTGAAATGAAATGGGTTGCTAAGGGCGTCAGAAACACAGTGGGCTTCGATTGGCAACCTGACAGCAAGGAATTGTGGTTTAGTGACAATGGACGAGATTGGATGGGCGATGATCTTCCACCATGTGAAATCAACCGAGTAAGCGCAGATGATCAGCACTTTGGTTATCCTTACATTCATGCTGGAGATATCAATGACCCAGAGTTTGGAGCCGGCAAAAACCCAGACGATTACACAAAGCCAGAACTTAAACTCGGCGCTCATGTAGCTCCTTTGGGTGTGCATTTTTATCAAGGTGGGCAATTTCCAGCGGAATACAATAAGTCACTATTTGTCGCTGAACACGGTTCTTGGAATAGAACTAAAAAGTCCGGTTATAAAGTAATGAGAGCCAATTTTAATGGTAATGAAATTGGTACCTATGAGACCTTTATTGAAGGGTTTTTAAACCCAGATGATACGGTTTGGGGTCGTCCTGTTGCTTTCTTGGTTTTGCCAGATGGTAGCATGTTAATATCGGATGATTTCGCTAACGCGATTTATAAGGTAACCTATCAGAAGTAAACAGTTTGGCGAATCTTGTGAAAACGATAACAGCTAAAGTGTTATTCATTGACAGCGTTGCCCGAAAAGGGCGCTAAAAAAACAATAATAATAACGACGAAGAATAGCCAGTTTATTCTTGTCGCATTGAAAATGGCCTGCACAAATATACTATGAGTGAAGATACAATTATCAACAAAGATGGTTCAGAGCAGCTCGCACTGAGTCGTTTTACCGAAGATGCATATTTAAATTATTCGATGTACGTGATCATGGATCGTGCTTTGCCTCACATTGGTGATGGTCTCAAGCCGGTGCAACGACGAATTGTTTACGCGATGTCTGAATTGGGGTTGAGTGCCTCAGCTAAATATAAAAAATCAGCCAGAACCGTAGGTGACGTGTTAGGTAAGTTTCATCCCCATGGTGATTCCGCATGTTACGAAGCCATGGTGTTAATGGCTCAGCCTTTTTCTTATCGTTATCCCTTGGTTGATGGGCAAGGAAATTGGGGGGCACCAGATGACCCAAAATCTTTTGCTGCGATGCGTTATACCGAGTCGCGTTTATCTAAATTCAGTGAAGTATTGCTCAGTGAGCTTGGTCAAGGCACAGTTGATTGGCAACCGAATTTTGATGGCACTATGGATGAGCCTAAGGTATTGCCCGCTCGTCTTCCTCATATTTTACTGAATGGCGTTACCGGTATCGCTGTAGGCATGGCCACTGACATCCCACCGCATAATGTGCGAGAAGTGGCCAATGCCTGTGCGCTGTTACTTGATAATAGTAAAGCCGAACTGCAAGATATAATGGAACATATTCAAGGTCCTGATTATCCAACCGAAGCGGAAATCATTACGCCTAGAGAAGATATTTCTAAGCTTTATGAAACAGGACGAGGCTCAATAAAAATGCGCGCTGTTTACCATGATGAAAGTGGTGATATCGTAATTACAGCATTGCCTCATCAAGCATCTGGCGGAAAAATTCTCGAACAAATAGCGCATCAAATGCAAGCGAAAAAGTTGCCAATGGTGAGTGATTTAAGGGATGAGTCAGATCACGAAAATCCTACTCGATTGGTGATTACACCCCGTTCTAATCGCGTAGATGTTGAACAGTTAATGCAGCACTTGTTTGCCACTACGGATCTTGAAAAGAACTATCGAGTCAATATCAATATGATTGGCTTGGATGGACGCCCAAAAGTTAAAGATCTACGTACCATATTAAGTGAATGGCTGGTTTTCCGAAAAGACACTGTGGTCAGACGATTACAGTATCGTTTGGATAAAGTGCTCGCTAGGCTACATATTTTAGAAGGTTTGCTGATAGCATTTTTGAATATTGATGAAGTAATTCGCATTATTCGTTATGAAGAAGAGCCAAAACAGCAGCTTATCAAAACCTTCAATCTATCTGACAAACAAGCTGAAGCAATTTTAGAACTTAAGTTGCGCCATTTGGCCAAACTTGAAGAGTTTAAAATTAAATCTGAGCAAGAAGAGCTTGCAAAAGAACGAGATGAACTACAATTATTGTTAGGTTCAGATCGACGTCTAAAAACGTTAATCAAGAAAGAAATTCTATCGGATGCAGAAAAGTATGGTGACGATAGACGTTCCCCACTGGTTTTGCGCGAAGAAGCTAAAGCCTTATCCGACAAAGAATTAGTTCCTTCTGAAGCCGTAACCGTAGTGTTATCCGACAAAGGATGGGCACGTTGTGCAAAAGGCCATGATGTGGACGTCGAAGGATTAAGTTATAAAGCCGGAGACGTATATCTTGCCAGTGCCAAAGGTCGAAGTAATCAACAGGCCGTTTTCCTCGATAGTTCCGGGCGAACCTTTGCTTGTGATGCACATACATTACCTTCTGCGCGAAGTCAGGGAGAGCCGTTAACTGGGCGCTTCAGTGTCGTCGGTGGTGAGACGTTTCAGCATGTAATTATGGCCTCAGACGATCAACGATATCTAATTTCGTCCGATGCCGGTTATGGTTTTGTAGGTAAGTTCGCCGACATGGTTAGCAAGAACAAAGCAGGTAAAGCCTATATCTCGTTACCGGTTGGAGCAAAAGTGATTAAGCCGCAAACGGTTTCTAATATTGAAACTGATTGGTGTATGGCGATATCGAATGAAGGTCGAATGTTAATGTTTCCATTGCGTGATTTACCAAGTCTTGGTAAAGGTAAGGGCAATAAAATAATCAATATTCCGTCCGCAAAAGCAAAAACCAGAGAGGAATATGTCACTGTTCTGACAGTAGTGCCAGACGGTGCTAGTGTGAAAATTATCGCAGGTAAACGTGGTATGACGCTTAGCGCCGCTGACCTCGTTCACTATCAAGGCGAAAGAGGTCGAAGGGGCAACAAACTCCCTCGCGGTTTACAGAGGGTCGATAGCGTTGAGGTAGAATTTGAAGGAACTTCAGCTGACCTTGCATCAGACGAGCAAGACACAGAAGGTAACTCATAGCGTGAAAGGAGAAAGCAGTGCAAGCACCACAAATGAATCCACCACCAAAATGGTTTTGGATTGTTGTAGGGGTTTTGTTAGCTTGGAATCTGTTAGGTGTGATGGCCTTTATTCAACAGGTAACATTAAGCCCTGAGCAAATAAATTTAATGCCGCCAGCAGAGCAAAGGTTGCATTTGGAACAGCCATTTTGGGTATTGTTAGCGTTTGCCTTTGCGGTGTTTGGTGGAACGTTAGGCTGTGTAACCTTATTACTTAAAAAGTCGTTTGCGCGAGTTATTTTCTGGATGTCATTTGTGGGTGTATTGGCACAAATGGGACACTCGTTTTTTATCTCGAATGCATTAGACGTTTACGGGCCTGGCGCTGCAGTTATGCCAATTATGATACTCATAGTTTCAATCTTTTTAATTTGGTTTTCGGGTAAAGCCATTGTCAAAGGCTGGATCGTTTAATCAAGCTTTGACTGCGCTTAATTATTCGGCTTAGGTACAGATTTTTGGCCACAAATTGCATATTCTCATACCAGATCCTACTATCAATTTAGACGATATTCAGTCGCTAGAGGTTTATACCATCGGGCAATGAAAAGAATATTTAATCAACTAGGAAGTCTCAATTGAAACAGGAATTAGTCTCGTCTCTTAAACAACACTTTGGTTTTGATGATTTTAGGAACGGACAACTTCCGGTAATCGAGACCATTTTAAATAACCACTCTTGCTTGGCCATATTCCCCACCGGATCAGGTAAGTCCTTGTGCTATCAGTTTAGTGCATTACAACTACCGAATTTAACTTTGGTGGTGTCTCCTTTACTTGCCCTAATGCAAGACCAGCTAGACTTTTTATTGGCGCGAAATATTGCAGCCGCCAAAGTCGACTCAACCTTAAGTTATGCGCAAAACCAACAAGTGATGCAAGATGCTCGCAGTGGTGCTTTGAAAATATTAATGGTGTCGGTAGAGCGTTTCAAAAACGAACGATTTAGACAATTTATTGAGTCGGTGGATGTGTCATTACTTGTTGTAGATGAAGCGCATTGTATTTCCGAATGGGGACACAATTTTCGTCCGGATTATTTAAAGTTGCCGGATTACCAAAAAGCCTTGAATATTCCTCAGGTTTTACTGCTTACCGCCACGGCCACCGCAAATGTTAAACATGACATGGCAAACAAGTTTGCTATTCAGGCGCAACATATTGTACAAACCGGATTCTATCGTGCAAACCTGAACCTCAAGGTTCTGCACGCTCCTGAAGAGCAAAAAACAGCCATGTTAATGGAGCAACTAGCTAAGCTCAGCGGAGCCGGTATCGTCTATGTTACTTTGCAAAAAGAGGCTGAAGAGTTAGCTTTAGTTTTACGTCAGCAAGGACACAATGCAGTGCCATATCATGCTGGCTTAAAAGACCAGCAACGACAATCTACTCAGCAGCAATTTATGGCTGATCAAATTGATATAGTGGTCGCAACTATTGCATTCGGTATGGGAGTCGACAAATCTAATATACGATTTGTAATTCATTATGAGTTACCCAAATCGATAGAAGCATATAGTCAAGAAATTGGGCGAGCTGGTAGGGACGGCCTAACATCAGAATGTATTACGTTAGCTAATTTGAATAACCTGACTCGCCTTGAAAACTTCGTTTATGCAGATACTCCTGAACTCAACAGTATTGCTAAGGTTATTCAAAATATAAAAGATCTCTGTGCGCTTTCTTCCGCTGGCGATATTAGGTGGGAAACCCAATTAATTCCTTTATCCAACGACACCAATGTTCGCCAACTACCATTAAAGACCTTGTTAGTGCAATTGGAGTTGAGGAAAGTGATTACTCCTCTGTTTGGCTATTTTTCGGAGATCCGTTTTCGGTTTATTGAAGATATTTCGAAAATACTTGCCCGCTTTGATGGCGAACGACGTCAATTTTTAGAGGCTGTATTTGCTGCCAGTCCGATGAAAAAAGTATGGGCAACGCTAGATCAAGCGGAACTGAAAAGCGCCTATCCGCATCCCCGTAACCGTTTGGTTAGCGCGTTGGATTATTTACATGGGCAAGAACTCATTGAATTACAAAGTCAGCGACATACCGATGTTTTCAAAGTCGATGAGACTAAGCTAGCGGACCCTGATTTAACCGAGTCATTATTTGTCTATTTTAAACAAAGAGAATCGGCGGAAATTCAACGGATTGATGATTTGGTGGGGTTTTTCCAAAATAAGCAGTGTTTAAGTCAGACATTAGCCCGTTATTTTGACGACAATAGTTTAACCCAAGCATGTGGACATTGTAGTGTGTGTTTATCGGGTGGAATTAACTTACCCGAAATTATTGATTCTGCTGCGCCTGATCAAGAGCGACTCGAAAAGATATTCGCAGAATTATCCGCTAGTTATACGGCGAAATTTGATGAACCCGTCTCAAGGGTTTTATTTACACGATTTTTGGCGGGCCTTAGCAATCCATATTTGACAAAAATAAAGGCCAGAAACCTAAACGGTTTTGGCCTTTGTCAATCTATGCGTTATCAACAGTTGTTTGCTTTGGTTGAAAAGGTTTGTTAACGCTTACTTACCACCTATCCTAATAAAGATTTGGTTTAAGATTTTTTGGCGTTAGTACTTTCGAAGATCTTGTCAGCCGAAGCTGCCACAAAACCTTGATAAAGTTCACCGTTAGGCAATTCGTATCGTTGGGCAAATTCATAAAAACAGCTTGGAATGACCTTGCTGGTGTCTGAAAAATTCACCTCAATATGATCAGCCATTGTGGAAGACTGCGCTAGGTAAACCTGTGGGCCACCTTTGATTTCGCCACCTGATGTATTGAGTATAAAACCCGCTTGTTTTAATAGGTCATTTACATCGGTCAATAAGTCTAAATCTTGAAGATGATTGACTGAAACGGTGAAATGGTTGGCGCGATATCCCCACGCAGCCATCCAAGCTGCATATTCAGAAACCTCCAAAAGGGTTTCATATTCGTCACTGGATATTTGCCAATGGGGACCTGAATACAAAAAGTTTTCTTGGCTAGTCGCTTCTTCTGCTACTTGGCTCACCATCTTATGAATGATGTCTTGTATGGGCTTTTCGAACTCGTTCACCAATAATTCGCTAATAAATACTTTGGGTTTGGTGCTTTGTGGATGTTCAAAATGTTTTGCTTTGAGTTTCTTTTGCACAAAGTCATATTGGCCTTTTTCCACATAACCTAAGGCCAAAAAATGCGCCGCAAGTTTATCTAAATTGACAGAGTCTATATCAAAGGTGCGAAACGCGACATGGTCGTTTACTAGCTCAGATTGTCCATTGTATTGCCCTAGCAATTTATGAACTTTTTGTGCAGAAGGGGTAATGTTTATGTAATCCTGCCAAAGATTTGCAAACAAAGTGTCAATATCAGTGTGCATAGCTGCAGCCTATCTCGATTTGGTAAAAGGGCCTGCAACGCATAATGATTACAGGCGGTTAAATAACTTATATGCTCAAGCCAGGACTTAAGGTTCCAGGCAGAGTTACCTGCTCCAATTCCACAGAAGCCACAGGGAAGGCACAATAGTCAGCGGCATAATATGCGCTAGCACGGTGATTACCGCTTTCCCCAATTCCGCCAAATGGCGCGGCACTGCTTGCACCGGTAATCGGTCTATTCCAATTTACAATACCTGCACGTATGCGTTTGAAAAAGTGCTGATAGTCCGCTTCACTGTCGCCGATGAAACCTGCACTTAATCCGAATTTGGTGTTATTTGCTGACGCAATTGCTTGGTCAAAATCGTCATATCGAATTACTTTCAAAAGAGGTCCGAAATGTTCTTCATCAGGCATCTCATCAAACATAGAAGTAACATCGAGAATCCCCGGTGTGACGAAGCCTGTTGCTGTATCCATATGCTTTAGTTTGACTAATTCAGTTGCACCTAAATCAACTAATTGTTGCTGTGCTTTAACCATTCCAGCGGCCGCATTAGCAGAAATCATTGCGCCCATAAATGGCTGTATTTCGGCATCATAATGGTCAACTTTGATGTTTTTGGTAACCTCAATTAGCTTGGCTAGAATTGCGTCGCCCTGTTCACCGTTTTGAATAAACAACCGACGGGCGCAGGTACAACGTTGTCCAGACGTGACAAATGCCGATTGAACAATGTCGTGGACTACAGCGTTAATGTCTTTTGCATCTTTTACGATAAGGGGGTTATTACCACCCATCTCCAAGGCTAATATTTTACCCGGATGACCTGCAAATTGTTCATGTAAAATTTTGCCAGTACGCGAACTTCCTGTGAAAAACAGGCCATCAATATCAGCATGGCTTGCTAATGCTTTACCGGTTTCTACTTCGCCTTGTACTAAATTCAAAACCCCTGCAGGTAAACCCGCTTGCTGCCAGAGTTTCACCATTTTCTGAGCCACCAAAGGGGTCAGATCACTAGGTTTGAATACTATGCTATTACCGGCAATGAGCGCAGGAACTATATGTCCATTAGGAAGGTGGCCTGGGAAATTATACGGACCAAAAACTGCTACTACACCATGGGGTTTGTGGCGAATAAACGCCTTGCCCACAGGCATTGGATTTTCAACTGTACCCGTGCGATCTTGATACGCTCGTTCTGATATCGCAATTTTGCCAACCATCGCACCTACCTCAGTCGCCGTTTCCCATAACGGTTTTCCCGTTTCTTGAGCAATGGTTAATGCTAAGTCTTGTTTGTTTTCAGTAAGTAGTTCTGCATACCGTTTAACAATTTCCAGACGGCCCTCAAGGGGTAAATCACTCCAGCTTAAAAACGCGTTTCGGGCAGCTTTTACTGCCGCATCTATTTGTTGCGGCGAAGCAGATTTTGCTTGCCAAATAATGGTGTTTTTAGCGGGATCAATTGATTCAATATCGTGACCTTCACCTAGGTGCCACTCACCTGCAATATAGTGGGCTTGTGTCGTCATACATAATTCCTATGGCTGGGTTATTAAATTATTTTGGTTGGCGCATATCGTATATGGTCATTTTCAACGACCATTAACGCTGCAGCGCTTTCGGGAGAGATATACGCAAAGTTGTTGTCGTTATCTACATAGACTTCCGTGGTAATTGCTCTGAAGTCTTTTACCTTAGTATTAATTACGTAGCATAAAGCGCCATCAGCGGCTTTTTGCTGGTCAATTTTAATCGGCAGCTTACGACTAGCTTGGGCGGTTCTAATGTGTTGGATATTGGCTTCTACTGTTGGGCCACCATCAAAAATGTCCACATAGCCACGGCTAATAAACCCTTCTTGTTGCAAAAGCTGTAAAGCAGGACGAGTTTTTTCATGAACTTGACCGATAACCGCTTGCGCCGCTTTGCTCAACAAACTGACATAAATTGGGTATTTGGGCATTAATTCGGCAATGAAGACTTTGTCTCCAATGCCGGTTAAATAATCCGCAGTGGGGAAGTCCATTGAAAAGAAATGTTCTTCCAGCCATTGCCAAAATGGAGAGGTGCCGTTTTCGTCACTTACTCCACGCATTTCAGCAATTACTGTTTCTGAAAACCGAGTTTGATGCTCTAACATAAATAAAAATCGAAATTTTGACAGCAATCGACCATTACTGCCTTTACGAGCATTTTCTTTGAGAAACAAAGTGCATATTTCAGACACACCTGTGTAGTCGTTACAAAGCGTTAAAATATCCACAGTGTTGTGGATTTTAAGCTCACGAGAAGCATGCACTACTTTGCCACAATGATAGTGGTAAAAAGAGTCTTCTAGGCCGACTGTCGCAGCAATGCCACTGGTACCGACTACTTCATTTGTATCGGTATCTTCCATGACGAATAAATAGCTTTGATTAGCGGGTTTATCGACTTTCTCTCGAAAAGCAATTTCAGATTGTTCTATTTTGCGTCGTAACAAAGCCTCGTTTACAGGCAGTGATGTAAAACCAATACCTGACTCAACAGCAATATCATACAAGGCATCATAATCATTTAACGCAATAGGACGGATCACTTTCATAATAGCGTGCTCACTTTACTGGTTGCGTTTTAGCTTAGCTATTTACAACATGCTCAATGGCACGTTCAAAACGCACTAAACCTTCGGCGATATCTTCATCAGGGATGACTAATGAAGGTGCAAATCGCACAACATTTGCGCCAGCAACTAAGCACATCATATTGTTAGCAGCAGAAGCCACTAAAAAGTCTCTTGCTTTACCGTGATATTGTTCATTCAGGGCACAACCAATTAATAAACCTTGGCCGCGAATTTCACTGAATACATTGAACTTTTGATTAATTTTTCCTAAACCATCGCGGAATAGTTTTTCTTTACGCTTAACATCTTGCAGAACCGCTGGCGTGTTAACAATGTCTAAAACTTTTTCTGCAACTGCGCAAGCTAATGGGTTACCACCGTAAGTACTTCCGTGCGTGCCGACTTTCAAGCTAGCCGCTATTTTAGAGGTGGTTAGCATTGCACCGATTGGGAAACCGCCGCCTAATGATTTTGCCGTTGTGAGGATGTCAGGGACGACGTTTAAGCCCATATATGCGTATAAATGTCCTGTACGGCCAACGCCCGATTGCACTTCATCAAAAATAAGTAATGCGTTGTGTTCAGAACATAAAGCCCGCACGCCTTCTACAAATTCTTGGCTAGAACTGATTACTCCACCTTCACCTTGCAAAGGTTCCATAATCACGGCGCAGGTTTTATCCGAGATAATGTCTTTAAGTGCATCAAGGTTGTTGAAATCCACATGCTCAACAGCACCTGGTTTAGGACCAAAACCATCAGAATAAGCTGATTGACCGCCAACAGTTACGGTGAAAAATGTACGTCCGTGAAAACCCTGATTAAAAGCGATGATTTGATTTTTGTCTTCACCAAAATGCTCTAGTGCGTAGCGTCTAGCTAGTTTCAGTGCAGCCTCGTTTGCTTCTGCACCTGAATTTGCAAAGTAAACTTTATCAGCGAAGGTAGCGTGAGTTAATTTTTTACCTAAGCGAAGAGCCGGCTCATTGGTGAATACGTTACTGACATGCCACAATTTTTCGCCTTGTTCTTTCAAGGTGGCGACTAAATCAGGATGGCAATGGCCTAATACGTTCACAGCGATACCACCGGCAAAGTCTATGTATTCTTTTCCTTCCTGATCCCAAACTCGAGATCCTTGACCTTTTACAGGAACAATTGCCGCTGGGTTGTAATTGGGAACCATAACTTCGTCAAACGTTGCGCGTGTTACTTGCATTCTTTACCTCACTTAAAATTCTGGACGTCTATTTTCACTTGTGATTAATACTGGGTTGGTCACCAAAAAATACTTGCCGAACGACCAATTTGGACTGCGCATTGTGTCAGATTTTATTCAATCTGTCTCTAGGGTAAACGCCGAAAACCCTTAAATTTAAAGGGATGCGGCTAATTTTGCAGGAATAGTGAATAACTATTTAAACTAAGCAATCTGCTGTTTATGCATAAAATTGTGCTACGCCATACAATTTTATGCATCTCTAAAATTGTCTATGGATAGCCGCTTTTGAGGCTGAACTGTTTTGATTAAATTTACTTACAGCGAAATTAGATTCTAACTAGAATTGAGAGTTTATCTAATTCACAAGATCATAAAGCAATCATGATAGTTGCATGAATATGTAAAAAAAATTTTAAAAATTATGGGGATAAACGAATTTACTGAGACGTTTTGATTATTTTTCATCCAAAATTATATCAAAATCTCGCAAATTAGTTTTCTTCAATTCGCCCAAAGCACCTTTAGGAAAGCAAAATTGACGTAGATATATTTTTGCTTCGTCTAAGGAAATCAACTTATTCGATTTAAGAGTTCGATATCGATTGTAGGCTTCACCTTGGGCTAGTACTTTACCAAATGGAGACATTTCGCCTATTTCTTTGTAGTTAGCAAATTCGTTCATGGCTTCAACAAAAACCAGTCGTTTGAATGGCATCCGCGAAATGAGCTCTGTGCTTAGTGAATAACCATAGGTAGTTAACGCATTGAGTAAAAACGTTTCTGAAGGTACAACTTCCCCCAACGCAAAATGTTCATCTCTCTTGCGCTCATTTTGCGCTTCGAGTACCGCTTCTCTGTGCACCTGCTCAAATAATTTAAAAAATAGGCGCACTATTACTATTTTACCGAAGTCATGGAATAACCCCAGTAGAAAGGCATTATAACTATCTAGTTTATTCAATTGCGCTAACTTTTTACATGACATCGCTGTACCAATAGACGCATCCATCATTTGCACTTTGATTTTTGGAAAAGGATCGGTAATTTGCGGTAAACAACGTCGAAATGCTATGGAAGGGATCAGCATCTTAATATTCTCAACGCCTAGATAGCTTAACGCGGTTTTTAAACTTTCAACTACAACTACTTTGCCATTTGAGTCTACTCTACGATATTTAGGGGTATTGATAAGCCTAATCAATTCATCATAAAGCCAAGGCATTCCAGCCGCTATAGGTTCAATTTTGCTGATGGAAGTTGATTTGGCCGCCAGCGAATCAAGTAGTGCGGGCAGGTTGTGGTCAAAGCCTAACACTTCGTTGAATAGTTTATCAGTATCTTCGAGTTGAGCTTCTAAGCGCTTGATAACCTCATTATGAACCATGTTTTGGATATCTTGCACATAGTTAGTGTGAGAACGTCGATTGAGCTCTTTATCATGTCTAGCTTGTTTCTCAACTTGCAGCAGTGTGCGCTGAGCTTCACTATTCGCGGGCAATTCAACATCCTTTGTTTCTGTACCTGCTCCCATATGCTGCTGGGCTAATTTTAGGCTAATAGTCAGGTAATCAAAGCGTAGGTTGATTTCGTTTTTTAATGCCAAAAGTTCGCTCATTGATTCTTCTTATTGCCGTTGAATTAGGTTTGGGATGTACTATTGTAAATTAGCAGACTTGTAGAGTTGAAAAAACACTTTAAATAGTTTCGTTTGTAGCTAACCACCATCTATCGGCAATCTTAACAAAATTACTTAATAATTTATGCCCTACTTTAGTTAAAAGTGACTCAGGGTGGAACTGCATGCCCATTAATGGCCAAATTTTGTGCTCTATCGCCATAGGTTCGAACTGGCTAAATTCTTCACACCAAGCGGTAATATCAAACTCTTTCGGTAATGAATCGCAATTCAGTATCAAAGAATGATAACGAGTGGCAATAAATGGGTCTTCAATATTTTCGAAAAGGGGGGTTGAGTTATGGCGAATACTGGAGGTTTTACCGTGCATTATGTGTTCGGCCACTTCCACTTTTGCACCGAATATTTGTCCGATTGCTTGATGTCCTAAACAAACCCCAAGAATAGGGATCTTGCCTGCAAAAGTGCGAATAGCTTCTAGTGTGACTCCCGCTTCATTGGGCGTGCAAGGCCCAGGGGAGAAAACCAAATATTGCGGTGCAAGTTGGGCAATTTGCTCACAGGTTATCTGGTCATTTCTCACTACCTGCACTTCGACATTCAATTCTCGGAAGTAACGAGCAAGGTTATGAGTAAAAGAATCATAGTTATCGATCAACAATAGCATGACAATTTACTTTCCAAAAAAGGATTACCCGCAGAACCGTAACTTTCCAAAAATGTTTTCCTAATCAGCTCTAAGGTTTTGGTATAAATCCAACTGCTTGGTAAACTTTTTGAATCATTACAGAGGCACGAGCACTGGCTTTTTCAGCTCCATCTCGCATAACCGTATTCAAATAGTCTTGGTCTGAACGTATTTCGTGGAACTTAGCTTGAATAGGTTCTAGCAACGCAACAACCGCATCGGCCACATCACCTTTTAAATGACCATACATTTTGTCTTCGTATTCAGGTACTAAGCTATCAATGCTTTTACCTGTTGCACAGGACAATAACGATAATAAATTGGAAACCCCAGGTTTTTCCTGTTTGTCGAAATAAATGCGCGCCTGCTCATCTGAATCCGTTACTGCACGCTTAATTTTCTTACTAATCTTTTTAGTATCTTCTAATAAGCCAACAAAGTTATTAGGATTCGAATCAGATTTCGACATCTTACTGCTTGGATCCTGAAGACTCATTATGCGGGCACCAAACTCAGGGATAAATGGGTCTGGGATCGTAAACACGTCGCCATATAAGTTGTTGAAACGTGTGGCCACATCGCGGGTAAGTTCTAAATGTTGCTTTTGATCATCACCTACAGGTACTTTATTTGGCTGGTACAATAAAATATCAGCAGCCATAAGAGCAGGGTAGGTCAATAAGCCAGCGTTAACGTTAGCCACATTTTTAGCTGATTTATCTTTGAATTGAGTCATCCTGTTCAATTCACCCATTTGCGTATAGCAATTAAGCACCCAAGCCAATTGCGCGTGCTCTGGCACATGGGACTGCATGAAAATGGTACTCTGACTTGGATCTATTCCACAGGCTAAGTATAAAGATAAACCGTCTAAACATGCGTTGTAGAGGGCTTTAGGATCTTGACGCACTGTAATTGCATGCATATCGACAATCATATACAAACAATCATTATCTTGTTGCATATCGACCCATTGGCGCAATGCGCCCATATAGTTTCCTATAGTCAGTTGTCCAGACGGCTGACAACCACTTAATACAATTGGTTTATTCATATTATAAAATTATCTTCTTAAAGGTTAGAAACACGCTTAAGCCATATTCACTTTGCTTAATTCTGCGCGCATTTGGTCTATGACATGTTTGTAATCTGGCTGATTAAATATGGCTGAGCCAGCAACAAAAGTATCGGCCCCTGCTTCAGCGATGCTGCGAATATTATCGACTTTTACGCCGCCGTCAATTTGAATTCGAATTTGTTTACCCGATGCTTGTACCCTTTGTTTAACAGATCTGATTTTATCCAGTGTTTGCGGTATAAACTGTTGTCCGCCAAATCCAGGGTTAACTGACATCATTAGAATGAAGTCTAGTTTATCTATTATATGGTCAAGACAATTTAACGGCGTCGCCGGGTTCAGCACTAATCCAACCTCACAGCCACTTTCGATAACTAATTGCACACTTCTATCTAAATGCTTTGTTGCTTCAGGGTGGAAACTGATTCGATTTGCGCCAGCTTTGGCGAAGTCTTCAATCATCTGATCAACAGGCTCTACCATTAAATGCACATCAATCGGCTTTGTTACGCCGTGTTTCACCAATGACTCACACACTAACGGACCTACCGTTAAGTTTGGAACGTAATGGTTATCCATCACATCGAAGTGAACTAGATCTGCACCAGCTTCTATCACACTATCCACTTCGTTTCCTAAACAAGCAAAATTAGCGGAAAGGATAGAAGGAGCAATTAAAAAAGGACTCATGAACTTCTCCAAAAAAATTTGACGATAGTGTAAAGAAAAATGGTTTATGAAAAAAGCGCTAGCGCTCTCAAAGTGGCGCACCAGATTGGTGCTGAAGAACTAATCTGGTGCTTCAATATCACCATAGGTTGCTTTTCAATATAAACTTTATTTATTAATAATTAAATTTTATTAATAAGAAACAATAAGTTACGTTCTTGTAAAGATTGTATAAATAAGCGGCATCAGAATTGCCTTATTGATGCCAGCGACAAAAATAAAATAATAATAATAATAAAAATTAAAACATTGAAAACAATATAAATTTCGGAGAACACATATGAAAACGTTGAAATTGGCCGCATTGGCTGTTGCTGTACTTTCTGCAACCAGTTTTAGTTCCTTAGTTCAGGCTGAGGTTTCAGCTAACTTTGGTGCAACAAGTAACTACATTTGGCGTGGTATGAGTCAAAGCTCTAACGATGTATCCGTTTCTGGCGGTATCGACTACTCAGATGAAAGTGGTTTTTATGCGGGTACTTGGGTTGGTTCAATTGACTGGGGTAACGGTGATGGCACTGAAAACGACTTCTACTTAGGTTACGGCGGTGAGTCTGGTGACTTCGGTTATGATGTTGGTTACATTTATTACATGTACCCTGCAACGGGTTTTGAAGATTCTGATTTCGGCGAAATTTATTTCAACGGTACATACAAAGCGTTTTCTTTTGGCGTAGCTTACACAGTAAACAGTCAATATGACGACGATGCACCTTATGGAACAGGTGACCTTTACTACAGCGTAGGCTATGGTATTGATCTTCCGAATGAATTTGGTCTTGGTTTAACATACGGTTATTATGACTTTGACAGTGATGACGAAGTATACGGCGATGTTGATTTTGGTCACTTCCAAATTGATCTATCTAAAGGTGATTTTACATTAAGCCTTTCAAAAGCAGATGATGAATCAGGTGATGACGATACTAAATTCGTTGTTAGCTGGGGTACATCGTTCTAATTTATTAGTTAAATTGAAACGCCTTAAGAGCCAACTTTCGAGTTGGCTTTTTTGCGTTTATGGTTAAATAAAGCTGCTTTGAAATGAATGTAGATTGTCGTAAATTCTAAATACTTAGGACAAGCGACATAAAATTGGGATAAAAGATAGTTGTTCATTTTATCAACACACGTATAATAGGGCGTAATGGCTTTAATCTAAGGTGGTTACATGAACAGGAAGTTGAAAGCAGTTTTTTCAATTGGTACGGTTATGTTTGGCATGGTTTTTATGCTCAAAACTCAGCTTTCAAACACCGATGATTTCTGCCAAAACATTGATGTAATTGAATTTAATCAAAACCTACCTATCTCACATCCAATTAATCGATGCGCCTCAGCTAATCAGAAAAACGTGAGTTGGACGAGTTGGTTTTCTGGACGATCTGGCTATAAATTCCATTATCTAGACTTGCTAGAGCTACTTTCTAGAGCCGCAGATAACAAGTCTACTGTTCCATCGGGTGCACAGTAATTGTCAAAGCCTAAGCAAAACAACAGCCTTTGGGGCGTTTTTAAAAGCGTCGCTGCCAGTGTTTTTGGTGTGCAATCACACCAAAATTATGAGCATGACTTTCAGCAAAAGTCCTTCGTTCCATTTCTCTTGGTTGGTGTGGTCTTCGTGATTGCGTTAATTCTCGGCTTAGTTGCCGTGGTCAATATCGCGCTCAATTAACCTAACCACTAAACCTACTTGTCATCAGCAGAACTAGGTATAAAGGGCCAGTAGCTCACCCACTTTTACTCTTTTATCGCCTTTTTGACTGATAGTTCGCTTTACCATCAAACTTGTTATATCTGCTTGAGAATAAATTTCTCGGGTAAAAGGTGTATCGTGATTACTTATTAAAACACTGACCGACTTTTTCTTTGCATTATGCTTTGCTAATTTGGCTAACAATAACTGCTCATCTAACGAAAACCCATTCTTGGAATATTGGGTGAAGTTAGCGGTTAAACTAATTGGTGCGTACGGCGGATCGCTATAGATGACATTTCCCGATCTAGCGCGCGCAAAAGTATGTTGAAATGGCTCACAGGTAAAGGTGGCCTTTTGCGATTTTTCAGCAAAATAATATAGTTCTTTTTTCGGGAAATAAGGTGCTTTGTATCGACCAAAAGGCACATTAAATCCGCCAGACAAATTATATCTGCAAAGCCCGTTATAGCCGTGTCGATTTAGATATAAAAACAGAATCGATTTAAAAAATAGATCATCAGAGTGATTAAACTCTTTACGCAATTCGTAGAATCTTTTTTCCTGATTATTCGAGGGGCTAAAAAGCTTTTCAGACTCTTTAATAAAATATTCTGCCTGCGTTTTGATAATAGAGTAAAGGTTTATGAGATCAGGATTGATATCATTCAAAACGTATTGAGGGTATTCGGTGTTTAAGAAAACAGAACCGGCACCAACAAAAGGTTCGATCAACTTGTTACCTTGGGGTAAACGTTGGCAAATTTCGTCAATCAGTCCGTATTTTCCGCCTGCCCATTTCAGAAATGCCCGATTTTTGTTTTTCTTCATGTCCGCTTTTTGGTGTAACTACAACGAGGTTATTGCTGAGGTACTGCCAATTCTACCTTAATTTGTTTAACTGATTTAGCAAAAGGAACTGTTTTGTCAATGCTATCGGGTAAGGAGGCCGTATACTGCCGCGCTTGTTGAACATTGGCAAAGGTTTTTTTGAAAATTACCACATGCCAATCACCACCAAAACGTTGAGTGGTGTATATCCAGCTGGTTTCTTGTAAACCATGCTGAGTTATGAATCTCTCGGCCACGGCTGGGTCGCTCATTGAAGCCAATTGTAAAACGAAAAGGTTATCATCCAATTCAAGAATAGGGTGTTTAGCTGGTGGCAATACTAACTTAGCTTGTTCCGCTTTTGTTGCTCGCTCTTGTTGTTCTGCCTGTTTAGATTGTTTTTCTTGTTTGACCTGTAATTGCTGCTTTTCAACTTCTTGTTGCCAGCTAGTAACAAGCTCTTGAGAATGGTCAACGGGTAACTGTTGTTCGCTGTTTTCTAGCTGCAACGATTGGCTAACTTCATCCTGTTGTTGCTCTATTTGCTCGGTTTTTTCTACGTTAGGTAAGTCACTCTCTAACGGCATATTGTCGTCTGATTGAATAGATTCCAGGGACTGCATAACGTCGATTACTTGCTCTTCTGCAAGCTCGTCAACAGGCTCATCGACAACCGTGTAATGTGGGTCGACAAACTGTTTTATTTCGTTTGGATACTGCCAAAATACCAACATCGAAAAAATACCTAAAAAGACCATTCCTGCTAAAATTTTGAACAGTGGTTTAGTGATTATTGACTCGGATTCAGCGTCGACTGTCGTCTTGAATCGTTGATCAATCTCCGCTCTTTTTTGGCTGATACTTTGACTATAGCTTTGCGTAAATTGATTCGTCGTGACAATTTCAGAGCTCAGTAATATCGGCAAATGTTGATTATCTTTGGCCAAGTTTGACTTCGCCGATTCCGTCCACTCTGGACTACCGAATAACAATACATTTAGATGATGACCTTTTTGCAGGTCCTTATTTTTTAGAACTAAACTCCAAAGTTCGTTTAACAACTTTGTTGATATGTGTTGTGCCGCACAGATACAAAGCAATATTGGACCGGCGTCTTTGGATATGTGCTGAATTAGTTGCTCATCAAGTGGTACGTTGGGCGAAAGAGGGTGGCTGACCAATTGACGGTATATTTCGTTTCTATAATCTGAATCACGAAGTGTGCTCTCACCATTGATAAAAGCAACTTCAGTGTTTTCGTGCTGTTTGGCTATAAATTGCTGTAATGAGGATTGCTGTTGCGACAAACTTTCACAGCTAATAAATATGAGCTGAGACGAGTATGAAACTAAATATTCCAGTCGACTATGCAACTCGTTTATGGCCACAATCCCTTCTCTTAGCTATTCAATATATTTTGTAATATGTCGGGTTCTATATCTTTAGTAACGACGGCTTTGCCAATGGCTGTAGGAATTATGAACCTAATCGCGCCAGATAGCACTTTTTTGTCGTGTTGCATGTGTTGCATGAAAATATCGTAATTCATGTGCTCAGGGGCGTTTATGGGCAGATCAAATAACGCAATAAGCTTAATCATTCGTTCTAAATCTGATTTTGATATCCAATTCTTGTTGTAGGCGACTTCAGCCGCTAGCACCATGCCGCAACCAACGGCCTCACCGTGCAACCAATTGCCATAACCTTGCTCGGCTTCTATAGCATGACCGAAAGTATGACCTAGGTTCAACAGTGCGCGAATACCGTGCTCTTTTTCGTCGTTAGAAACGATCTCAGCTTTTATTTCGCAACAACGGTGTACTACGTATTTCAAATGCTCAGATGAGAGGTCTTTCAAGGCTTGGGCGTTTTCTTCTAACCAACTGAAAAATTCGGCATCGTAAATGATTCCATATTTGATCACTTCGGCCATTCCTGCTGCAAACTCTCTTGCTGGCAGGGTTTTTAAGGTATCGATATCAATGACAACAGATTTCGGCTGATAGAAAGCACCGATCATGTTTTTACCCAAAGGGTGATTAACGGCTGTTTTGCCGCCCACCGATGAGTCCACTTGAGATAGTAGCGTAGTAGGAACTTGAATAAAGGGGATGCCCCGTTGAAAACAGGCCGCAACAAATCCAGTTAAGTCGCCAATTACGCCGCCGCCCAATGCAATCAGCGTTGTGTCTCTTGCCGCATGCTGTTCTAAAAGTTGGGTTGTTACGGCTTCGAATTGAGTAAGGTTTTTGTGTTGTTCACCATCTGGCAAACAAACAACCTTCACGTCTACACCATCTAACGCGCTTAATAACGAATTCAAATAAAGAGGTTCGACGATCTCGTTAGTAACGACTATCGCCTTGCCACTTTGAATTTGGTCTTTAAACGAATCTTTGGAAGTCAGTAAACCTGAATCTATATTGATTGGGTAACTACGCTCACCCAACTCTACTCTAATTGTTGACATGAGCGCACAACCTCTTGTGTGAAACGGTCTTATTAAAGTCCGATTTTATCTATGATTTGGCTAGCGACTGCTCTTGCGCTTTGATCATCAGTATCGACAATATAATCTGCCACTTCCTCATAAAGAGGATTGCGAGATTCTGCAAGTTCGCGTAAAACCATTTCCGGATCATCTTTTTGCAATAAAGGACGGCGCTTGTCTCGTTGAGTACGAGCAACCTGTTTGTCTATGGTTGTTTGCAAATAAACCACAATGCCTCTGGCGGACAAACGATTACGTACATTTTTACTGACAATAGAGCCACCACCGGTCGCTAAAACAATACCTTGTTTGTCAGTCAAATCGTTAATCACGGTCTCTTCTCTAAGCCTAAAACCATCTTCGCCTTCTAAATCAAATATCCACGCGATATCCGCGCCAGTGCGGCGTTCAATTTCCTGATCGGAATCAAAAAACTCAAGATGAAGTTCGTCGGCAAGATGCCTTCCTATCGTGCTTTTGCCAGCCCCCATAGGACCAACAAGAAAAATATTACGCTTTTCTGCCATTTTTGCTTTTATCACAACTTTAGTTAACTGGGGTTTTGCAGCCCAATTTGAATTATTCCAATTACGTAAAAGTCCCATTTAATCAATTAGATAATTAAATAAAATTGACTCGATTCGTTTAAGTAATTGGTCTGAACATGACCTCGTCGAAATTTCGAGAGCGCGATTATCTCAGTTATATGCTGAAATTTGCAAGTTTTGTTGCTTTTAATTTGTTCCAAGATTAAATCTATTGCTGTAAAGATGCCTTATCTGCTTCCATTGTCGCGGTTAACAAACCCTAAAATATGTCAAAAATGGATAAATAAAACAGTAAGCAGGGACAATCTAGCGATTCATACAGAGTCTAATGTTGATTGCGTTAAACTTGAACCTAAATTTGCCAGACACAATCAAAAAATCTCAAAATATTCAATTGACTGGTACATGACTTAGCAGTAAAAAAGGGCAATAACATTGCCCTTAAGTCGTCAAAAATAAAATCGGTGAATTGGTTATAGGGAATCAACCAAAATTTTAGGTGTAACGAAAATCAATAGTTCACGTTTTTCATTTACCTTTTGAGAATTACGGAACAGGCTACCGACAACTGGCAAGTCTCCCAACAGCGGTATCTTAGACACGTCATCAGTTGATGTCTGTTGGAAAATCCCCCCTAGTACAATGGTCTCACCATTTTCTACCAATACCTGAGTGCTGATCTCTTGGGTATCGATTGCTACCGCCGGTCCAGTTGAAGTGGAGACAGTTTCACCGCGAGTATCTTGAGTTACGACCAAATCCAAAATGACACGATTGTCAGGAGTGATATGCGGTGTAACTTTTAAACTTAATACCGCTTTTTTGAATTCTACAGAAGTCGCGCCACTTGATGTTGCTTGTACATAAGGAATTTCAGTACCTTGTTCAATATAGGCTTCCTGCTGATTGGCCACTGTAATTCGTGGGCTAGCAATAATTTCACCTTTATTTTCGGTCTCCAGCGCGCTTAGTTCTAAATCAATGATGGTACCATCGACCAGTCTAGCGATTTGAATTCCAATGCTGCCCGCAGGATTAGAGACTGGGAGATTAACGTTTAACCTATCAGCCAAATCAGGGAATATGCCAGCGGCGATGTCGTTCGCGCCTTCTAACGAGCCAGAAATACCGCCATCGGAAGTGCTGTCACTGATGCCCCATCTAACGCCAAGTTGCTCATCGACATTATCTCGTACGGTAACCATTCTTGACTCGATTAACACCTGTTTGATGGGAATATCCAGCGCTTTTATCAATGCACGAGCTTCCTCAACAGAGGCCGCGGTATCACGTAGCAATACTGTATTGGTGCGCTCATCAATGGTTACTGAGCCTCTTGCACTGAGAATACTGGCATCAGCAGATTTTAGAATCGCTGCCATTTCAGCTGCCTTGGCATAGTTTATTTGAATATTTACCGCGCTCAGAGGTGCTAAATCAGCCACTTGTTGTTTAGATTGTAATTGCTGTGTTTCTCGCGCTGTGAGTTCTTCCGAAGGGGCGATAAGAAGAATATTACCTTCAAGACGTTTGTCTAGGCCTTTAATTTTTAGAATCATCTCAAGAGCTTGATCCCATGGCACCCCAGATAAACTAATGGTTACATTGCCATTTACCGTGTCTGTGGTAACTAAATTGAACCCGTTCACCTGTGCAATAATTTGCAATACTTGTCGAACAGGGACGTCTTGGAAGTCTAATGAAATCGGCTCACCGGTAAAGGCTGATTCGGCTTTACTAGCTTCTGGTTGATCGTCTTTTTCAATTTCAATTACTAACTGATTGCCATTCTTTTTATGGGTAAAGTTAGCTTTGCTGAGTAATTTAAATTCAATTTTACTGCCTTTCGTTTCCTGAAAGGTTTCTATATCGGATACTTGTGTGGCGAAGTCTATTACATCAAGGGTGAATAACTGGTCATCAGCAAGTTTGACCGCAGGCAGGGTTAAAATCAGCTTTTGATTTCCTTGCGATAACTGCATTTGGAAATCAGCATTATTAAAATCTAAAGTGACACGTGCACCGCCGGTTGAATTGCGTTTGAAATTGAGATCGGTCAACTCGGAACGAAAAACACTCGCCACCTTCTTTTCTGGGTCAACTAATACTGGCTGAACTTGTTGGGCCGCTGAATTAAACGAAACGCAAGATATTCCGGCAACTACTAAACTCAGCCAAATCCAATTATGCTTAGCTTTATTTAGTTTATGATTAAAGATAAAACGTTCAGACATTATTATTTTCTCCTGCCTGTGAAGACATACTCAGTGTTGCTTTATTTTTTTGCCAGCATCCGGCGCCATCAGGCAGCATTTCTTCGATTGAAATATTACCATTGTTGATCGATGTAATTTTTCCGAAGAACAAACCTATGTAGTCTCCTGTCGTGACTTTATGTAACGAACCATCATTGGCTGTTACTAAGGCCCACTGTCGTCCTTGACTGGTAAAAGTACCAGAGATCGTTAGTGCATCTAATCCAAATGCCTCCAATGGACTTTTGGTTCTGTTGAAGTCAGGCTGCAAACAGTTTTCGCGTTTCGCTTCAACCGTTTGTACCGCTACATTTCGAGGTCGCTTAAATGGACTGCGGAGTCCGCCCGCTTTGTATTCAAAAGCAGGTTGGGTTTTAAATTCGGGGTAGGGTTCTATGCTAATAGAGGTGCTTTGCTTAACTTCGACCACATAGGTTACCAAGTCATCCGTTTGCGCCTCACAACCTGCCAGCATGACAACAGCCATTATCAAAACGATTATTTTCATTGGCCTTGCTCCGAAACCGCTGTGCGATAAGTCTTGGCTTGAAGTTGTAAACGTAATTCAGAACCCTGTTGAGTGATATCAAAGTTATGTAAAGTCACAATCCGCGGTAATGCTGCAATGTTAGATACAAATTGGCCAAATTCATGGTAATTACCGGTGACTTCCATTTGAATCGGTAATTCAGTATAAAACTCTTTAGGAATTTCTTGTTGCCAGTTAATCAGTTTGAAATTCAATCCTGCAGTCGTGCCCACAAAGGTAATGTCATCAATGAGGCCAGGTGTCTCGTTACTGGTAGGCAGTGATTTTAACATTGACGAAAAGTCAGCTTCTATTCTGGCTAGCTGTTCTTCATAGGCTTTTAGATTAACCGCAATTCTGTATTTAGCGGCAAATGTCTGTTTTAACTCTACTTCTTCGGCTTGGGTTCTATCTAACACAGGTAATTTAGAGGAGATTAATCCGTAATAACCACCGACCGCGACTAAAATCGCTACAAAAAGCGCAACTACGGTTTTCACTTCGAATGGCCAATTCGCGACCTGTTCGAAATCCAGTTCGTTCATCTCTTTGAGTTTATTTACATCAAATTTCATTTTTGACCCTCTGCTGGTGTTTCAGAGAAGTCCGGTGCCACTGAGGAGTTTATGGTAAATGTTAATTTAAACTCGCTGACTGCATCGGGCGCTGAGGTATCAGCCACAATGGATGATAATTCACCCTGACCAAATATCTTCGAATCTTCAATCTTGCGCATAAATGAAGATAGGCGGTTATTCGATTCGCTCACCCCGGATAACTCCACGGTATTGCCTTGACGGGAGAAGGAGCGAAACGAAACACCTGGGGGAACCAAGCGAGCCAGTTCATCAAATACGATAGGCGCAACGTTGCGACTGGTTTGTAATTGTTCAATCAAGGCCATGCGTTGTTCAATGGCTTTCTTGCTGTCTTTAATATCTTTTATTTTGGCTATTTCTGCATCTAAAACCGCGATTTGACCTTGTAGAAAAGCGTTACGTTGGTTTTGGCTGGCAATCTTGCTATCGATTAACATGCCCACCAGATACACAATAATCATCACAAACAGAGCGACTGCAAATAATAGTGTTAAAAAATCTTTTTTCTGTCTCTGTCTAAGCTCTTCTCGCCATGGTAATAGATTTACATGTGACATGGTTTGAAACTCCTAGATGCTAAACCAGCTGCAATCACTAGTTGTGGCGCAACTTTTTGAAAACCTTGCTGTTCAGCTTTTTCAGAGATTTGCATTTGTTCAAATGGGTTGAAAAGGGTGACTTCCACTGCCAATTCACCTTCAAGTGCCGCGGCAATTTCTTCTATATTTGCCCCGCCACCACAAACCATCAAAGATTCTGGCCTCTCAGCGCCAGTTGAACTGATATACATTTGTACTGCTTTGCTGATGTGTTGATTTAAGTTCGCTAAAAATATTGGGAAGGTATCTTCGCGCCATGTTGCAGGTAACTCACCGTTTACTAATTGCTGTTCAGTTTCTGATTTATCTAAGGTATGGATTATGCTGAGATCTTGAATAAGGCTGTTCATACCAAAACTGTGCTCTTTACTATAAATAACTCTGTCATTTTCTACGACACAGAGTTGTAATTGAGAGGCACCAATATTAAAACACAATATTGGTTTATCTGCGGGATATTCAGCGAACTCGATAATTGCATTACCCAAAGCATAATTTTCAATATCGACGATTTTAGGAACAAATTCCACTTCTCTTAATAATGTGATGCGACTATCGACCACATCTTTATGGGCTGCGCTGAGCAACACATCTACTTTACCGATGTGAGTTTTACTCTCACCTAACTCTTCAAAATCCAGATATACTTCCTCTAACGGATAAGGAATTAGACTATCAGATTCGATTTCTATTTGGGTTTCTAACTCGAAGTCCTGTTGATCTGGATCCATATAAACTATTTTACTCAATACCGAACTGCCAGATATCGCGACTACTACATTTTTATTTTTGCTTTTCAGTGACAACTTCACTTTTTTGAGCACATTGCTTATGGCGTCAAAATCTTTTATTTCTCTGTCAGCAAAGGCATTGCCGTTTATCTGCTCACATGCGAAACTCTGCACCTTAGTCTGGTTGCCATCTTGTTCAAACAAAACAGCCTTAACGTACCGTGTACCGATATCGAGACCTATCATTTGTGAAGCTTTTTTCTTGAAAAGTTCTTTCAACACAGTTAGTTCCGAATCATCTTAGTTGCTTTAGTTTTACCATTATTACTCATTTTTTTGTTTTTAATGGTTCTAATAACGGTACATAGGTATAAAATATAAGTCATTTAGTCAATTTTGCTCTGGTAGTTTTATTTTTGTGAAGTACATCAAACTGTTATTAATAATGAGTATAGCCGCATTTCTGCTAGGTACGATAGCGATTGTAGGTATGTACTTTTATATCAAACCCGATCTTCCAAGTGTTGAAGTGCTAAAAGATGTGCGCTTACAAACCCCCATGAAGATTTATACACAAGACGGCAAACTAATTTCACAGTTTGGGGTCAAGCGTCGTATTCCGTTAGAGTTAGATGAAGTCCCGCAATCATTAATAAATGCCGTACTTTCTATAGAGGATAGTCGCTTTTACGAACACCCTGGTATAGATCCTATCGGCTTAGCGCGGGCTTTTGTGAATTTAGTCTTAACCGGCGAACGTGGGCAAGGTGGTAGTACCCTCACGATGCAGCTAGCCAGAGGCTTTTTCTTAACCCGTGATAAAACCTATATACGTAAAATAAAAGAGATCTTTATTGCTTGGCACATGGAAGGTTTGCTCAGTAAAGATGAAATCTTAGAGCTGTATTTAAACAAAATTGAATTGGGGCATCGTGCCTTTGGGTTTGGTGCTGCTGCTCAAGTATATTTCGGAAAATCCGTTAATGAGCTCAGTTTAGCTGAAGTAGCGACTATTGCTGGACTGCCTAAAGCGCCTTCTACTTTGAATCCAATTTCCAGCCCAGAAAGAGCGAAAGCGCGTCGTCGAGTCGTATTGTTAAGAATGCTCGATGAGGAATATATTACCCGTGAAGAGTTTGATCAGGCCAGCAATGAAACTGTCATTTCTAAACGCCACGGTGCTGAGATTCAGTTAGATGCGCCTTATTTGGCCGATCTTATTTATAATGAAATGGTTGAATTGTATGGCAAAGAAGAAGCTGAAACTGGCGGATATCAAGTTTTCGCTACCGCACCTTCGGATTTGCAGTTTGCCGCACAAACAGCAGTAATACGTAATTTACATGATTATGATGAAAGACATGGTTATCGTGGTCCTATTCGCGTGTTATGGGGAGAGCCAGATGACAATCAAAGCCTAAACAACAGTGAAGATCAAAATACTGAATTGGTAGCCTTGGATTCTGAACCTTGGGACGAATCACAAATGCTAGAGGTTTTGGACGCTTACACGCCAATTGGAGTGCTTAACCCAGCAGTTGTTACCCAGGTTGATGAAACCAGTTTTGTGGTTTTTAATGGCCAAGGAAATTATCAAACTATCGAATGGCAGGGTATGCATTGGGCAAGATCCTACATTGACGACAATCGCCAAGGACCGGATCCTAAAAGTGCTGCTGACATAGTGGCTGCAGGTCAATTGATCTGGATTAGACAAAACGAGGAAGGGATCTGGAAATTGTCGCAATTGCCAACGGTGAGTGGTGCTTTTGTGGCACTGGATCCTAAAAACGGTGCGGTGCAGGCAATCGTCGGTGGATATAGTTTTTATCAGAGTCAATTCAATCGCGCGACTCAAGCTAAAAGACAAGTAGGCTCGAATATTAAACCTTTCATATATTCCGCAGCAATAGAACAAGGTTACACCTTAGCAAGTATTATTAACGACGCTCCTATCAATCAGTGGGATGCAAGTACTGGCACAGCATGGCGGCCACAAAACTCGCCAGCTGTGTATGACGGACCAATTCGAATGCGGGTCGCCTTGGGCAAATCGAAAAACGTAGTGTCAGTGCGTTTATTACGGGCAATTGGTATTAATGCCGCGGCAGACCATCTGAGTAAATTTGGTTTTGACCGCGCTGAAATTCCGAAAGATGAAACCTTATCACTAGGTTCAGGTTCACAAACTCCCCTAGAGGTTGCTACTGCAATGTCGGTTATTGCCAATGGCGGTTATTATGTGCGCCCTCATTTTATTCAACGTATTGAAGATGAGCACGGCAAAATATTGTGGCAAGCTAATCCTCCGCAAGTGTGTGAAGAATGTGAAACTCACAATGCTGAGCAAACATCTGTAACCAATGCATCAGAGCTTAATTCAGAGGAGCTCACAGAGCAGCAAATCGAGGCTTTGTTGGCGGCTGAATTAAACGGTTTCCCAGAAGATGAAGCCGATTCTCAGCCTGAAATAATCCAAGCCCAAAGAGTGGTGTCTGCGCAAAATACCTTTTTAGTGCGCGAAATGATGCGTACAGCTGTTCGAGGAAATGGTCGATGGAGCAATGATCCCCAGCGCAATACCTATTGGCTTGGCACTGGCTGGCGGGCGAGAAACATTCTTGGTCGCACCGATCTGGCGGGTAAAACCGGTACAACCAATGACTCTCGGGATACTTGGTTTAGTGGTTTTGCGCCAGGGTTAGTGGCTACTTCTTGGGTTGGTTTTGATGATATGAGTCGTATGCTCGGCCGTACATCTCGTAACCAGAATTTGATAAACGAAAATCCTGAAAAATTTAACTGGATTGGCAACGCCATGATCGGCGCGGAAGATGGCGCGAAAGCAGCTCAACCTGCATGGATTCGCTTTATGGAAAAAGCGCTTGATGGTGTGCCTCAAGAAATTAAACCTATGCCTGAAAATATCATCACGGTTCGAATTGATAGAGCAACGGGTAAACTCACAACACGTACAGATTATACGTCTATGTTTGAATATTTCATAAAGGGTACCGAGCCAACCTCTTCAGTTCAGTCTGACTCTGTTGTTGATCCCTTTGAAAGCGATCAATCAGAAAGTGTGGAACCTGAAGATATTTTTTAGATCCGATAGGGAAGTTTCACTTTTCAAACGTATATATAAGAACAAATGTTCCTTACTCCTAAGTTCGCTAATGTAAATTGGTAGCTAACTTAGGAGCCGGAGGCGCATTTAAATTGAGCGAAAATGGATGAGTTATTAGATAAATAATTCTGATGCACATCTGACCAGACAAATTGATACTGAGTTTAGCTGAATATTCGTTAAACTTGCTATTACTTGACACCTAATCACTTTAAATCCTCTTGATAACAAAGAGAAAACTGGAAAAAAAATACCTCTAATGAGCAATACTTCTAAATACTTGTATATTCCCCATTCTGGCCCTTCACTACTTGAGACGCCGCTGTTAAATAAAGGTAGTGCGTTTACCGCCAAAGAACGTGAAAACTTCAATTTGACCGGTTTGTTGCCGCCACGCTATGAAAGCATTGAAGAGCAGGTCGAACGGGCTTATATGCAATATTCCAGTTTTTCCTCACCCATTAACAAGCATATTTATTTGCGCGCGATACAAGACAATAATGAAACCTTGTTTTATCGATTAGTGCAGTCTCATATCGATGAAATGATGCCGATTATTTACACCCCGACAGTTGGGGATGCTTGCGAACAGTTTTCGGATATTTATCGCAGTTCTCGTGGTTTATTTATTTCATATTCTGAACGAACGCAAATAGACGATATTCTGCGTAATGCCACTAAACGTAAAGTAAAAGTCATTGTGGTAACTGATGGTGAGCGGATCTTGGGCTTAGGTGACCAAGGTATTGGTGGAATGGGTATACCCATTGGTAAATTGTCACTGTATACCGCATGTGGCGGAATTAGTCCTGCGTATACTTTACCGGTGATGTTGGATGTAGGGACAAATAATCAAAAATTGCTCGACGATCCTATGTACATGGGCGCACGTCATAAACGTATTACTGGCGATGAATATAATGAATTTGTCGATATGTTTATTCAAGCAGCCCACAAACGTTGGCCTGACGTTTTGATTCAGTTTGAAGACTTTGCACAGCCTAATGCCATGCCATTATTGGAACGTTACCGTGAGCAGGTCTGCTGTTTTAACGATGATATTCAAGGTACAGCAGCGGTTACTCTAGGTTCAATCCTCGCAGCTTGTTTGAGCAAAGGTGTTAAATTAAGTGCGCAAAAAGTGGTATTTGTGGGTTCAGGTTCTGCAGGATGTGGTATTGCAGAAATGATCATCAGTCGTATGTGCCAGGAAGGAATTAGCGACGCTCAAGCTAGACAGCAAGTGTTCATGATTGACCGCTTTGGCTTGTTAACTGATGGTATGCAGGGCCTTCGCGACTTCCAGCAAAAGTTAGTACAAAATCCTGAGGTGATTAAGCAGTGGAATACTGAAAATGAATGGGCGAGCTTGTTAGACGTAGTTACGCATGCAAAACCAGACATTCTAATTGGGGTTTCCGGACAGCCAGGTCTATTTACTGAAGAAGTTATTCGCGGAATGAAAGCGAATTGTGATTTGCCGATTATTTTCCCATTAAGTAATCCATCCCGTCAGGTTGAAGCAAGACCCGAGCAAGTTATTGAATGGACCAACGGCCAAGTTATTATCGCTACCGGAAGTCCCTTTGCTCCTGTTGCATATAACGGCAGTATTTTCCCCATTGCCCAATGTAATAATAGTTATATCTTTCCAGGAATTGGTTTGGGTGTGGTGGCCACAAAAGCTCGATTGGTCAGTGAAGAAATGTTAATGGCAACCAGTGAAGCCTTAGCACTTGCTTCGCCACTAGCAAGTGAAGGTGAGGGATCTTTGTTACCGCCTTTAACCGACATTGCTAGTCTGAGTAAAAAGATTGCATTTGCAGTAGGCAAGGTTGCGCAACAACAAGGTTTGGCTTTAGAGACCTCTGACGAAGCTTTACGAGCTAGTATTGAAGCTAATTTCTGGAACCCTAAATATCGTCAATACAAACGTACTAGTATTTAATCGATTTACTGCCAACTATTTATGTTAAATAGTTGGCAGTGTTGTCGCAGTCAAATAGTTTCGCAATTTGAGCTCAGCCCACATCAAGATAAGAAGGCTGTTTATTTATCAAGGGCCATTACAAATACTTTCGAATTTCTTTGAAAGTTATATAACAACTTTTTCGATTCAGGCAGCGCATCAATGCTGGCCAAAACGAATCCTTGTTCTTGAAACCAATGTGCAGTCACTGTCGTCAGCACAAAAATACTCTCTAAACCCTGCTCAATGGCATCTTGTCGAATTGCTTCGAGCAGACGTTCAGCACGACTTTTGCCGCGATAATCACCATGGGTAGCAACACAGGCAAGCTCACCAGTACCATCCTGCGGGTAAGGATAAAAGGCAGCACAGGCGATAATCATACCGTCTCGCTCTATGACCGTGAACTGTTCAATTTCCGCTTCAAGGAGTTCTCGAGAACGTTTAACCAGAATACCTTTTTCTTCGAGAGGATTGATCAGTTGTAGGATCCCGCCCACATCTTCAATTCGTGCTTTTCTAAGTTGCTCGTAATGGCGTTTAGAAACAAGCGAGCCTGAACCGTCACGGGTGAACAACTCCTGCAATAAGGCGCCGTCCTTTTTGTAACTGACACAGTGACAGCGAGGAATATCAGCGGCTATTGTCTGGTTAATGGCATCCAATATTCCTAACTGGTCTTCTCTGGCACCTTCTTCAAGCAAATCAGATAATTGGGCTGAATCGATATTACGACGCAGCTTTCCTGTTTCATCTAAAATGCCCTGATGTTCAGAAAAAACAATCAACTTATCGGCGTTTAAGCTGATGGCAGCCTGTGTGGCGACATCTTCATGAGATAAGTTGAAGACTTCGCCCGTAGACGAGTAACCCATGGGGGAAAGCAATACGATTGAACCATCCTGAAGATGATCGTTGATGCCCATCACGTCAATTCGTCTTACCACACCGGTATGCTCAAAATCGACGCCTTCTCTAACGCCCATGGGCATAGCCACAACCAAATTACCAGAACACACACGAATATGAGCTCCGTGCATTGGCGAGTTAGCTAGCCCCATGGTTAATAGCGCCTCGATTTGCGAGCGCACCGAGCCTGCAGCGTCTTTTACAGATTCCAAGGTTTGTTTGTCGGTGAGACGAATATTATTGTTGAAACGTTTTTCAACCCCTCTTAATGCAATGCGCTGATCGATTTGTGGCCTTGCACCGTGCACTAAAACAAGCTTCACACCCAAACTGTTGAGCAAGGCTATATCATTGATAATGTTAGGAAAATTAACATCCTCAACGGCCTCGCCACCAAACATTAAAACAAACGTTTTGCCCCTATGAGAATTAATATAGGGTGCTGAGTTGCGAAACAACCTAACGCCATCAATGTCTGACATCACCATCTTTCGTTCCTCAGCTCTTTAAACTTTTCAGTTCTGCATCAAGGGCTGCAAACACTGGATGAGCACCTGTGCCACCCAAAATATTGCGTTTGTCCACTAAGTATTCAAGCTCTAATACAGCATATACATCATCTTCAATTACTGAACTGAAGGTTTGCAATTCAGCTATGCTTAAATTTTCAATGGGTTTGTTTTGCTCAATGGCTGCTAGAACAATTTGACCAGAAATATCGTGTGCCGTCCTAAATGGAATACCTTTAGCAACAAGGTAATCTGCCATTTCGGTAGCATTGGCATAACCTTGTTTGGCCGCCTGAGCAGTCCGTTGAGCATCTAACTCAATAGTGTCTACCACTTCTGCAGCGATACACAAACAGATATGCCATTGATTAACTGCATCAAAGGCACCTTCTTTGTCTTCTTGCATGTCTTTGTTATAAGCCAAGGGAAGACCCTTCATGGTAACCAACAAGCCTTGTAAGCTTCCAAATACTCTGCCGCATTTTCCGCGCATTAATTCTAATGCATCTGGATTTTTCTTTTGCGGCATTAATGACGAGCCTGAAGTGACTGCATCACCAAGGGTGATAAAGCCGGCTTCGCCAGAGTTAAAGAAAATAAGATCTTCAGCCATGCGCGATAAATGCATCATTGAAGTACTGGCACAAAACAATAGTTCTAAAACATAGTCTCGATCGGATACGGCGTCTAAACTGTTGGCGCAAGGAGAGCCAAAGCTCAGCTGTTCAGCAATTTCCTGACGATCAATGGCGTAAACCGTGCCGGCTAGCGCGCCACTGCCTAATGGGCATTGATTCATTCTTACCAGCAAATCCTCTAAACGACTAATGTCGCGTTTGATCATCTCAACATAAGCCAAACACCAATGCGGGTATCGTACTGGTTGAGCTCGTTGTAAATGGGTGTAACCAGGTAAGATGACGTCTCTGTTGCGATCAGCAGATAATACCAGCGCACTTTTAATTGCCAGTAAATCGTCTTTCAAGCTTTCTAGGTGCTCTTTACACCACAATCGAAAGTCGGTAGCGACTTGATCGTTACGACTGCGACCGGTATGAAGCTTTCTTCCCAGATCACCAAGTTTTTCAATTAACGCAGACTCAATGAAACTGTGAATATCTTCTTCACTACTGGCATCAAAATCCAATTCATCTGCTTCGGCTTTGCTTAGCAATTCATTTAAAGCAGCTTCTATTTGTTGCTGTTCTTGAGTGGTCAATACACCTGCTTTAGCAATGGCACGTGACCACACAATTGAACCGCGAATATCTTGGCTGGCCAAAATCCGATCAAAGGGCAACGAGTCGTTGACCTGTTTGAACATATTACTGCTGCCCTCTTGAAAGCGGCCTCCCCATAAACCCATGACTAGTTTCCTTTATTCGCGTCGCGCGCTTTTTTATTTAAGGTTGCAATACGACTTGATAAGCTGAACAAACGAATAAATCCTTCAGCATGTTTTTGGTCATACACATCGTCTTGTCCGAAGGTGGCAAAATCTTCTGAATACAAGCTATTTGGTGAACGACGTTGAGTAACAGTAGCGCGACCTTTATATAGCTTAATGACGATGTCACCAGTAACTTGTTGCGCAAATACTTCGGCACCTGCTAACAATGAGTCGGAAAGAGCAGTAAACCAACGTCCGTCATACATCACGTGTGAAAACTCTAAACCTAAATATTCACGGTGTTTTAATGCTGCTTTATCTAAAACCATGCACTCTAGCGCTTTATACGCAGCCATAATGACTGTGCCGCCAGGAGTTTCATAACATCCACGAGACTTCATGCCGACTAAGCGGTTTTCAACGATATCGATTCGGCCAACACCATGTTTGGCTGCAATTTTGTTCAGTTCAACTAGCGCGTTATATGGCGAAAGAGCAACACCGTTAACTGTAGTAAGTTGTCCTTTATCAAAACTTAGGGAAACGCTTTCAGGCTTGTCTGGCGCATCTTCTGGATCGACTGTCATGGTCCAAATGCCTTTGGTTGGTTCACACCAAGGATCCTCTAATTCACCACCTTCATGAGAGATGTGCCAAGCGTTTGCATCACGGCTGTATATTTTAGTGGCAGAAGCACTGGTTTTAATATCACGTTTTGCTAGGTAATCTAATAAGTCTTCACGTGAAACCATATCCCACTCACGCCAAGGTGCAATAACTTGTAAGTCAGGTGCTAGAGCTGCAAAAGTACTTTCGAAACGTACTTGGTCGTTACCTTTACCAGTACAACCGTGGCATAGCGCGTCTGCGCCTACTTTACGGGCAATTTCTACTTGTGCTTTCGCAATTACTGGACGAGCCATTGAAGTACCTAGTAAATATTCACCTTCGTATACCGCGCCAGTTTTGATTGTTGGATAAATATAGTCAGCAACAAACTCTTCTTTCAAATCAACGATATAACATTCGCTGGCACCGGTTTTAATGGCTTTTTCACGAAGACCTTCTAATTCTTCATCGCCTTGGCCAACATCTGCCGCAAAGGCGACTACTTCACAATCATAATTTTCTTTCAACCATGGAATAATGGCAGAGGTATCTAAGCCGCCTGAATAGGCTAAAACAACTTTTTTAACGTCGGGTTTTGACATAACTATTTCCTAAATAAACTTGTGTTGATTTGTAGTTTGAACAAATCAGCTTCAACAGATTGATTTTTTAAAATGAACTTCGAGTCACTCAATTTTAAGCTAACAACGTTACTAGAATGGCATTTTGGCCATGCATTCTATTTTCAGCTTGTTGCATTAATAATGATTTATCGCTATCAATTAAAGTACCGCTAATTTCTAAATCACGATGAGCGGGTTGGCAATGCATAACGTATTGTGCACCGGTTAATGCCATCATAGCTTCGTCGACTTTGTATGGGTCAAAAATGCGTTTAATATCTGATAACGGTGTTTCATCTCCCATTGATAACCACGTATCAGCATAAAGTACATTGGCACCTTTAGCGTCTTCGACGTTATTACTTTGGATGATTTTTGCACCAGATTTTTCTGCAATTTTTTGGCTTAATTCAAATATCCCTTGATCAACTTCGTAACCTGCAGGGGTAACACTAACGATATTCACCCCTAGTATAGCGCCAACCAGCAATAGTGAATGGGTAACGTTATTGCCATCACCTACATAAGCTAAGGTTAAGTTTTCTAATGAACCATAGGTTTCTTGTAAGGTGAGAAAATCAGCTATTGCTTGGCACGGGTGATAGAGGTCGCATAACGCGTTGATTACCGGTACTTTAGAAGCTTGACTAAACTGCACTAAGGTATCATGACTAAACACTCTGGCAACAATCGCATCTGCCCAACAAGCTAAATTTGCTGCTGTGTCTTTGGCGTCTTCTCGGCCAGCTAGTTTACCAGCCTGGGAGTCAAGGTAAACCATGTGTCCACCGAGTTTATTGATACCAATATCAAAACTAACACGGGTACGCAAAGAGGGTTTCTCGAACAAAGCCGCAATTGATTTTCCAGCCAAAACTTGATTGTGTTCTTCAGGCGCAGCTTTAATTTTTGCCGCTAGCGCCAACAAATTATTTAAATCCTGCGAACTCCAATCTTTAAACGTTAATAGGTCCTGTTTCATTTGTTTTCCTTAGACGATGGGAAAATGGTTGTTCCTGCAGAAGCGTTTTCTTCAGTTGGAGTATCTTGGGTTAAAATATCAAGGTTTTTCCAACTTGCTATAGTCACAGACTGTCCTATTTGATTCGCCGCATCTAATGCCGCTTCTACTTTCACTGTCATACCATCGCGAATAACACCATCTGATATCAAAGTTTCAATATCGTCAGACGTGAGTTTATTAATAAGTGACTTATTCTGATCGAGCACACCTGCTACATCTGATAACAAAACTAGTTGTGCATTAAGCAGTTTGGCAATGGCTGTTGCTGCTTGATCGGCGTTGATATTAAGCAATTCACCCTGGTCATCTGCTCCAATGGAGCTCACTATGGGTAAAAAGCCAGCTGCCAACAGAGTCGTCAGTAAAGTTTGATCAATAGGCTCTGCAGAACCTACATTGCCTAATTCTTCACTGATTTGATGGCAATTGGTAATGTTACCATCCAATAAACTTAATCCCACAGGGATAAGTCCACTTTTTTTCGCTAATGCACACAAGTTTTTATTGGCTGTGCCGGCTAAAGCACCGACGACATAATCAATTTGTGATTTCGGCGTGACTCTCAGACCATTTAGTTTATGACTGCTAAGTGACAGATTTTTTAAAAGCTTCTCAACACTGCTGCCACCACCATGAACTAACACTATTGGCTGTTGTTCTTGAGCGGCATAAAGCGCGGCAAAAAAGTCTGCGGAAATACTTGGGTCATCTAAAAATGCACCACCAACTTTGATAACTTTTACTTTCATTTACTCACCTCAGCAATTAATCCAGTAGGAGATGCAAAACCGAAACTTAAGTTAGCACATTGAATTGCTTGAGATGCTGCACCTTTTAACAAGTTGTCGATGGCACTGCCAATGACTAAATATCCAGATTTTTCATCTAACTTCCAATGCAGATCACAGTGCGCAGTATTCACTACATCATCTAACTTAGGAAAATGATTTAGTAAACGGATAATAGGTTTATCACTGTAGGCTTTTTGGTAAGCGTCCGATACTTGCTCTTTGCTGGTGCCAGCAACTGTTTTCACCGTAATTGTGGCCAATATTCCGCGCTTAAAATTACCTAAATGGGGAGTAAATATAACGTCGGTACCTAAGGCTTGGCTAATTTCTGGCTGGTGGCGATGGCCAAGAACACCATATGCTTGCAGGCTCACTTCGCAATAGCTATTTCCCAAAGCGGCTTTTCTTCCCGCACCACTAACACCAGATACCGCATTAATAATTGGACGATGCTGGCTGTCTAACAGATTTGAATTAAACAAAGGCTTGAGCGCTGATAGCGAAGCTGTAGGGTAGCAACCTGGCACTGCTACTAGCGATGCCTCAGCAATAGACGCTGCATTCCATTCAGCTAACCCGTAGACCGCTTTTTCAAGTAACGGTTTATGCTGGTGTGCAAATCCATAAAAGTCTGCAAACACGTCTGCATCTTTAATTCTGAACGCCCCTGATAAATCGAATATTTTTGCTTTTCCTGCCGTTAATATAGGCATCCAGTCGTGGCTGGCTTCGTGAGGTGTGGCTAAAAATATGGCATCTAAAGAATCTGCGAGCTCGCTTAACAGACCATCATTAATGGGTAAAACCTTAGTGTCGACTAAACCGCTTAAAGAGGGGTGGAGCTGACTTAAAGCTTTATTTGCATCTTGACTGTTTTGCGAAACAAACAATCCTGCTAGCTCAAATTTAGGATGCAAGGTTAATATTCTGGCGAGTTCTGCGCCTGTATATCCACTTGCTCCGATTACACATGCTTTCAACATAATGATGTTTACCGATAATTTTTGAAAATGTTAACTTAGAAAAATAAAAAAAGCGCCCCAATCCTTTAAAAACTTCTTCTATATCAAAGGAGAGGAGCGTGCTACGCAACCAAAATTAGATTCGTCGGACAGACGTACAAGCGTAGCAAGGCAGGGAGTTATTTGTGCTCATAGTTCTCATTTATTCTCTATTCATCAATTTTCAGGCAATATGCACTGTAATTGATCGTTAAGGTTTAAAAATCAGTTTAAAACTGGTTCTTTGTTGCATGGACGTAGCATGCCATCAATGTTATAAATATGCAATAAAAGTGAATAATTATATTTTAAGGTTCTTATGCCAAATTTAACTTTCTTAGAAGTTTATGAAAAAATCATTTCCATCCCTACAATAAGTGCCGTAGACGAAGATCTAGATATGAGTAATCGTCAGTTAATCGACTATTTAGGGAATCTTTTTTCAGACTTAGGTTTTAGCATTTCTATTCAAAAAGTGCCTGAAGCACGGAATAAATTCAATTTATTAGCCAAACTCGGCACGGGCAAGGGCGGTCTGCTGTTAGCTGGTCACTCAGATACAGTGCCATTTGATGAAGGTCGATGGAATAGCGACCCATTTATACTGCAGCAAAAAAATGATTCCTTTTATGGTTTAGGGACCTGCGACATGAAAGGATTTTTTGCTTTTATTTTGGAAGCTTTAAAAGATATTCCTTTAAAAAAGCTGCAAAAACCACTGTATATTTTAGCCACAGCCGATGAAGAAACCTCTATGGCCGGAGCTAGGTTTTTTGCTCAACAACAGTTAATTAAACCTGATATGGCTATCATTGGTGAACCCACAGAGCTGAAACCAATCGGTAAACATAAAGGACATATGGCGCAGAGCCTAAATATTACTGGAAAAGCTGGCCATTCCAGCGATCCAGATAAAGGCGTAAACGCCATTGAAATTATGCAAATGGCAATACAGCAGCTACTCACGTTACGTGACCAACTTGCCAAAAATTACCGCGACGAAAGTTTTAGTGTTCCCCAAGCAACGATGAATTTAGGGCATATTCATGGCGGCGATGGCGAAAATCGAATTTGTGGACATTGCAAACTTAACTTTGATATTCGCTGTGTACCTGGATTGAGTGATGAAGAAGCAATTGCATTGATTGATGAAGCGCTGTTACCTGTTAAACAGGCTTATCCTGACCGCGTAGACATGCAGCTTATGTATCCGACAGCTCCGGCGTTCTCATGTAAGAATGAGCACAATATTATCGCCTTAGCTGAAAAGTTGACGGATTTTAAAGTCACAAATGCTAATTATGCTACTGAGGCTCCTTTTATCAATCAGCTTGGCTGCGATACTTTGGTTTTGGGGCCGGGCAGTATCAATCAAGCCCATCAGCCGGATGAGTTTATATCGTTAGAATATGTGGACCCCACAGTTTCTTTGTTAAAGAATATGATAAAACACGTGTGCTTTAGCGAATCAGCTAGATAAATACTAGGAAATAATATCCATGACTGAATTAGTAAAAAAGACCATTGCTTTAGTGGCTCACGATCACATGAAAGCGGAGTTAGTTGACTGGAGTCGCACCCATATTGAACAATTGAAAAAGTATAATTTGGTGGCGACAGGTACAACAGGCGGACTAATCGCCGACAGTTTAGATTTACCTGTTCATCGTTTTAAAAGTGGACCCTTAGGTGGCGACCAACAAATTGGCGCATTAATCGCTGAGCGAAAACTAGATTGTTTAATCTTTTTTTGGGATCCACTCAACCCCGCACCTCATGATCCTGACGTAAAAGCTTTACTTCGATTATGTTCGGTGTGGAATTTGCCTGTAGCTTGTAATCGTTGCACTGCGGATTTAATCATTACTTCGCCGCTGTTTGACAGCGACGAATACTTGAGGACTGTGCCTGATTATTGATAGTTAATTTATAACTATCAATAATCTTTAACGTAACCAATGTGATAGTTAGAGTTCGTCGTCTTGATGACGTCTCTTCTTATCATGTTTGTCACCACCTTTGCGGTGTTCTCTTTTTTCATCCATTTTCGCCATTTTTGCCTGTTGTTCCTCATCAAGGATATTCCAGATTTGATGGCGCACTTTTGACATGTCTGTCGACATTTGCAAATGAGCTGCTTGAAGTTTCTCACTCACTGCCAACCATGCTGATTGATCAAAAGTTTCACTTCTAACCAGCTGTTGAGCTTGATCGCGATAACCTTTCACCGTTTCACGCTGAGATTCCATAGCCGCTTTTTGGCTTTCAAACAAAGCTTTAATTTTTGCACTTTGCTCGTCGGTTAAGTCGAGTCTCTTGAACATTTTCATCGGCGAAGAACGTTTTTCTCCTTTATGCCCCTTGCCTTTGCGTTCTTTGCCTTTTTCGCTCATGGCACTCAACTTTTGTTGTTGCTCTGCGGTGAGGGTATTCCAGACAGCGTTGCGTTTGGTCGCCGAGCTTAACGCAAGTTGAGATTTAATATCTTGCTCTTGTTGTAACAAACTCACTACCGAATCTTGATCCCAATCAGTAGATCTAATTAAGCTCTTAAGCTGATTTTTGATGTTGTTTAAATCTTGCTTGTAAATTTCACCATCTGCTTTAGATTGCTGCATGATAGTGCGTACATCAAGTTTTTGCTGATCTGTTAAATCTAGCTTTTTGAATACCGCACGCATTGGTGGTTCTGGACGCTCATGCGCTTGAATTGCAAATGCAGTGACGGCTGCGGTAGCAGCTATGGCAATGATTGCTTTAGAAAAAATCAATTTGCTTTTCATGTGTATCACCTTTTGATTAATGTTTAACGAAATAACGACATTTACCTTGTCGTTGATTTGATAAACATTATAGTTACGTCAATGCAAAGAAGTGTCTGGCCATTGTAAAGCTTGTGTAAATAATGTTCTTTTCGTCTGTCACTTAATCAGCTGGAAGCTTACAATTCACCACATAATGTACCAATGACATATAGAATAATTGAGGTTACATGCAAAATAAATCACTACTTGTTATCGATGATGATAAAGAACTGTGCAACTTGTTGATAGAGTATTTGTCGCCCCAAGGGTATGAAATAGATCAAGCCAATGATGGTGAGACAGGCTTACAAAAAGCCATCGGGCCGAAACATTACGATTTAATTTTGTTGGACGTGATGTTGCCGCAAATAGATGGATTTGAAGTGCTTAAGCGATTACGCACTAGTCATTTAACGCCAGTGTTGATGTTAACAGCTAAAGGCGATGATTTTGATAAAATTTTTGGGTTAGAGCTTGGCGCCGACGATTATTTGCCTAAACCATTTAATCATCGTGAGTTATCGGCTCGAATCAAAGCTATCGTCAGGCGCATGGATTATTTGCCTTCAACAAGCTCTCAGCAACGATTACAAATTGATGATGTTGTATTGAACCCCAATACACAGAGTGTTGAATGTGCTGGAAATATTTTAGAGTTTACCGCTACTGAGTTTTTAATTTTGCATTTGTTGATGATAAACGCAGGTCAAATTGTTAGTAAAAATGATATCAGCGAAAAAGTATTGGGCAGAAAATTGATGGCATTTGATCGCAGTATTGATATGCATGTGAGTAATATTAGGCGTAAATTAATGCAACACAGTGATCAAGAAAAAATTAAAACGGTTAGAGGTACTGGCTATTTGTTCGTGGTTGAACAATGAGGTTTTTAAAAAAGCTTAACCCTGCCAACAGTCTTTTTGGCAAAACGTTTTTATGGTTTTGGTTGGCAGCGATTCTGTTGGGTCTTGTTGGCGCTTGGTTAGCTAAGCAAACCAACTCTAACTACTCAATTAAACCGCTAAATAACGTAGACATTAATCGTATACAGCAAATAGCGTCTCGTATTGAGCTAACTGCAGAGCGATTTCCCAAAGCCGAATTAAATCGTTTATTAGGCCGCACGGGGCAAAGAAGCAAAGATGCATTGATGTTAATAGATGCTCAAAGCAAAGAATTTATTTATGGTTTCCCAAGAGAAATGATGCCGTTAAAAGAGCCGTTTTTGGAACTCATTAATGAGACGCAACCTTTTGTTATTCGAACTACGTCAGGGGTCTTTTTTGGGCCAGCTAAAGTCTCGGTAAGAGGACAGACATATTTTCTGTTCACTGGTAAACCGCGCCCTCCAAATCTTGCACGGCAGTTGATGCAGACAAATCCCATAGCGCTTGGCTTAAGCGTATTGCTAGTCAGCGGAAGTCTGTGCGCTTTGTTTGTCTGGTCGCTTGTTCGACCTATTCGACAATTGCAGAAAAGTGCTAGGAAAGTGGCCAATGGTGACTTAACCCAAAACGTAAAATTTGCATCAAAAAGAGGTGACGAAATAGGCGCCTTGGGGCGAGATTTTAATTCTATGACGAAACGCCTTGCCGACTTAATGGGAAGTCAAAAAAGGTTAGTCGCTGATATATCACATGAGTTAAGGTCGCCACTGGCAAGATTGCAACTTGCCATTGGTATTGCTCAAAATCAAAAAGAACAGCTGCCAGAGTCGATTGAAAAACAGCTATTGAGAATCGAAAAAGAAGCACAGCAAATCGATTCAATGATTGGTCAAGTGTTGCGTCTATCTAGATTAGAGGCAGATGTAGCTGTTGAAGATAAACAACTTGTTGGTTTGAAAAGTTGTTTTACAGAGCTTTTCAATGATGCCGAGTTTGAAGCGCAAAATAGTGGTAAGGAATTAATTTTAGGTGACATTCCAGAACTGACTTTAAGTTGTTATCCACACCTACTGAAAAGTGCTGTAGGAAATCTGATTAGTAATGGAATTAAATATTGTTCTACTAAAGTTGAAGTGTCAGTGGTTAATCTGACTACTACACTACAAGTGACGGTAAAAGATGACGGTACAGGTGTACCTTCTTCGGATTTGGAAGATATGTTTAAACCATTTTATCGGTTGTCTGCGTCACGAAATCGAGATACGGGTGGGGTAGGTTTAGGCTTAGCCATTGTTAAACAAGCGGTAAAATTACACGGCGGTGAAGTCGTAGCCATGAATTCGCCAGAAGGTGGGTTAATTGTAAACATCACGATTCCGATTAAACAATAATGAGTGAAACCTTTGAGGCGAGATCGCGAGTGAATTGTGTTTGTAGATTGATTCTATGCAACATTGCAGTATTACGCATCTTGATAAGTGATTTAATTGTTAGCGTATAACATGATTGAACAGAGCCAAATCCCAGAAGATGAAACTTTGGTAGAAAAGCGGAATCAGCAATTTATAGAACCGTTTTGGCAAAGAAACGTGATTAACGGTTATTTTCTGGGGAAGCAAAAGGTACGAATTGCCTATGCTTATGTGATCAATCCGAATCCTATTGGAAGCATAGCCATTTCCTCTGGTCGTATTGAAACCTTATTAAAATATAAAGAGCTGGTATTCAATTTGTACCACGCAGGTTTTAGTGTGTTTATTCACGACCATCGAGGACAAGGGTTGTCAGGACGAATGTTAGATGATCCAGAAAAAGGGTATGTGGCTGATTTTGCAGACTACGTTGCTGATTTTAAATCGTTTTTTGACCAAGTTATTAGCCCTAATAGCGGTCATAAACCGATTTTACTTAGCCATTCCATGGGAGCCGCAATTTCTAGTTTGTATTTACTCACACACCCTGGAGACTTCGCTAAATGTATTATGTCGGCTCCGATGTTCGGTATCAGGCCGGCATTACCAAAATGGTTAAGTTGTTTGCTAATTGAAAGTTATACCTTGCTAAACCATGTCTTTGGTAAAAGCCCATGGTATTTTATTGGTCAGTCCAAATATAATCCTAAAGCCTTTGCAATAAATGAATTAACCCATTGCCAACAAAGATACAAAATTTTTCGAGATACCTATGAGGCTAATCCGCAATGCAAGCTAGGTGGGGTAACAACATCTTGGCTCAAACAAGCTGATAAAACGATGTCATTTATCCAAAAAAATGCTGCCGCGATTACTATTCCAGTGCTGTTATTGCAGGCTGGAGATGATCGGGTCGTGAATAACGCTAAACAAACTCAAGTCGCAGCAAAAATGCTAAATTGTGAGCTTATGCGAATTGAAAATGCGAGTCATGAAATATTCTTCGAAACTGAGGATATTCGTGATCAATCGTTACGGGCAATTTTGAGATTCTTAGCTTAAGCGAATTTGCCGCGGCATAGCTTAAAATAGTGAAGTTGCAGGTTCTTGCGGGCGTAATATTTGTTACACTTAAACAATTAGTTTTCTAGAACCTCGATTAAATATGCTTAGTATTGTTTTATATCAACCGGAAATCCCTCCCAACACCGGAAACATTATTCGTCTGTGCGCAAATACAGGTTACGACTTGCATCTGATTGAACCGCTAGGGTTTGACTGGGATGATAAAAAAGTGCGCAGGGCGGGATTGGATTATCATGAATTTGCTGAGGTTAAACGTCACGCAGATCTAACTGCTTATCTTCAATCCGAAAAACCGCAAAGAGTGTTTGCCTGCACCACTAAAGGTACTAAAAATTTCGCAGATGCTGATTTTAAATTGGGTGATGCGTTACTGTTTGGCCCTGAAACACGAGGCTTACCTGACGAGGTCATTCAGAATTTACCGGCGGAACAACGCTTAAGAATTCCAATGTTGGCCAAGAGTCGCAGTATGAACTTATCGAATGCGGTTTCGGTTTTTGTTTATGAGTCTTGGCGACAATTGGGTTTTGAAGGGGCTGTTTAAGGAGAGGTTAGCTTAACTAACCTTCTACAGTTGGCTCTCTGCCTAGCAACGTAAGTGCGGCACTTTTCGCTGGTTTCCCTTGATAAAGCACTTGGTAAATCTGCTCAGTAATCGGCATTTCAACAGCTAACTTGTCGGCTAAAATTTTGACTTCTTCTGCATTTCGATAGCCTTCTACAACTTGACCAATACTGTCGATAGCATCTTCAACCGACTTTCCTGTTCCTAAGGCTAATCCAAAACGTCGATTTCGAGATTGATTGTCGGTACAGGTGAGTACAAGGTCGCCTAATCCTGCCATGCCCATGAAGGTTTCAGGTTTAGCTCCCATTTTTAATCCTAAACGGGTAAGCTCAGCAAGTCCTCGGGTGATTAATGCGGTTCTCGCATTTGCACCAAACCCTAAACCATCAGATAACCCGGCACCAATTGCGATCACATTCTTAACCGCACCACCTAATTGAACGCCAATGAAATCGGGATTTTTGTATACCCTGAAGCTTTTTGAACAGTGTAATTTTGCACTAAACTCTTCCGCTAAGAGTTCATCCGTTGACGACAACGAAATAGCGGTTGGTAACCCTGCCACCATTTCTTTAGCAAAGGTTGGTCCTGACAGAACAGCCAAAGGAATATCACTTCCCAAAACTTCCTCTGCAACTTCTTGAAGCAATCTACCAGTTTTTGGTTCCAGCCCTTTTGTCGCCCAAATCAAACGATGCTGATCTGTCAAAAATGGCTTAATTGCTGTTAAAGTTTGCGCAAAGGCATGGCTTGGTACAACGACTAGAATATCTTGGCTGTTGGCAATTGCCGAAGCAAGGTTTGGAATAATTTCCAAGGCGTCAGGAAATATCGCTTCAGGTAAGTATCGTTGGTTGCATCGGGAGGTTTGCATTTCTTTCATCTGCGCGGTATCTCGACCCCACAGATAGGTTTGCACTTCATTTCGTGCAAGACAAAACGCAAGAGCAGTGCCATAAGACCCTGCTCCTAGTACTGTAACGCTTTGCTTATTTAGCATTGTCATTACAATGATTAAGCATCAAGTTTTTGCGCTTGACCTTGCTGTTCTTGGGCACGCTTTTGCATGTAAGCAGCAAAGATTGCATCAAAATTAACCGGTGCAAGGTTTAATGGAGGGAAAGTACCTCGATTAACCAAATTAGAGATAGTTTCTCTTGCATAAGGGAACAAGGTATTTGGGCAGAATGAACCTAAAGTATGCGCTTTATTTGCTTCAGGCATTTCACCAATCATAAAGATACCCGCTTGCTGAACTTCACAAAGGAATGCCGTTTCTTCGCCTAAATTTGCGGTTACTGTAACCGATAAAACGACTTCATAAAGATTCGTTTCTAATTCAACTGTTTTAGTATCTAAATCCAGTTTAATTTCAGGTTTCCACTCTTTTTTGAAAATTGCAGGAGAGTTTGGTGTTTCAAACGAAATGTCTTTTGTGTAAACACGTTGAATTGCAAATTGTGCGTTTTGTTGTGGAGCTTGCTCACCGGCTTGGTTAGCTTGGATATCATCTGCCATGTTAATTTTTCCTTGGTTTACTGCGTTATACGCTAAGTAGGTTGTCTAGTTTATTTTGTGACTCTAGTGCATACATGTCGTCGCAACCACCGATATGCTTGTCATCAATAAAAATTTGTGGAACGGTATAACCGCCATTCGCTCGGGTAATCATGGTGTCACGAAGATCAGGGTTTTGATCAATTCGATATTCTTCGAATGCAACGCCTTTTTCTTCTAGTAATGCCTTTGCACGATGGCAATACGGGCAATAACCTTTGGTATATAGTTCAACTTTGCTCATTGTCAGCCTTAAATCTGTTTATTTCGCAACGGGCAAATTTGCACTCTGCCACGAATTCATTCCACCTTTTAGTACGGAAGCATGACTAAAACCAGCTTTCAATAAAGCTGTTGCTGTCTTTTTAGCTGTCATGCCCATGGCACACACTACAATAATGGGTTTGTCTTTGAATTTTTCAAGGGCGCTAAAGTCAGCGCCATTTAGTTGTTCTGTTTTAATTTGTTTTGCGCCAAGAATATGGCCTTTATTGAACTCTGCAGCCGGGCGAATATCCAACACTACAGCATCTTGTCGATTCATAAGAATCGTTGCTTCGTGGGTGCTAAGTTCTTTGACTTGAGAAAAAATCCCAGCCACATAGCTATAGATAATTAACACTACTAGTGCTACCCAACCAGCAGACAAAAAAGGATGGTTTCCAACAAACTCAATAATTTGATCCATTACTACTTCGGCCCCTTGGCGTAGAAAAAAGAGTGCAAAGTATATAGAAAATCTATACAGAAACCAGTCCTTGCATAGTGGAATCTGCAATTCAGCTATAACTTAACTGATAAATACTCTTTAAGTGATGTAGTTCACAGGATAAACTGTTGGGGATCTATCAATATGAATGTTCTCAAAACCGATTCAAAAGTCGATAGATGACTTCACTCTTATTAACAACTTTATCAAAAATTACACAGGAGCAACCTATGCCCAACGCGAAAAAGACGCTAGCACTGCTTATATTGGATGGATGGGGACATCGTGAAGATACCGATAAAAACGCCATTGCTAACGCCAATACGCCAGTTTTAGATAAGTTGGTGCAGGAATATCCCAATACGTTTATTTCCGGGTCTGGTCTTGATGTTGGATTGCCACCTGGTCAGATGGGAAACTCTGAGGTAGGGCATGTTAACTTAGGAGCCGGGCGTGTGGTGTATCAGGAATTCACACGTATTAGTAAAGCGATTGAAGATAACGAATTTGAAAGCAATAAGGTTTTGGCTGCATCTGTAGAAAATGCAGTAAATAAAGACAAAGCTGTGCACATTATGGGGCTTTTATCTCCAGGTGGCGTGCACAGTCACGAAGACCATTTATTTGCAATGGTCAAAATGGCTGTCCATAAAGGTGCTAAAAAAGTCTTTTTACATTGCTTCCTTGATGGTCGAGACACAGCACCAAAAAGTGCAAAGGAATCTTTGCAAAAAGCTGACGAGTTATTTAAAACTCTGGGTGTAGGTAAAACTGCAACTTTAATCGGTCGTTATTATGCGATGGATAGAGATGAGCGATGGGAACGGGTTCAAGCGGCTTATGATTTAATTTCTCAAGGCAAAAGTGAATACCAATATGCGTCCGCAATAGAAGCACTTGAGGCTTCTTACGAGCGTGATGAAAAAGATGAGTTTGTTAAACCTACCATTATTGGTGATGCCGTTAAGGTTGAAGACGGCGATTCACTTATCTTTATGAATTTCAGAGCGGACCGTGCAAGAGAGATAACTCGTGCTTTTGTTGAGCCAGAATTTAGCGGTTTTGAACGGGAATATTGCCCTAAAAATCTAAACTTTGTGATGTTGACTCAGTATGCGGATTCTATCGATGCCCCTTCAGCTTATCCTCCCGAACCATTGGTTAATGTGATGGGCGATTGGTTGGCGCAGCATCATAAAACGCAATTACGTATCTCCGAAACAGAAAAATATGCTCACGTTACTTTCTTTTTCAGTGGCGGTCGTGAATCTGAGTATGAAGGTGAAGAGCGTATTTTGATTCCGTCTCCAAAGGTAGCAACATACGATTTGCAGCCGGAAATGAACTCTAAGTTGCTAACCGATAAGTTGGTTGAGGCAATTGAATCGGGCAAGTACGATGCAATCATTTGTAATTATCCAAATGGCGACATGGTAGGCCACACAGGCGTATATGAAGCGGCTATAAAAGCTGTTGAAGCTGTCGATAGCTGCATTGGACGGGTAACGGAAGCATTGAAGAAAGTTGGCGGCGAGTGTCTGATTACAGCTGACCATGGAAACGCTGAACAAATGGTCAATGCTAAGACTGGACAAGCGCATACCGCTCACACTAGTGAGTTGGTGCCTTTTATTTATGTTGGTCGAGATGCCGATGTTCGCACGGGTGGAACCTTGAGTGACGTAGCACCCACTATGTTGCACCTCATGGGCATGGAGCAGCCAAAAGAAATGACCGGCAAACCCATTATGACCCTTAAAAATTGATGTTACATGTAAATTTGTACACAGTTTAAGATGATACATATTCGTGCTTTACTCCGGCTACTGTGTTTTGCAGTGGTTGGAGTTTGTTTGTCTGTTAGTGCCCAACAAACTGAAGAATTAAAAGATATTCAGGCTCAGATTAAACAAAAACAGCAGCAAATTAAAAAGCAACTTGCCGAAGCAAAACAGTTACAGCAGCAATTAAAAGCTGCTGAACTGAATATCGCGCGAACAGTAGAGAAGATCGAAAATACCCGCAACGAGTTACGCAATAATCAGCGTCAACACACAGAGCTGGTTAATCAGCAAAAATCCTTACAATCACAAGTAAAACAACAGCAACAAGCCCTAGCAAGCCAGTTAAAAAGTATGTACATGGTGGGTGAAAATGATTTCGCTAAGATGTTGTTTAATCTTGAAGATGCATCAAAAATGGAGCGGACTTTTAGTTATTATCGCTACTTAACCGAGGCGAGAAAAAAACAAATTGATGCGTTTCGCAATTTAGTGACTGAACTTCGAGAGGTTTCAGAACAACTCTTAGCCAAACAGCATGAGTTGGAAATATTAGAAAAAGAACTAACTCAGCAACAAGTGCAACTTCAGCAGCAGCAAGATTTGCGACAAATTACGTTAACCAAAATTGAAAAACAAATTGATTCTGAAGCGGCAAAAATAGAACAACTACAAATCAATGAACAGGCGCTACTTAAAGCGATTGAAGAGGCTGAGCGTAACGCTAAGCAAGGGCCTTTGAACTTAACTGGATTAGCTGGCCTTAAAGGGAAATTACTATTACCGACGCAAGGTAAAATGCGTAATATGTTCGGTCGAATTCGACAGGGACAAATTCGTTGGAAAGGAGTGTTGTTTAACGGCAATACTGGGGCTCCCGTGCGAGCAGTGCATGCAGGTAGAGTTTTGTATGCTGATTGGCTTCGGGGGTTTGGTTTGGTTACTGTATTGAGTCATGGTGATGGTTATATGAGCTTGTACGGGCATAATCAGGCGTTGTTGAAAAAGGTTGGAGACACTGTGCAAAGTGGCGAAACCATTGCGCTGGTTGGGCAAAGTGGTGGACAAAGTAGCCCTAACTTATATTTCGAAATTCGTCACAAAGGGACGCCAATTAATCCAAGCCAATGGCTTAAAAAATAATAACTCACATGACATATACTAAGAATTAATCACTATCGTGCATTATATTAAAAAACAGTTACGCAAATTAGCCTGCATGGCTCTATTATATTTCCCAATGTTCCCCTTGTTGGCTGCGGAAATTGCGTTGATTATCGATGATATGGGAAATACTAAGCGTGACGAGGCGGCTTTCAACTTGCCTAAAGAGGTGGCATTTTCAATCTTGCCCCTTACCCATTTATCCGAAAAATTTTCCCGTAAAGCGGCATTCCAAAAACGCGACGTCATGCTGCATATTCCCATGGAGTCGCTGGCCGGAAAACGATTAGGTCCAGGAGCCTTAACCGCAGATATGTCTGCTGAATCTATTCGACAAACACTCATGCAGGCGCTGGCAACTGTGCCTGATGCTATCGGAGTGAATAATCATATGGGTAGTAAACTAACGCAACTTAGTTTACCGATGAATGTCACAATGAAATTCTTAGCTCAGCACCACCTATTTTTCGTGGACAGTAGAACAACGCGATATAGCAAAGCGCTAAAAATCGCGCAACAAAATGGTGTGTTAAGTGCACCACGCAACGTATTTTTAGATAATGATAGTCGAGTTGAAGAAATTGATGTTCAATTTCAACGATTACTCCAACTGGCCAAACAACACGGTCACGCAGTAGGGATTGCGCATCCTTACCCGCAAACTGTGGCCTATTTGCAAAAAGCTTTGCTGTCAGTCGACAAACTGAATGTACAATTAGTTACTATCAGCGAGCTATTGCATACTCAACACCTCGCAGTGGTCCAAGACGTAAATATAAAATCGCGTCGAGTATCATCTGAACTTGAATAAACTCAAAGCAGATAAAAGGAATAACCATGGCTGCTTCTAATCTACTCGCTTTAATTGATGATATTGCCACTATTCTTGATGATGTCGCTGTGCTTTCCAAAGTGGCAGCGAAAAAAACCGCCGGTGTCTTGGGGGATGATCTTGCTTTGAACGCCGAGCAAGTTTCTGGTGTAAAAGCTGATCGGGAATTACCAGTTGTAATAATATGAAAATTCAAACGGTACACTTCAATAAAGTGTAGATAGAATGGTTCCTTTCTTTTTTTTTAAGTGTCCTATTTCAAATCAGTCATAAACATCACGTGGTACACTTTATTATCTGACTGATTGAATCCTAAACGGTCATAGTTGGAGGTAGGTGAAAATTAAATGGTACACAAAGCGACACATCTTACTGCTTGCCGCTCGTTACAATCGTATTAATTATTGAAAGCTAAATTCTCTGTATTTCTAAACTCTATCGAAGCTTGAAAGGTTATAAAAGTTAGTTTTACCAAACATTGATTATTGGATTGATAGCGAAAGCAGACAGGTAAAAATTTTTCTGATAATGTTTTGGTTCAAGTTTAGCCAGAAAGCGGGCTCACCACTGAGTTTTGGTGTGAGTGAACAGTATTAAGATGCTTTCTAATTTTCCTCAGTGTGAATGTTTACATTAGAAATTATAAAGGACTATAGATGTGTATTTAAAAAAATTTACTGTTTCAAATTTCCGGAGGTTGAAATTCACAGTATTTGAGTTCACACCAGGACTAAATATTGTGGTTGGTGCCAACAATATTGGAAAGACTGCACTTGTCGATGGTCTAAGATCTCTTTTAGCTGGGCACGAGGATCCATATCCACGTTTTACTTCAGATGATATACATCGCCCTATGGATGGTACTGAACCAAAGGGAGATATTCTATTCAAATTTGAATTCTCTGACCTTACAACTGCAGACGAGGCTGATTTTTTACCTGCTTTAATACCCGTTGGAGATATCTTTGAAGCACACCTCTCGGTTAGCTATAGTCAGGTTGATGCCGGTAGTGGCAGAATGAAGCCGAGAAGATGGTGCGGGGTTCATGACGAAATTAGCTTGAACAGCGATATGCTCGAAAATATTAGGGGCGTTTATTTACAGCCACTAAGAGATGCTTCGCAGGGATTAAAACCTGGACGAAATAGCCAGTTAGCTAGGTTGTTAAGACTCTTGGGAAGGGGGGATGGTGGTGGACGAGAAGATATTGAAAAAACACTCGTTGATTTTGATAATAAATTAAAAGCAACAACACCTATAAAGGCTACTCAAAAAGCTATTGTAAATCGCCATGAAGCTATGCTCGGCGAGAAATTAGCTCAACTACTCTCAGTCGGTATTAGTGGTACAGATTTCAATCGTCTGACCGCAAGACTTACATTGCAGGCTGATGATTTTGAGATTGATCAAAATGGTTTAGGTTTTAATAACCTAATTTATATGGCTGTTGTACTTAGCGAAATGGTAAAAGACCAGACCCCAGCCTATAGAGGCTTAATCGTTGAAGAGCCAGAGGCTCACCTACATCCTCAATTACAGTCGGTCTTGCTAGATTATTTAAAGGGAATACATGCCGAAAAGGGAGAACAAAATGTTCAAGTTTTTGTTACAAGTCACTCTCCCAATTTTGCAAGTATCGCGGACCTCGATTCTACAATTTGTCTCGTAGATTCAGAAAAAAAAGTTGATGCCTTTTTTCCTCGTGATATCAAGTTTGACCCTGATGCGAAGAAACAGCTGAAAATTCGACAAAAACTTGAGCGTTACTTGGATGTTACTCGTGCTGAGATTTTCTTTGCCCGTCGGATCATATTTGTCGAAGGTGCGGCTGAATTGATGCTTATCAGTGTCTTGTCAAACAAAATGGGGGTTAAATATAACCTTCGTAGGCATGCGGTAAGTTTGATTAGTGTTGAAGGGTTAAATTTTGATTGCTTCTTGCCATTGTTCGGCGAAAGCTCGCTACCTATACCCGTGTCAGCAATTACTGACGCTGATCCATTTGACGAAATTGATGAGGAGGGGAAGAAAAAAAATATAGCCAGATATCCCGATTTAGGCGATAGGTCCAATATCTCATCCAATACTAAGAGTCTGGTCAAGCGTGAAGATGAGTTAGTTAAAGTGTTTTATGGCGTAAAAACGCTAGAGTATGATTTGGCACTTCATGAAGAGAATAGAATTGTTATGCTTTCGGCGCTTTCAGAAATTCATCCTCAGATAGCAGCGGATCTTAAAATTAAGGTAGATAAAGAGCGTTCAAATAAGGATAAGGCTAAAGCTCTCTTTTGCGGAATGTTCGAACGAGGGCAAGGCAAAACAAACATACAAAAAGGCCGATACGGCCAAGTGCTTGCTCAATCGATTGAAGAGCACACAGGTAATTTTGTAGTCCCGGATTATTTATACAACGCTATAAAGCATGTGTGCGAATATAAAAGGATTTTATAGTGGCAAATTTATCCAAGAAACAGCAACAAATAGTAGATGCGCCGCTAGAAGCTATGGCTGTAGTGGCTTGCGCAGGAAGCGGAAAAACAAAAACTGCCGTAAGTCGATTAGCTAAAATACGTAAAGAGCAAGATCAATCCAGGTCGCATGTTGCTTTATTATCATTTTCAAACGTTGCGGTAGATACATTCAAACAATCATATACGGAAAGTACGTTTCACGATTCTGGTGGGCTTGCTTCTTCTCGTTTGACTATTGATACATTTGACGGCTTTATCACTAGTCATATTCTTCGGCCGCATGCCCATAGGTCTATGAGATGTAGTAGAGTACCTTTCTTGCTATCTGGTACGGAGCCGTTTCTTAACAGCGATAAATATAAGTACTGGTATTCACCAACCCCTGGTAACAACAGACCTGTTGTAGGCACCTCTATCGACAAAATTTGCGTAGGTTTAGCAGGCAATGAATTTGAATTTAGTTATCGGCAAAATAATACACTGCATCTAACAAATAATGGCATGAAAGTAACTAAGGCTCTCGGAAAGATAGGTGCTTATACTCATGAGTTGGGGAAGTTTTGGGTTCTATATACCTTGCTCGATCAGCCTGAAATATTGAGGGTGCTGGTAAAACGATACCCCTTTATTATTGTCGATGAGGCTCAGGATATTGGTCAGCTGCATCAAAGTATTCTTGAACTTCTAATTCAGGCAGGAGCAAAAGTTAGTCTTATTGGTGACCCTAATCAGGCTATTTACGAATTTGCAGGGGCAACAGGAGAGTTCATAAATCTGCATAATTTAGTCCCGACTAATCTAAGTTTTAGTTTAGACACCAATTATCGTTCTATCCCACCAATATTAAATGTGGCAAATAGTTTGGCGGGTAGAAATGATGTTGCAAACCGGTCTCAGGTTAAAGATGTGTATGGAGCATATTATTCAGTATATGATCCGAAAAACCAGCGGAAATTAGTTGATGTTTTTGTTAATACGGTGCGAAGCACGGGGTTGTCTGTAAATAATTCCGCTGTACTCTACAGGGGTAATTCTGGGATTGATAAATTACAAAATGTCCCTAAAAACCTTGGCAGCGGCATAGTTAAGTTATTAGCTCAAGCATCTTTAGAGCGTGATGCTAATAATAATTATCAAAAGTCATTTCAATTAGCTGTTCGTGCCATTGTTGGTCTATTAAAAAATACCCCTGATAATCTATTAATAATGTTGGGCAATGCTGACAGCTATCCTGAAATCAAGAGCCTCAGAAAAGATATTTGGATGTTCGTAAGGTCAAATAAAGATGGATTGCCTGCTTCAAGTTTAAAAGCTACTAGCGAATGGCATGCCCAACTAAAACCAAGAGTAATTAAACTGCTTAAAAAAGTAGAACAAGATTATGGGTATTCTCAAGTTGAAAATATTGGTAATAAACTCGCAAAAACTAAGCTGCTTGATATGCCTTTACTTCCTAGTCAGGGTTTAAATAGTAATCAATATTTGCCAATTAGAGTTGATACTATTCATCAAGCTAAGGGCGAGAGCTTGGATGCGGTTTTGTATATGGCGCAGAAGCCTCATATCGAAGCAATGCTTAATGGAGTGGATACTGAGGTTGGTCGAATTGGATATGTTGCAGTTACGCGAGCTAAAGACTTATTTGTACTCGGTGTGCCAAAGTCCATTGTAAAAGATTTTGCACCCAAGCTTGAATCCTTGGGATTTAAAGAGTGGGTTTAGTCTGAAATTTGCTCAAATCTAAGGTTAAATCTATTTCAGGCAGCAATAACTTTAACCTTTAATATGGTCGTTGAGTATTAACTAACTACTCTTAGTTAAGAATAGTTTGTGAACGCCAACATAAAAAACATACGCCATCAGTCCTGAGACTATTCCAACAAAACCATTCATCAAAATTCCAGTTAACGAACTGATTATATTGTTCAAACTTGGAAACACTGAAACCAGTTCAATGCTATTTTCAACAAAATGATGCAGAACTGGAATGTCGTGAGCAATAATTCCGCCCCCTACCAAAAACATTGCTGCGGTACCGACAATAGATAATAATTTCATTAAAATCGGTGCAAATCTTAATAGCATATTGCCTAGCATGCGTTTTATGCTTCTTCCACCGTCGGACACTGCTCTGCGCACCAGATAGAGACCTAAATCGTCTATCTTAACTATCATCGCGACGATTCCATAAACACCAATAGTAAATGCAATGCTCATTAACGAAAGCACTGCAATTTGAGTTGAAAAAGGTTGACTTTGAACTGTTCCGAGGATAATGACGATAATCTCTGCGCTCAAAACGAAGTCGGTTATTATTGCACCCTTAATTTTAGCTTTTTCAATCTCGACCATATTTACATTGGGATCGGCCAATGCAGCTAATTTATGTTGATGCAATTGTTTTAGCTCTTCTTTGCTCGACATAAATTTGTGCAGTAGCTTTTCTATACCTTCAAAGCACAGATATAAGCCACCTGCAATTAATAAATATGTCACCAACCAAGGTATAAAATAACTGATTAGCAATGCACTAGGTACAAGAATCAGCTTATTGAGGAGAGATCCCTTCGCCACGGCGAATACAACTGGTAATTCTCTCTCTGCTTTAACACCTGACACTTGCTCAGCGTTTAGCGCTAAGTCATCGCCCAATACACCAGCTGTTTTCTTAGCAGCGACCTTAGATAAGACAGCCACATCATCAAGCACTGTAGAGATATCGTCCAATAATGTGAGTAAGTTTGCAGCTGGAATAATTTTTCTCCCTAATTAAAATTTAGAACGTCACTAACAACTAGATCAGCATGTACTTGATTGAATTCTTCACATTGAAAATCTTTACCTATTTGTATCAATTGTTCATATGTAGGATAACGTAAAGTTCGCAAATCAGTTGCGTTAACTTGAGTGTGGCCGTTCATTTGACGAAAGTATTTGTCTACAATTGTACTATTAATAAAGACCCATAACCCTTTTGCTAAGCTTTTATCTAGTGGTTGTCCATTTGCATGGAAGTAGTTGGTCTTGTTTTCAAAAGCAACAACGTCAGCATCTGTGGTGTTTGGGTGATATATAGCCGCAATTATCCTGCGAGTTTCTTCTTTTGATGTAAGTCGCCTTGTTACAATATACGTGCCGTTCGGCACTAGTAGACTCTGCGTACTTTCGTTGAGTAACAACGCATTAGGCTTTTTTCCACCATATAATGGCCAAGTTAGTACACTGCGCCTAAGGTGTTGAGGAAATATCAAAGGTACAGAATTTTCGACAGACTCATAACTTAGGTTATCTCTAGTCCTAAAATCGACAACTTTACCTGTACTCGCTTGAATACCTAGATCAGATAATGAACAGGGTAACCCCCCTGCTTTATTAGCGATTTCACGCTCTTCAGTGTTGGTGATAATATGAATGAAGCGTTCAGAATTGTTCGGCTGAACCACTTCATCAAAATTCACTTCAAACACAGTAGGAATATGTTCTTCAGCGCAAGCACTAGAGTTTATTATAACAGTCTCCCGCTGTGGAGTGCCTTTTGTTAGGTGAAAAACAACATTCTCTTGCAGCACTTTGTCTGCTTTAAAGGCCGATTTACGACTGTTGAATACATGGATTTTATTTAACGAGCACTCGTCTAGTAATAAGCGACGAAATTCATTGAAGTACGGCCCGTTGCAAAATGAACGAGGCGTTATAGCCACCAATTCGCCACCATCAGCCAATTGTTTGATCGCAAGTGCAACAAATGCTGAATATAAATTACCGGTTTCTATATTCACGCTACTCAATAGTGCCCGTTCATTACTTTTAGCATTTATTTTCAAATAGGGAGGATTGAGAATAGCTCTGTTATATTGAGGTGTGAAGTCTGGGCTTTTAATTGCAGTGACAGAGTCTTCAATGAAATCTTTAGTAAATATGTTCGATCGAAATAGCGTAGCTTGTAAATTAGCCCTTTCTTCACATAGCGAAAGCGTTTCTTCTAAGTATGGAGTGAGTATGTCCGATATTTCATAACACGTAGAAGATATGCTGTTAACGTTATGCCGTAAGGCGTTATCCAAAAATGCAGCTGTAAGGGAGCCTACCCCGGCACCTGCATCTAAAACAGACAAATCACCAGAGTAGTCATCAAACATCGATGAGAGAAGTGCTGACACCGCAGATGTAGACATGAATTGCCCTAGCTTGCCACGAGTAGCTTTATCGAGCTTGTTGTTTGCTGTTTCTCTTATACTATCCACAATATCGTTTATAGGGAGTGTCAATTCAACGGCCGCCTCTGTCATCTGCCTTCTCTTTTTTAGTCATTACTATATGTGAGAAAATACCATAAAAACCTGCACATAATAAGGAAAAAAACCTGCACATGTTGTAGAGTAACTTAAGAATTTGAATCAATGGTGAAAACAACATGATGGAAGTGAAAATAAAACAGGCCAAGGAAATACTAAAGGCTCTGGGTTTACCTAAACAACAATATAATGATAGATCGGCTTGGGTCTTTTTATCTCTGTCCAACATCAGACCTGCCGATAATTGGAGTAGCGCTAAAGCACCGTTATTGCCCACGGTATCAATAATGGGCTTTATTCGAGAATTTTATGGAATGGATTATAAGCCAAATTCAAGAGAAACGATAAGACGCCAGACGCTTCACCAGTTCGAGCAAGCCAGCATCGTTGAAAGAAACAGGGATGACCCTCTGCGTTCGACCAATAGCAAGGATAATAACTACTCTCTAAATCAACCTATTATCGATATCCTACACGCTTACCCTGATGGTGATTGGAGGGATAAAGTTAAACAATTTCTGGTTAATTCACCATCGCTGAAAGCGAGATATCAAAAAAAAGTCCACAAAGCAAAGATACCTATAACATTGCCAAGTGGTGATGAAATAACATTATCACCTGGTGCACACAATCAGCTGCATGCAGATATAATACATGAGTTTTGCCCACGCTTTATAGGTGAGGGTGGCAGAGTATTGTACATAGGAGATACCGCCAGCAGTCGCAACGAGGGTGGTAAGTTGATGCATTTAGAAAGTGACTATCTTCTATCGTTAGGTGTATCACCTATGTCACACGACAAGTTGCCCGATGTTGTTGTTTACGATGAAAAACGCAAGTGGTTATTTTTGATTGAAGCCGTGACTAGTCACGGCCCAGTAAGCCCTAAGCGCTGGAACGAACTCGAAGAAGCACTTAAAGAATGCACTGTTGGGAAAGTCTATGTTACTGCTTTCCCACATACGAACGAGTTTAGGAAGAATGCTGCGGATATTGCATGGGAAACCGAGGTTTGGATCGCTGATAATCCAGGGCATATGATCCACTTTAATGGCGATAGGTTTTTAGGCCCCCACGAATAAAATGAAGAAGCTTATGTAGAGTAGTTTATACTACATATGATGCATAGGCATACCTAAGTTTAAAACTTTGGACTTCCATTATTTCAATTTTTAGAATTTTTATTAACAACATAATATTCTTTTAGCAGTTGCTAGCGTCGCTAAACAAAATACCTAACTCTTTTTTTGTTTATGCATTTTCTAGTTTTACAAGTTTCTAAATCACAAAAAAAAGCGTCCCTGCGGACGCTTTTGCACAAAACTAATCAGGGTCTTTGGGTATCACGCTCTTGGGCGATAACCTTACATAAGGCGACATCAACGCTCTCGATAGGAGACCTGTTTGTACGTCAACGATCCGGAGTATATAACAAACAGTGGTATAAGTTAATGTTGAGTAGTCATTCTGCTGTTTATGGATACGTAGGCGAGTTCGCTCAATTCCGCATAATTTTGAAACTTCACACATAATTAATTCTTTGCGAAACGTCGTGTTAAGTACTCTTGATAAAGCGGTTCGTTTGCGTCGCGGCATGCAAGAGCAACTAGATCAATCCACTGAAAATACTCTGCTAATCTCTGCGTAGTCCAAGCTTTCGGTACCGCAGAGGAATTTGAGCACATGTCGGCTAATTTAATCGTTTTAACTGAGCGTGGTGCCGAATTTAGTTTTTTTATAACCAGTTTACGACGCACTGATAAAGGCAATGTTTTATCGTCGCTTAGAGCGGAGACAATATTTGCAACACGACTACCGAAACTGTTTAATAACTCTGACTTAGTGACTTTCGTATCTTCAATAATATCGTGAAGGAGACCGGCAAGGACAATATCTTCGTCGCTAACATCACCAATATTAGTAAGCAAATCCATAACTTCAATCAGGTGGAAAATGTAAGGGCTGCCATCGCTTTTGCGAACTTGTTTCGAGTGCGCTCTGGCTGCTATCAACAAGGCCTTAGATAGTCTTTTAGATGCATTGCAGACTTCCATCGACAATTCATCACAATTTACGTCTATCTCAACCTCAAATAACCCAATAAAGTAACCTTCAAAATCGAATGTTACTTCATCAGTTTCATTTGCATCATGATACCGACCTACGCAAGCGCTATTGATTTTGTTGTTCTTGGTGAGCGAATTTAAATCAACTATGCGATGCAAATAACTATTCAGCGACGATGGAAGTTCACGAATATCATCAGTGCCCAATCCAGAATAGAATACTTTGTAGAATGATAAACTTTCATAAGAATAGTAAATGCCGTCGCTTAACATTTTGTTTTTTATCATGAGCCTTTCCTTAAACCGAACGAATCATTATTGAATGAAACCCTTCGGCCTCTGTTCTCTTTAATTTTATTGTATTCGATGTCTTCATTTTCAAATTCTTCCAGCTCTACCAGTTGTTTTGCGAGCACTTTTATATGTCCAATCATTATCTCAGTAAACCATTTCCTGTTGACTGAAGAAGTAAATGAGGTTGAGCTATCACTTATATCTGTTTAACTTATTTTCCTTTCAATTTTTGACAGTATGTTGCTGCCAGTCATATGCTCTTCAAATCGCTTTACAGCACGTTCCATTGATGAAAGGCCACCAGACAACACCTTGTTGTTTTTTACAAGGTCTTCGTGATGCTTGCGTGATGTAGATAGCGCTACATTCAACAACATGCTTAATTTTTCTGATTGGATCATACGTTCAACCGTCCTTACATACATCTTCGTTGTCTTTATATCCATGTGCCCCAGCATTTTTTGTAACACTGCATGCGCATCTGCAACAAGTAAGTCGTTAGTATGTGATGCGGTTAGGTTGTGTTCCTTCAAATAGCGCCACAACAGTTGGGTAGCCCCTGAATGTCGCATCATGTGGGTATGCACGGCTACCCCAAGCTCATCAGCAGCCTTTTCAAATGCTCCCTGATACTCCCTTACAGAGACAGGCGTGCCTTGCTTATTTAGCCAACAGAATCGCATTTGTGGTGTTCTGTGTTTTTTCTTAGCCCATTTGGTTTTACAGTAGTTGTCTTGGTATTTTTTAAATCGTTGCTCGTAGTTACATATGTCTGACTTAATGTATTCATCATTAAATATTTTATGGACTGAAACGGAGAGTTGAGTTGTCTTCTTTCTGCCACCTTTGGCTATGTAGTTAAGGTCTTGAATACGTGCATCTTGACGTTCCATTAGAGCATATGGCTTAAAATTCGGGTTAAGTGAATTAGGGACTAGCGGAAAGTCGCGCACTAATGCTTCAACACGCAATAACGTGGCAAATTCACAATATGCCATCACAGCATAAACTTCGTCTTGTGCATGAAGGTTTTCATATAGCCGCCAAAAATCAGACATGGAAATGACCGAATTTACGTAATCATCCTTAAATTTTTTGTTTCTATCGTCTATAGCCGTCTCTTTCTCTCCCCCATAACTATTGTCATAGCTCGTATGCGATAAGAAATTGTCATCTTGCTCTCTATGCATAGATACCTGCACAGTATCTGGCATGTACATAGCATGATCAATACCAGCCGCAGTTAAATATCGGTAGAAATTACGCCATGATTTAACATATTGCTCGATTGATTCCTCTTCCCATTCAGCAATGCGTAGTCCATCGATGATCGGCACCATGTTGGTTTCGTATCTTGCAGAGCAATAATGAATGCCGACCTTTGTGATTTCATGATCTATATATTTTTGTTGGGACAAGAGGTTGATCAGATACTTGATCCGTTGCGCATCATTATAAATAGTCTTTGGACTGACGTTGTGTAAGGTATGATGAATGAACTTGGCGTATTTTTTCCTGTAGATTAAGTAGTCCATGAGATGAGTATTAACCTGATTCGTATCTACATTGTATGGAATTGGTATATCCGCGCCATCCCGATGCTCCAGTTCAATCATCATATTTTAAACCCAACAGAAATCTTTTCAAACCTAAAGCCTCTGTCTAATACGTTTTGAATAGCTCCTTTTTTAGCAAGCAGTACTACTTTCTGTTTAGCGCGAGTAACGGCTGTGTAAAGCCAGCTTCTTTCAACCAAGGCAAAATTCTCAACTACCACAATAGCGACATTAAATTCGCTGCCTTGTGAGCTGTGACAGGTCATTGCATATGAATGTTGCAACATATAAATCCCCTTGGAGTCATTTTGAATTTGCTCTGCTGTAAGTGTTGCTTGACCTTCGATTGTGAAATTCACAATCATGGTGTCATGAGCTTGTCCGATTACAGTGCCAGTGCTGCCATTGACTAAACCCAAGTCCTTGTCATTTTTTTTATAGATAACTTTATCGCCAATACGAAATTGAGGGGCAATTTTAATAACTTCACAACCCTTGGATAGAAAGCGATGAAGTGTAGTATTTGATTCAGAGACCGTTTTGAGTCTAGCAGCTATGATATGCGCTTCAATGTGATTATATGTGTTTAGGTAGTATTGACGTTGCAAAAGCCCCTGTAGTTGTTTAGTAGACTCATATTCAAGGATTTGAACTGTCTCGTTGGTCTCTGGGATTATCCCTTTTTTGATGTTCTCAGCAGCTTCAACAATGGCAGTGTTGCTTCTAAAATTGACCGTCAGTTCAACCTTTGGAACAGCATCGGATAGCACAAGTTTATGATATATCAAACCAATCCCAACGGGTGCAAGCTGCGCCCAATCACCTATAAATACGAGGCGTAACGGTTTGTTTTCAAACACCGTCAGAATACGGAACATCGACTGCAAATCAACCATCGAGGCTTCGTCTATATGCACAACTGGTGTCTGATAAGCATCCAAAAACTCGTCATTTTTTTCTATTTGGCTAAGTAAGCCCGCAATGGTAAATGCATCATCATCTGTCTGTTGGATCAAACGTTGGCTAGCTTTACCAGACAATGCGACCTGAAGCACATCATTTCCTGATTGCTTTATCAAATCATTAGCGCAGTATAAAACGGACGTTTTTCCTGTCCCAGCTCCACCGCTGACTACGTTCACAGAATTGGCCAATATCATCTTAACCGCTTGCTTTTGTTCAGTGCTCAGCTTGTTTCCTTTCAGTACGTAATTATCCAATACGTCATTGCTGATAATAATGGGTAAGATGTTACTGCTAAGCCTTTCGCGTAATTGTTCTGAGACATAGTTCTCCATTATCGTTGTACCAGGTAGCGCAAACTGCCTATGATACAAACGCTCATTTTCAGACATGTCTTCTGAGCAAGATGACTCAGACACAACAATACGTGGATTTCCCTCTGTACCAGCGCTTACTGCTGCTGACAGCGCTTTTAACATCAATTTAGATGAACCAATAAGCTTGGTTAAGTCTTCAGCGAAGATGCTAGGAGCAACTTGTGTGCTACCTTGTTTTAAATGCCTGAATAAGATTTCTTCTACAGTACAAATTAATCTTCGACTGTCGTTTCTCTCGATTTTAAGTGCTGATGCAAGCCGTTCTGCAACAGCAAAGCTTGAGAACGCCCATACTCGGTATGGATCATCTTGTAGCTTTTTAACGGTATCATCACCATAAAAGGCATATGCTTTTTTTGCCACTTGTCGCAATTGTTGTCGTGATGAAGCAGGCGTATTAATGAGTACTGAATCCATGTATTTCAGCAACTCAACTTTACCTTGTTGCTTGTGCCAGTTATTGCAAATCACTGTTGCAACAGACTTGGAAACCCATGGTGCGGTAGAAAGCGTTTTGATATCCTTTGCTTCGATCAACTTGAGCAAGTTATCAGGAAAATAGCTTATAAGCCTATTGGCAATTGACTTGCCAATCCCTACCCCAGCCATTAAAAAATCGGCAAGTAACTCATGGGTTACGGGAGTATAATCAACTTCACTGGCATGTATCTGATCACCCCATATTCTTGAATTTAAAATTTCACCTCTAACGTATATATGATCGTGCTGCTCAACGTGCAGATAGGCATCATTTAACAAGACCTGAATCGAATCTAGCTTGGTTCTCAATTCAATGATTTGTTTTTTTCCAGATTCAAAAATAATTTCGCTGACAGTGCCAATTACGGTTTTCATTAGTGAATGCTCCCAAACTTAATTGCGTCAGAAGTTGCACCTAATAACCCTTTTTGTCGCTGCTTGTACTGCTCCACCTCTTTTTCTAATGACAGTCTGACTTCTCGCGCTTCAACTAACTCATCTCTGCATTCTTTCAGTTCCTTTCGTAAGCGTGAAATTGCTTTGGATTCCATGGTGTCAGACATTTCATCAAGCGCAGAATCATTAGAGTAGTTCAGTGTTTTTAATTCCCCGTTGACTATTTTTACGTCAACCTCAGCAAGCAATTCTGTAACGTCGGATTTTGCCATCACTGAACCAGGATACTTTACTTCCGTTAACGGAGTATCGATGAAATAAGCCCAGAATGCACGTCTGTAAAGCGTTCCACGCAGGTTGGTAGGCCATTCGTAATTTGGTTCAGCAAGTCGCAATCTAATAAAATCAATGAGCAATTTGGTGTTTTCGTTACTCTCTTGAGTACGGTTTTTTTCGTCTTCAGCAATATGGCCTTTTGCCCTTAAGCTATCTTGAAATTTGACTACTTCATTCATAAATGACTGACGAATATTGTGCGGTTTAATGTTATAACCCACTTTTCGAGCAAGCTTTTTCAAGTCAACTTTGATTTTATTTTTGTTCAAGATAGTCTCGATAACTTCGATGGGTTGTCCTGCAAAATTTTCAAACACTTCTTGAATCAACATCCTTCGCAGAACTCCTAGCGACTGCCGGCTAATTGTTTTTGCATTGAACTGTTCAATCAACTCTTGCTTAGTCATGCCTCACCACCACTAATTCTTGAAACATCTCCTCTTGTAAATCAGGCCACTCTAAAGTATCAAACTTGTCCTTAATAACCTCACTAGCCATCTTTTTCGCCTGCTCAATGACATTGTTTCGAGCAAAAAGAACATTTAAGGGCGTAATAAACACGACTCCACAGACATGAATATCGTTTGTCCTAATATATTGATTGATAATTTTAAACCACTTCATGCGGTCAAAAATAGTGAGATTAGTCGCATCGATAACAACAGGGTGACGATCGTTCCAATAAGACTCATTATCTCTTGCCCAGCTTGATTTACCAGCACAAGGTGGGCCGATTAGAATATAAACCCGCATTGGCAACGGACGGTTCAGGGCTTCATGCAGCTCTCTTTCTGAACGTGCCCATGCATTTTTGCGTAAAGCGTCGTCATCAAAACAATAAACTCCATTACGCGTCAAATATTGGTCTGGAGACACATAAGGGATATTCGTAAAGTCTACAAAATTAGATGTTTTTTGCTTATTTGATGTCAATACCTGATGGGATAACTCTATTAAACTATGAGCTTTATGCTTATCCCGTTCTTGAAGTTGCGCTATTCTTTTCTTACAATCCACTACTTCTTCGCGACTGACTATTAATTGTCGTTCAAGCATGACAGCTCTATTTTTTTCTTTTTCCCTGCGAGCCTCTGCCTTACTTAAAACTGATTTATCGCTTGAACTTTGACTAAAATCATCTTGAAACTTCTTAATTTCATCATGAACATCGAAGTAACGCTGTTGGGTCGCTTTATCCTTAATTTTTTCTCCGTGAAAATAAGACTTATGCACACCTGCTTTTTTTAAAACCTTAGATTGAGACGCATCTGTCTTTTTTCCAGTTACAAGAGCTATTGCAGAAAGCTCTGTAAAGGCAGACCGTAAAGCTGCTATGCGCTCATCGTGCGTCCGTTTGTCGTACTCATGATTGGACTTTTTATCGGCACTAACTTGAACTGACATTAAAGTATCCTTCTTCTCGTTCATCACCATAAATAGCCATCAATGGGGCTGCATAAGTATTTAAGAAAACAATTGCGTCCTCTTCAATGGAGGTTATTTCGGATGTTGCTTTGCGATATCTGTGAAAATAATCAAACGTTTCAAGTAATGGTCTAGACCATTTTTTACCTAGCAATGCATCAGCACAGGCGACCCCTACACATTGAGCCGGATTCGGCAAAGTGCTTAATGCGTCAGTGATTGCCTTTTTTACTCCTATCTCTACTCTTCGCTGATTGTTGCTTTGTTTAGCACACGGACTGTCTGAGGTGTTGTTACACGAACGATTGCATATAACTCCCATAGGGGTTAACAAAGCATAAGTTTCACCATTATTTATGTCATCAGAAAATATTTTTGTAAGCCTTTCTTCTAAAGTTTGAAATAGCTCCATCTCTGTTAAACTGAGGTTTTGTAATCGTGCTTCTAAACCAATCTCCGCCTGAATATTGTTAGCCCCCTTTAATAATAACTCTCCATTTCTGCCGCTGACTTCGCCATGTGCTACAGCATATGCCATATCATTAGCTATGCTATCAGTAAGTTTTAACTGAAGTTCTTTTCGTTTTTCTATTACGAGTGGATTCCTGCGAATGTACTCGTTTGGCATTAATGCGTTGCTGTGCCCAAACAAGCGCTTTAATATCAAGATTGCAACATGAGAGTTTTCGGCAATGTAACCCGCTAATGTAGCTCGGATGCAATGGGCCGTAGCATCAGAATCTTCTATGGTCTCAATTGAAAAGCCATACTTGTTTGGAAGAATTTTTAATAAAGTATTAAGTGCATTATTCGTGCGAATTATTCCAGTCTCTTGAGCTGTATATTCCCTGCCACTAATGTGACTGCGTGTATTATTTGAGCTATTAACTATAAGAAATTCAGATTGATAAAAACGAACGCTTTCAAGTAGTTTTACAGCTTTGTAAGTTGGCTCTCCCACTGGTATGACTACTCGGTTTTTAGTTTTTTTAAGGTCTGATACCAGCCACCACATATTCTTGGTACGCTTTGATGGTTGACAGCATCCAACAACAAGATTGCGCATGTCAATATTTCGCAATCCAGTGGTCAATAAAACAATCCAAATACAGGCGCTCTGAATGAGTCTCAATATTTCGCTGAGCCATGTTTGTGAAAAATTGTTATTTGAGTCCGAATCAGCGTCAATATAGCGAATAGGTATTATTTTTGTCAGGATCTCCCTATATTTTTCTACGAGCTTGTTAACAGGGCGGCTCCGTTTCTTTCGCTTCAGCGTAGCGTAGGTTTTTAAGTTATCTAAGTTGTTAAACTCGTCAAAGAAATTAATCAGTTCGTCATGGTAATCGAGAACTAATGGTAAAGCGTGTTGAACTATATTAGATACATTTTCGAATGGTAACGGAGCATAAAAGCCCTTTTCAGTTTTTATACCAGCGATTATTTGTTGCTGAGCAACCCAAGTACGGAAACCAATCCCTTGCTCGTTCCATGGCAAACTCATTCCTTTTACGAAGATTTCTAAGCCAATTCTGTGTTTGATTGAATGGAACATGTTTAAAAATTCTAAACCAACAGAATAAATACAAAGCCCTTTGGATAAATGAATTTGGGCAAAATTTGTTATTTCCTCTGGCTCAAGTTCCGAAAAAAATAAGAATGGTTGATCACGTTCAGCAAACATTACGCCGCCCCACGCGGAATCTTTTATAAACTTAGCTAATGAGGCCATGCGACCAAAAACCGTATTACCCGAATAACCATTGACCTGAATCAGTTCATAGCATGCAATCCGGCAAAATAATTCAAGCGGGTATTGATTTTTCTTAGGGAAGTAACGCTTGAAATCTATTTGTTCATAGATAGAAATTGAAGGGTACCAAATAGGATCGAGAAACTTTTGTCCATGGGTTATCGCAGACATATCGCTGCCCTCATATTGGGTTTTCAGAGCATCGAGCAGTTCCCACTGTTTCTTACCTATTTCATAAGGAGATTCACCGTGTTGTAAAACTTCAATATTACTAAACATGGAGAATCACCTATTGGAATTGAATTATTGTAGGGAGTAATGGTCTATTGTTTTTCATGGCTCTAGCAGCCTCGGCATAGCCATGTTCTACAATTTCAACACCTCGACCATGCTCATTACTAAATCTCCCTATAGTGTCTAAGGCTATTTGTCGTCGGTCTTCTAGTAACCCGCTAAATCCCAAGGGATTTTTTTTAGCTACTTCATCATACTGCATAACCCGATAGCAGATTTTTGGTATATGCATGGCATATACTTCAGATCGTTCACATCCTAAGCACATATCGTATTTTTTGCACCTGTCTGCTATAGGGAGATTATGCGTAGGGCTAGTGTCATCCGTGCAGTCACAGAGGTAAACTTGTTTATTTCTTGCGTCCCGCTCAGTTTCTTCACAGATGGTTCCTTGAAAAACCATCGCCTTTTCAAGCATATTTGATGTTAGAGCGACAATAGCAGCATTAATAACTTGGTTTCCGACTCCAGTTTTCATAATGTAAGAAAACAAAGTCGTGTCGAACTCTTTATGATTCAATGCTTCGCGTAGTTTACTTACTAAGTCTTCAGCATTATCAACATCTTCAACCATTTGCAACAGTAAATGGCCTGCAAAAGTCTTACGCAAACGGGGAGTTTCAATACTAGTTAATACTTCATTGTTGTCATCAAGAATTTTATAGGAGTTACAAAACACTTTGTGTGTTTGCAACAAGGTCGATGAGCTTTTAAAATTGAAAAAGTACTCTCTAGTAGGAGCATTTACAATATCATCATAAAGCTTCATATATTCGAATATAGGAGAGTTGATAGGAATACGCATTGGGATTTTTTTTATGCCAAAAGCACCTCTCGTTTTATGGCCAATGACACGAATTATTTTTTGCGAAGCTGGAGTTTTATCATCGACGCCAAGGTTTATGTCAAAGTTTTCATACCAAGCTTTATTTCCATAGTTTCGCTTTATACTTAAGATTGTTTCTTTATTCTTCCCTGTCGAAATCATTAAGAATAATGCTAAAACTGCAGGCATATGTTGAGTCTCGAATTTTAAGTAGGGGCGAGGTTCAGGCTGGTCTGCTTTAGCGTAATAACTCCACATTTTATTCGCTAAGTATTTATGATAAGCCACATAATCAGCGCGACCATTTATCCCTTTATAACCTTTACCTTTAACTATGCTCCTGATTCGATTTGTCTGAATATTGTCACGATGTAGTATTTTCCCCGCCCGTTCTGCCTTACATTCAAGTAAAAAATTTAAAAAAAGTTTATCATGTCCCTCCTTGCCGCTAGATAATGCTTTTACCAAGTTGTGATCATTTATAGAGTATTTATCAAAATAATCTTCACCGAGACTTTCTTTAGTGGTGCTTTGCATAAGTTCCCAACGCTTTTTCCAAATCTCCAAATCGTAGAAGCAGTATGCAAGCATTTGCATCATGACACGGTCTGAATAGTCTTTTTCGTCAAGCAAGGAATCCAAATCAAGATCTTGAATACGACTCTTGTGTTGACGATGCACTGATATTGAATTTATGTTCAGCAATTTGCTATGTGGGTGAAGTGGTAATATTCTTTGAAAACAAGTCTTTCCGGCTTTAGCTTGCAATTCATTTGGTAAACTCAGAAGGAAATCAACATAAATATTGAGAGTTATGTCTTTAAATGCAAATGGCTTCTCTTCCAACGAAGCGAGATAATGAAATAAACGTTTTATAGATAGGTTGAAGTCATCCGGCTTTTTGACCGGCTTAATTTTAAAGCTCTGAATTAGTAGCCGACAAAAGGTTTTTGCTATTTCAACTCCTACGAGGTCTTTTCCGTCACTGAAAATATTAAACGCCGACTTCGATGAAGAAATGTTTCGCAAACTTTTATTGACTTCCGATTTGCATCTAGGGGGTTCAAAAAAAAAGCAAAAATCCTTACAAGTGAAATACCGTTGATACTCAGGAAGACCATCCCCGCCTTTAATAGGCAAATGTGCCAAATTAGCGTCATGCTTTGCGGTGGTGGATGTTAACCTGACAGTTTGTTTCTTAGCCATTAATAAGTATACCATTTCCCTAAAGTCGCTATTATATCACAATCCATTAAAATACAACTTTAATTTAATTTGTGTACTGAAAACTTAAAATTCGTATTATGGTGTGGGCTGTCGCTAAAGGCTCATTTTTAAATAAACTCATTTTAGTGCCTGCAGCTTTAGCAATTAGCGCATTTTTACCTGTGTTAATCACCGTTTTGATGGTTATTGGTGGCTTATATTTAAGTTTTGAAGGTTTTGAAAAGGTATTCCATAAGTTCTTCCACTCCAAAGCAGAGTTACAGGCCGAGCATGCAGAAAAGATAAAAGCTTTGGCAGATCCTAACGTTGATCTCGTTGCTTTAGAAAAAGATAAAATTAAGGGCGCAATTCGCACTGATTTTATTCTTTCTGCTGAAATAATTGTAATAGTACTGGGTACTGTAAAAGACGAAGTTTTCATGACCCAGTTGGCGGTGGTATCTGGGCTGGCGTTACTTATAACAGTGGGGGTCTATGGTCTAGTCGCTGGTATTGTAAAACTAGATGACTTGGGACTCTATCTACTGCGTAAATCGATAACCGGCAAGTTTGATACACTTCAACGCACCTTAGGTAGAGGACTATTAATGTTTGCCCCTATGCTGATGAAAACCTTAGCTATTGTTGGGACTGCAGCCATGTTTCTAGTTGGAGGTGGCATACTGGTGCATAGTATTCCAACTGTCCATCATGTGGTTCATGAAATAGTCGCTTGGCTTGAAACCCTATTTGGCAGTGTTAGTCAAAGCGTTGCCCCAATTTTACTCGAAGGTTTAACCGGGGTAATGGCCGGTGCTGTAGTGATGCTTGTTGTGACCTTCGCCACTAAACTGAAAAATCTTCCTAAAATGAAGTAATAGGTCGCTCAACAAAGCACAAAACCGATTGTTAACTTTATTATCATTTGCGTCGTTTGAGGCTATATTGATTATACAGTGATATAAAGTGAGGTTTTCCACTATGGAATTAGGACAATTTTCGGTTAGCTTGGCAGTGAAAGACATTGTTAAATCCAAAGCATTTTATGAAATGCTTGGGTTTAAAACCCATGAAGGCTGTGGCAGCGTTGAAGATAAATGGCTGATATTACAAAAAGACACTACTGTTATCGGATTATTTGAAGGTATGTTTGAAGATAATATTCTTACGTTTAATCCCTTGGATGTCAGATCAATAGAAGCTCATATTCGTAAAAATGGTTATCCAATCGATTCTGAAACTCAAGGAGAGTCAGGGCCTGCCCACTGTATTTTAAAAGACCCTGACGGTAATGTAATTATGTTTGATCAACACCAATGAGTTGTTCAGAATTAACCTGCTGGAAATGTGGCAACCGTCTAACCGATGTTATATTTCCTATGTCTCGCCGAGAAGAATGTGCCAACTGTGGTGCAGATCAGCATGTTTGTAAAATGTGTAAAGATTACGACGGACGAGGTGGCTGCAATGAACCAAGGGCTGAGCAAGTAAGTGATCCTGAAAAGGCAAACTTCTGTGACTATTTCTCACCCTCTGGTAAAACCTTTGCTCAAACTCAGGATCACAAAGCACAACACGCCAAAGCACAATTGGCCGCCCTATTTGGTGAACAGCCCGAAGTGAAGGATGTGGCAGAATCTGAAGATAAACAATTAACGCCCGCGCAAATAGCCGAACAAAAATTACGGGACTTGCTAGGGGATTAATGAATTCAGCGGAATAAATTACGTCCTATATTTGACATTTTTGGCTCAGATTCCATGGCCTAAAGACCATGCTACGGATTTTTGTTGTTTAACCCAACAATTGGCCTATAAAAAAACTAATAACGGTTGCATTTGAATGGAAATGTTATACTATAACGTCCCGGTTTTAATAGGGTAAGATTTAAACTTGATCTTATATCCTGCATTTAATGTAAAACTGAATTAAATAAGCATAACGTGAGAGGTTTAGTTAGCGCCATGGCAACATCTGAAAATAAATCAGTAATGGATAGAGTAGGGATCTGGACGTCCAGTATCTGTGCTTTGCATTGTTTGCTGTTGCCTATTCTCATTCCGCTTGTGCCCTTTGTCAGCGCGAGCTTTTTTGCTCAAGATTGGTTTGAAAAAACGATTCTGACCTTATCGATGATAGTAGGTTTCTGGGCCCTTCTTTTCGGGTTCTATCGATACCACAGACAATTATATCCAATATACAGCTTGCTCTTAGGCGGCTTAATTTATTGGAACAAAGATATGTTTGGTGAGGCTTATGAACCATTTACTATTGGTTTGGGAGCGCTACTGATCGTTGCAGCACATGTTGCCAATATTCGTTTGTGCAAAAGCTGCGATACTTGTCATGATTGTGAGTCTAGTCAACAGCCGAATCAGTAAGAGCTAATCTGGCATTGAGTGGATTATTGCAAAATACTGCGTCCACTCCCCATTTTTGCAATTGTAATAAGTCTTCAGGCTGATCAACGGTATAAACACCCATTTTAAGTCCTCTTCGTTTCGCATCGTAAACAAAATTTTTGTCTACAAATGTCACATCAGCATTAACAAACTCAGCGCCTAAGTTTTCAGCAAATGCAGCGTAGTCAACTGGCTTATTTGCAGTTAGTGCGCCTATTCTTGAAGTAGGTGAAATCGTTTTAATGGCTTTTAGTAAATGATGATCAAATGACGAATACAAAATATTTGAGCATGGAATAGATAAGGCTATACAGGCTTGCTGAACGTATTTTAGGAGCAAAGGAATATCCCTAACGCCCTTCAATTCAATGTTGATTTGACAGGATTGACCGATACATTCTAGCGCTTCAAATAGGGTCGGTACTGTTTCCCCTTCTCCTGCATCTAATTTTCTGATTTGCTCAAGTAATAATGAATCTATATTACCAATGCCATTGGTAGTGCGATGAAGCCAGCGATCATGAATTAAAATAAATTCGTTTTGATGTTGGAATACATCAAATTCAATGCCATCGGCTTGCTGGGAAATTGCCGTTTTAAGAGCAAGTAAGGTGTTTTCTGGTGCCAGCGCACTGGCACCACGGTGAGCGTATATAAACACGTAAAATCCATTAATCGCTAGCCTAATAAAAGGAACTATTTGCGATGCAGTTTTTGGGCGTTTACAGTCTCGTAGATTGCTGCAGAAATTACCAGTGTTCCACCGAGAAAAGTTTGCCAGTTAGGTTTTTCATCAAGCACGATAATGGCCAGAATCACGCCATAAAAAGGCTGCATACAGGCTACCAACGCAAAGGTTTTAACCCGTAGATGTTTTAAGCTAGTCGCAATCAAGGCATGGGGTAGGGCGGTTAAAAAGATACCTAGCACCACTAACCACATATAGGTTTCACTACTGGCCGTGAAAAAGTCGTCGGAAACAAAAAATAACAGGCTAATTAATATCACTAACGTCTGGTAAGCCATTGCGTGGGAGCCAGAGTAGTGAGAAAAATACTTTCGATGACATAAGTTTCTAAGTGCGTAAAGAACCGCAGAAAGCATGCCTATAAGAATTCCTAAGGTTACGTCATTTTTTAAAGAAATTTCAGGAACGATCAGGAAAATACCAATAAATACCACGATTGCGCTGACAACGTCCTGCCAAACTAAACGAATTCCTTCAAAGAACGGCTCTAACAAGACCGCGATAACGGGGAAGGTGAAAAGTGCAATCATACCAACTGACACTGACGAGTACTGCATGGCTGCAAAATACGTTACCCAATGCGCTGACATCAACAAACCAAGGGCTAAGGCAACCCAATAATCCTTAATATTATTAAGGCGCAAGCTAGCCCCTGAGAGCTTGACTAACAATGCCAACACGATACAAGCAACCAATGAACGCCCAAATGTAATATCGGTAGCGGACAGAGGAATAATTTTAGACATTAATGCCGTGGCACCTAACAATATTACGGTTAGGTGCAAAGACCATAGGCTTCGTTTTACTGGATGCATGAATCTTAGTCTTTTAGCGTGGCGAAAACTTCACCTAGTCGTGTTGTGTCACCGTTGGACTGACCGTTGAACTCGATCATTTCCGGTTCAAAACAGGCAACAATAGTAGAGCCCAGTTTGAACAGTCCCATTTCCTCGCCTTTGGCCAAAGTAATGGTATTTTCGCTATCTTTGGGATAACGCCAATGTTGAACATTTTTCCCTGCAGGGGGAGTTACCGTACCAGCCCAAATTGTTTCGATACTGGCAACTATAGTTGCACCTACCAATACAATGGCGAATTTACCGTGCTCAGACTCAAATACGCATACAACACGCTCATTGCGGGCAAATAGTCCTGGTACGTTTTCGGTGGTGAGAGGGTTTACTGAAAACAGCTCTCCGGGTACATAAATCATGTCCGTCAGTACACCGTCCATAGGCATATGGATACGATGGTAATCTTTCGGTGATAGATAAATGGTAGCGAATTTTCCACCTTGAAAAGGTGCAGCAATATCTGGATTACCACCTAAAAGAGTAGTCAGACTGTAATTATGACCTTTGGCTTGGAAAATGGTATCAAAATCAATGTCGCCCAATTGACTTACTGTGCCGTCTACTGACATCGCTAATTGCTTAGGATCATCACAAATTGGGCGCACACCTTCTTTTAATTCTCGGGTAAAAAATTCATTAAATGTGCGGTAGTGGTCAGGCTCTGAAAATTTAGCCTCTGACATGTCAACGTTATATTGTTTAATAAACAACTTAATCAATGAGGTGGTTAATCCACCTGCTTCACTAGCTGCCAGCTTACCCACTAGTCTGGATAGCAAGTGTTTAGGCAATATGTATTGTAACTTAATTTTGAACCAACTGATCAAGACCGGAGCCTCCGTAATTTCGACCAAGTTATTGTATCGTATATTGTAATTTTAGTCTGAGAATGAGTCGGTCTAACTCATGCCATTTTGATGGGGAGTAGAAAAACGCCCCATTTTTAGGGGCTTAGAAGCCTATTGTGGAAACAAAAGATTACATTTAAGTTGGAATTGCGCGGTTTGGTCTGTTGTCTTCCATTGAAGATAATATCTTATGGTAACTGGCATATCGTTGCTGAGATATTTCGCCATTTAACGCTGCCTGCTTAATGATACAACCCGGATCATCTAAATGCTTACAGTCTCGAAATTTACAGCCGCCAATATAATCTCTAAATTCAATGAATCCTGAGGTCACTTTTTCTACAGGCAGATGCCAAAGAGCGAATTCCCTGACGCCCGGTGAATCAATAAGATCTCCGCCTCCTGGGAAGTGTAACATTTTAGCCGCAGTGGTCGTATGTTGGCCTAAACCTGAATTGTCTGAGATGTCGCCAATTGCCTCATCTGCATCAGGGAGCAATTGATTGACGATACTCGATTTCCCCACTCCTGATTGACCTACAAATACGCTAATTTTGTCTGATAAAATGTGTTTAAGTTGTTCTATACCTTCACCGGTTTTACAACTGGTAAGTAACACTTGGTAACCTATATCTCTGTATATTTGTAGTTCTTTATCAACGGCTAAACGTGCATCTTCATCTAGCATTTCAATTTTGTTTAACAGCAAAACAGGTTGAATCTGAACATCTTCAGATGCAACTAAGTAACGATCAATAATATTCAATGAAAGCGCCGGTAAAACTGAACTCACAATTATGATTTGGTCGATGTTGGCGGCAATTGGCTTAACACCATCATAAAAATCAGGTCGAGTGAGAACGGAAGTTCGGTCATGGACTAATTCAATGATGCCGCTCACCCCTTCATTGACATCTTTGCCGGGACGAAATTCAACTTTATCACCGCAAACCACACTGCCAATAGTGCGTCGCATGTAGCACTTGGTGATTTCCCCGGATTCATCTTGTACGTCAGCATGTTTACCAAAACGTCCAATAACGGTTCCATTTCGGCTATCAGCTAATTGTTCATCGTTTTGAAAAGACTCTTTGGTGGAAAGCCTTTTTTGACGGTTGGTAGAGACCTGTCGTTTTTGTTTTTTTGTTAACTTTGGTTTTTTTGCCACGTTTACTTTACTTAATTTGGCTCGTAAGACTCATACATGTTAACGTCAGCGCGTGAATTTTGATAATATTTTATTTGGCTTGGCTTATCGGCAAGCTAAATCCTGAAAGATACGCTTGGTGAGATAGATAGTTTAAAACTGTCGAATAGTTGAAGAAAAAACCAGTTGGCCCATTAATAAGGTTTGTTTTATGCCATTAAATAACGAAAATTTAGTTTGGATAGATCTTGAAATGACCGGACTTGAACCTGAAACCGATGTCATTTTAGAAATTGCTACTATTGTCACCGACAAAAACCTCAATGTTCTAGCAGAGGGGCCGGTTTTAGCGATTCATCAAAGCAATGAGATACTCGACAACATGGATGCTTGGTGTGTTGATGTGCACGGTAAGTCGGGCTTAACAGATCGTTGCAAAGCCAGCTCAATAGATGAGAAAGAGGCAGTAAAACAAACAATTGCATTTTTACAGCAATATGTTCCCAGTGGAGCTTCCCCATTATGCGGTAACACTATCGGGCAAGATCGTCGATTTCTTGTGAAATATATGCCAGACCTAGAAAACTATTTTCATTATCGCAGTATTGATGTCAGTACATTAAAAGAGCTAATTAAACGTTGGAAGCCTGAAGTTTTGGACGGATTCCATAAAAAAGGTACTCATCAAGCCTTAGATGATATTCGAGAGTCTATCGAGGAATTAGTTTATTACCGTCAGCATGTGTTCAATATATAAGCGTAATGATTATATTTTTAGCAATTAAAGCAACTTAACTAAATTAATTGAAAATAACACTTGATTCGTTAAATTATTTTTGTACAATGCGCACCCGGTTTAGGATGAACCGAAAGCAAAACGGCAAATCAGGAATTGCCAACCACCACCAAAATGCGGGAATAGCTCAGTTGGTAGAGCACGACCTTGCCAAGGTCGGGGTCGCGAGTTCGAGTCTCGTTTCCCGCTCCAATTTTCTAAATGAAATCTATCTATACATCTAAAGATAACTTTCCCAAACACGGAATCTGTTATTACTTTACTCGTTCCTGATAACCATAACTTCACTGTTAACCGTTCTTCTTGAGCGTCGAAGTTCAGCGATTATTTTAGCTTGATACTCATTATAAAATAGCTCACACTCTCGTGGTCCAACCAGTAAGTGGAGAATACACCATGTCAGTTAAAAGCCCGTTAAAACAATTTGTCGATAAAGCCAATCAATACCCTCAATGGCTGAGTCAATTTCTGATGACAACTTTGTTCCGCTATAAAGTAAAGTTGGTGGGCACTGCTAAAATCGACATTGTTGAAACGGACGGGGTCTCTGCAACCTTAAAATTGAAAAATAGGCGCAAGGTTCGTAATCATATTGGCACTGTTCATGCGGCTGGTATGGCGTTGTTGGCTGAATCCGCCACCGGATTTGTGGTTGGTATCAATTTACCAGCAGATAAAATTCCGTTAATCAAAACGATGAACCTGAACTATGTCAAACGCTGTACCGGAGATATTACTGCTAAGGCGTGGCTGACTGAGGAACAAATTGAATTAATGCAACACCAGCCAAAAGGTGAAATTGCAGTGCAAGTTGTGATTACTGATGGAGCAGATATTGTACCCCTTGAAGCTGAGATGATATGGGCCTGGGTGCCGAAAAAATAACCCTCCAATTGGCAAATCTGCCGTCCCGGCTCAAAAGGGATAATACAATGCTCAAAATCAGAACCAAATTGGGGCTTGGTATATAAATTATTTATCAACTTTCTTAGCCAACAAGTACGAATTTGAATAAGCGTTTTTTTCTATCCGTAATTTTTCCTTTTAGCCTCGTTTCAATAGTTCTTTTGGCCTATTTTATGCTAATGATTTATGCACCTTAATAGTTCATTAACCTCAACCCTGTAGCGGATCTGCGACGAATTTTACCCGACTTTAAATTGTCATCAAATTTTTATTGACACTAGGTCGTTTTGGTTTTATTTATCCACTTGAATAGACGCACCAATTTGTGTTTTTGTTGTGAATTGCAATAACCAATTTGGAACCAGTTTTTAAGATTGATTATTTTTTGTTTTTTGGGATGTCCATCATGGCAAATATTACAAGAGATTCTTTGACAAAACGCGTTTTCAGCGATGTGAAAAATTATCCTTACGGCTTTTCACGTTCTGGAGACTTTTCGATTAATGAGAGCAAGGCGTTAAGTCAATACGGTGCCTTATATGCTGCTTTAGTAGATGGTGTTATTTCACCTGAAACCGAAGAAGATCAGCACTTTATTGAATCGGCATTTGGAAAGGTAGAACCTGAAACTGTTTCGGAGCGTGCTTGGTTAAAATACCAAAAACGCATTAGTCGACCAAAACTGGGCAGTATCTACGGCAACAAGCCTTCTCATCTGAATGACGACGACGAAGACGCGTCAATAAATGACGATGTAGAGTTAGAAGTGGATATGGATTCCTAAAAGCGTGTAAATAAAATGTAAATTCATCCTATTTATGGCTATTTTAAGCTTGATAATAGGATGCTCATCCTAAAAAAACGGTATATTGGGATATATATCTCACTTTATGCCGTTTTGCTGTTTTATCTTCCTAATCTGTCACGTATAGTCCCTCTATAAATCTAACAGTCACTAATTAATTACACAGGAGGATGTCTGGTGGAAATGATGTCAGGTGCAGCTATGGTAGTTCGCGCCCTTAAAGATTCTGGAGTTACGCATGTGTTCGGATACCCTGGTGGTGCCGTTCTCGACATTTATGATGCTTTGTATGCACAAGATGACGTCAAGCATGTACTCGTCCGCCACGAACAAGCCGCAGCCCATATGGCTGATGGTTATGCTCGCTCTACAGGAAAAACTGGTACTGTTTTAGTGACATCGGGACCCGGAGCAACCAATACAATTACCGGTATTGCCACTGCTTATATGGACTCAATTCCTATGGTTGTGTTGTCTGGTCAGGTGCCTTCAATGCACATAGGTGAAGATGCATTCCAAGAAACTGATATGGTGGGTTGTTCACGTCCAATCGTAAAGCATAGTTTTTTGGTTAAACGAGCAATCGATATTCCTATGGCCATCGCTAAAGCATACTACATCGCTAATACCGGCCGTCCAGGTCCTGTGGTTGTTGATTTGCCAAAAGATTTAGTGAATGTGCTTGAATCTCATCCTTATGAATATCCTTCTGATGTGACTATGCGTTCTTACAACCCAACGTTGAAAGGACACAGTAAACAGATTAGAAAAACTGTTGATACTTTAGTTAGTGCAAAAAGACCTGTGCTTTATGTTGGTGGTGGTGCAATTACCTCTGAAGCCTCTGCATTAATTACTGAGTTGGCTGAGAAACTTAATGCCCCTGTAACTTCGACGTTAATGGGCTTGGGAGCGTTCTCAAGCGTACATGAGCAGTTCGTTGGCATGTTGGGTATGCATGGTACTCTTGAAGCTAATAAAACGATGCACAACGCCGATTGTATTTTTGCGTTAGGCGCACGCTTCGATGATCGTGTGACCAACAATGTGGAAAAATTCTGTCCCCATGCAACTATTATCCACGTTGACATCGATCCCGCGTCAATTTCTAAAACCGTTGCTGTGCACATACCTGTAGTCGGTTCCGTTGATAAGGTTGTTGAGCAAGTATTAAGTCAACTTAATAAAAAAGACTTATCAGGACAGAAACAAAAGCTTGCGGATTGGTGGAATCAAATCAATTCGTGGCGTGATCTTAAGTGCTTAGATTATCAGAAAAATGATGACGTCATTAAGCCACAGCAAGTTATCGAAGCATTGTATAAACATACAAACGGTGATGCATATGTGAGTTCTGATGTTGGTCAACACCAGATGTTTGCTGCGCTTTATTATCCTTTTGCAAAACCGAGAAGATGGATCAATTCAGGTGGTCTTGGCACCATGGGCTTTGGTTTGCCTGCCGCCATGGGTGTTCAAATGGCTAATCCTGAAGCCGTTTCCGTAGTGGTAACGGGTGACGGTAGTATTCAAATGAATATCCAAGAGTTATCTACTTGCTTGCAATATAACTTGCCAGTCAAAATTATTTCATTGAATAACCGCGCGTTAGGCATGGTAAGACAATGGCAAGATATGATTTATAAAGGTCGCCATTCTCATTCGTATATGGATTCTATGCCTGATTTCGTTAAATTGGCTGAAGCTTATGGCCATGTTGGCATTAAAGTTAATCATCCATCTGAGCTTGATGAAGCAATGGAGAAGTGTTTTGCCTTAAAAGATCGCTTGGTCTTTATGGATATAGCAATAGATCAGAATGAACATGTATATCCCATGCAAATCAAATACGGTGCTATGGATGAAATGAGATTAAGTAAAACGGAGCGTACCTGATGAGAAGAATTATCTCTGTATTGATGGAAAACGAACCAGGTTCATTGTCACGCATTGTGGGCGTGTTTTCTCAACGTGGATATAACGTTGATTCACTGTGCGTAGCACCTACTACAGACTCAAGCCTTTCGCGTTTGACCATAGTGACCCACGGTGATGACAAAGTGATTGAGCAAATTACTAAACAGGTAAACAAGTTAATAGATGTACTAAAAGTTACTGATTTAACCGATGGAACCCATGTTGAACGTGAGTTGATGCTAATTAAAGTTGCCGCGAAAACAGATTTAGTGCGCTCTGAAGTGAACCGCACTGTTGATATTTTTCGCGCTCAAATAGTGGACACAGATGCAAAAAATTACACGATTCAAGTAACTGGAACGAGTGATAAATTGGATGCGTTTGCGCAAGCCATGTGGGCTCAGACTGAAGTTATTGAGTCTTCCAGAACGGGAGTTTGTGGTTTGGCTCGCGGTGAAAAGTCACTAAGAGTATAGATTGTAAAACAGTAAACTGTAGCTGGGACGCCCGTCCCAGTTACAGATTTAAGTCATTACCCAAAGCCCCTCGGCCATTATAATCCATTTATGCAACTAGCCAATGCTATGGTTTAGTTCAATTCCATGGCCTAAAGTCCATGCTACACGTGATTTATTTGGCGTCGCTTCCAGTCAAAATTACCGGCGCGCCACCAGTTGAAATGCGTGTTGCGTCACCCGCTACCTCTTGCATCTCGGCACTTTCCAATGTTTGCTGCAACACCTCTGCTGAAGGAAAGGGCATGGAAAACATTTGATAGAATGGGGATGGGTTTTGCGGTTGTGAATCAAATTTGGTTACAGTATAAGGTTTATGGTCTGTGGGGATGTTCATTTTCTCATGAAGCAACGATATATGTGCTGGATAATCGATCTCGAATTGAGCCACATCAGTTGGTTGAGGGTATAAAACAACTAATTTAACTTCTGACATAATGCATTTCCTTATTATTAATAGTTCTGCAACGGCATTGTTAACAGAACTCTAAACCATATCGCCTTGGGCTGTGGCAACACTAGAAACTTCAGCAATTAAGCCAACTAGAGGTTACGAATGCCTCAACTGAATCTCGAAAAGTTATTTATCATTGATTTTGCGCTTTTACTTTTGTATCACATAAAACCCTTAACTACTCGATAAAGTAAGTACCCCAACCATCGTAGTGTATATTATGTTTGTCAGCGATTTTTAGCAGTGTATCCGTATCTTTATTGATCAAATCAATATCTAGCATTCTTTCTACAACAGCATCAAAGCAGAATACGGTGCCACCATCGTCTAACATCAACTCTTCGGCATCACCCACTTCAAAACCCGCTTTGAAAGCATCTACAGCTGCTTTTTCGAGGACATCAAAATCAGAATGAGCAAAATGATATTCGATAGTGTGTGGCAATTCTGCATTGCTTCCGTCTTCAATTAAAGCTTCAACGGTTTCTTGATTAAATTCGTACCACTCTTCTTTTTGTTCTGCATTGCTCATTGGCTATCCTTCGTTGTTTATACTTTTGAGATAATCTATTTAACTTCGTCGATTTGTGCAACTTGATTGTCAAGTTCCGCAATCTTGATTTTCATCCGGTTATGGATTTCTTTGGCCCAAGTTTTGGCGTCATGTTGTTTATCCAAGATTACGGGCTCGCTCAAGTCAATAAGCAAAGTGCCATTATCCCATCGGTTCAACTGTATTTTTTGATGTAAATTACTCGTGCTTACCATCACGATAGGTTCGTTGACAGCTTGCGCAATTCTGAATGCTCCGGTTTTAAAACTTAATAGACCACGACCTCTACTTCGTGTCCCCTCGGGGAAAAAGAATACTGAAAGTTTGCGTTGATTAATTTTGTCTATAGTTTGCTTCAAAGTATCTTTAGCTCGTCCAGAATCTTTACGGTCAATCAAGATATTGCCAGATAACCAATACAACCAACCAAAAATGGGAATCAGTACTAGGCTTTTTTTGCCCACAGAAACAACGCCCTTTTGAGCGGAAAGACACACTGTGATGAGATCATAACTATTCTGATGGTTTGCAACAAAGACGAAAGGGCCACCATTTTTAACGCTGGTTGGCACATTGACCTTTACTTTCAAGCCTATCATGGGTGCAATAGCACCATATACCTTGCCAATAACATGCACGTTGTTACGATGAAATGGACGCACTAGGCACATCACAATCATTGCTAAACTTGCAAGTGTAAAATAGCACAAAATGAATATCACTCGCCCAATAGCTAACACGTGTACTCTCAAATAAAAAATGGGCGGTGAGTATACAATGTTTCTGATTAATACCAAATCTTAACCTAATCTAGTTATAAGCGACTTTTTCAGAAATTAACTCTGTTCACGGCAGTGCTTAACCAATAAAGTAGAGATATGCTGTGTAGATCGTGTTCAGATGGTCGATAACTATTAGTTATTATTGAACTTTGTGATATTGCTTGAGGTAAATCAAATTGATGCAAACCTTTACTCCAGAAGATCTTGATGATGATATCTTGAATGATCTCCTCGATGAAATTAATGAACTTTATGAGGCCAGTGAGCAAACTCTAATTGAATTGGAGCTGCGACCAGAAGACAACGAGCTGCAACGTTCGCTCTTTCGCTCAGTGCACACTATCAAAGGGGATTTAGGCTTAGTTAACTTTAAACCTCTGTTGCCGTTGCTCCAACACGTTGAAGACCTGCTCGATTTTTTACGCAAAAACCAAGTTAGATATACCAGTACAATGAGTGATCTGGTTTTGCTAACCATGGACAGAGTTAAAATCTTCGTGGAAAGTTGCTTCGAAAAGGGTTTTGCTCAGTACGATCCAGAGCTGTATCGTCTGTTAGTTAACCATGTAGCGAAAATTACCCCGGAAAATTCTGCTTCTCATGAGCAACTGCTATCTGATGCGGTACTGTTACTCAATCCTGATTTAGACCACACGGCAGCAGATGTTATCGAAGAAGCTGCAGGTGAAACCACACCATCGCGGTCAGTCACATTGGCTAATACCGGTATTCCTAAAGGGTTAAGTAATGAAAAACAAATGGACATTTTGTTTTTCAGAGAACTCATGAAACCGATAGAGCGACGCTCTATGTATTGGGAAGGGCGCGGAGATCGCATTGCAAAGTTGGCTTTTTATATCAATAGCATTGCGGGTAATCCAATTGAGGAAGATCAGCTTGCTGTAGCCTGTTATGTGCACGATTTTGGAATGGCCTTTATGCCTCTTAGTATTTTACACAAAGAAGGTAAATTGACTGCCAATGAGTTTAATTTGGTGCGTTCACACGTGTATAAGAGCTCAAGATTATTAGAACATCTTGATCAATGGAATAGTGCTCGAAAAATTGTGATGCAACATCACGAACGCATCGATGGAAGTGGCTACCCACTAGGTATTAAGGACAAAGATATCTGTGAAGGTGCAAGATTGTTAGCCATTTTAGATAGTTTTGATGCGATTACTCACAGTCGTGCTTACACTGGACATAATCAACAGCCTAAGAAAAGAGCAGTGGTTGAGATAAATAGAGCGGCGGAAGGTCAATATTGTAAAACTTGGCTTGGACATTTCAACCGAGGAATGGCAGTTTTACTTACCAAAGGATAATTTTGTTATAGAAGGATTTAGCAAGCTGGATTATTGATTTCCAGCTTGCCTACCTACAGTCACTATTCAGCCTGTGCAGTAATGAATGAACCTATTTGCGTAGCGTTGCGCTTTGCAGAAAATTCAACCAAAGATTGACCAGAACAAGTAACATTGTTATCAGCTAAAACACGCTTAAGAACACGCTTTCTAGAAGAACCTAGCTCGCCAACAAAACGGTTTAATGACAATTTGAAAAGCTCTACGTCGTTGTTGACTACTGCTTTACAAAATGATGCATACTCTAAATCACCAATGAATTTTACGCTTTCAGCAGAAGACTCTGAAGCTGAAGCTGTAAATGGAACAGATAGGGCAAGCAAACTTGCTAATACTAATTTTTTCATAATGGACACCTATTTAATAAATATAAAATAAATTTTGAATCACTGATTACCTAACCAGTGACTTTATTGTAATTAAATTTCAGTTTAATGTTGTTTTTATACTGTATAGGTTTGATTAAAATTGTGTTACACGCTTCCGGAAAACGTTACATTTGACTCTAAGTTATTGATTTACTTGGTTTGTTAGGTTTTTCCATATATCATAAAGATATATCTTTTCTTATTTTTATATGAAAGTTGTATTGTAATTTAATTACAAAATGCCTTGCAGCCTATGTTTAACAAGGAGTTGTTAAAAGAATTAACTGTTTTTTACATCAAAACGCGAGAATTTAGGAATACCTTGCGCGGTAACTAAGCTCAAACTGGTTGTTGCTAGTCAATTTTTCGAAGCTTATTTGATGCACCAGTAGCAAGTAGCGTTCAGTTCTTTCGCTGTTTGTTGTTATTTGCTCACAGTTCGCGGAATAAAATGTGGGCTATAAGAACACAGTTAAGCATCCCTTCAGCTTTTATTCATCTTAATTGGTCCACAATGATTCTCAGATTAACAGGAAAGTTTTTGGAGTAAGCATGACCCGATTTACATTAATTAGTACTTTTTCACTAATGTTCTCAATCGCTTCGTTTTCAGCCTTGAGTGCGCAAAGTGATACAACGGAATCCATCAGTGTTACTTCTACAGAATCTCAATACGGTTCAGTGTTAGCTCAAGTGAACAAAAAAGGCGTACCGGGAAGTGTTCAAAAACAATCAATGGAGTCAGTTTCATTAGATAAAGCTGAAGCCCACAAAATGCGGCAAGCGGCAGCGCCTTTAACTAGGCCACTTGATCGTGACTTACGTATGGTCGAAGACGATCCTGATTTTTGGATTTACGATGCAACCGTATTTTTAGATATAGATCGCGATGCTGACGGATATTACTCTGGATTCACTCTGGAATTTGATGCCGACACTATTTATACCGAAGCGGAAGTTTATGCCCGTTTATATTTGGCAAGAGGTGACGTATTTGAAGAATATCACACTACCTCGCTATTTTTTATCAACGGTGATTCTAGTTCAGATAGCTATGTTATTGAGAGTGACCTGCAAACTGGTTTTCCTCCCGGTGATTATGAGTTGTTAATTGAACTCTATGACACCTATGACAATCGTTTAGTCGCGATCTCTGATGGATATAGTGATGCAGACTTAAGTTTACTCACACTTGAGAGTCAAAGTTACGAACAGCCACAAGTAATTATCGTCACTGAACACGGTGGAAGTTTTGGATTTCTTACCTTGTTGTTAATACCAATACTAATGGGAAGAGTATTTTTCACAAGAAGTTAGGTTTGGTTAGGTAAGATTTTCTGGGAGCTTAGGCTCCCTTTTTTTATGGGGCTAATTTGTACAAAGAAATTTTATTTAAGATCTTGAAGTTTTTGTATCAAACAATATCTACCTTGATATGCCAATTTGGGCTGACTTAGGCTAGCATGCTCGCCACAGTTTTGAATGTTGTATTAACTCACCCTTTTGTATTTAGCGGAGATTAAGTTTGAATAAAAGTATTGCCACTAATGGTTTGGCCGCACTGTTAGTGTTGGTTGGTTTCGGTTTAGATAATAACATAGTGAAAACCGTGGGGTTATTTGCTTTGTCAGGGGCACTTACCAACTGGTTAGCCGTTCATATGTTATTTGAAAAAGTCCCTGGATTATACGGTTCTGGCGTGATTCCTGAGCATTTTGAAGACTTCAAATTAGGTATTCGAAATTTGATTATGGAGCAGTTTTTTAATAGCGAAAATATTCAACGTTTCTTGACGGATAATAAACCTTCTTTAGCTATACATGTGGGCGCGCTGCTCAAAAAAGTGGATTTAAACCCCACGTTTGATTCGTTGGTAGCGGTGATTAAAGAGTCTTCATTTGGGCAAATGCTTGGTATGTTTGGAGGTGAAGCAGCCTTAGAGCCCCTCAAACAGCCCTTTGTTACTAAAATGGAAACATCACTTGAAGGTATAGTTCAAGACCCAGCATTTATGGCTGCTCTGCAAGAGCAACTCGCTGGATCCAATTCCAATGACGATCTCATAGCAAATATTAATAAAATTGTTGAGCAGCGTTTAAATGAGCTCACGCCAACCATGGTAAAAGTACTCGTACAACAAATGATTAAACAGCATTTGGCTTGGTTAGTGGTATGGGGAGGTGTTTTCGGTGGTTTAATTGGTTTAATAGCGGCAATCTTTGTGTAGACCGAGGGATGGCTAACTTGATGACGACTAGGTATAAGCTGACTTAAGCCTTTTTCATTGTTCTCGCCAGTTAGCACTGAGCTAACTAGCGCAGAAACTAAAAACCCCGGTACAACCGGGGTTTGTGTTTAGAAAAAGATTAAACTCAGAGTGCTTGAATTGTATCTCGCTGTTCGTTGAGTTTATTTATCTGCATTTGGAAGTCATCCAATTTAGCTTTTTCTTTGTTAATAACAGCTTCAGGAGCATTGCTGACAAATTTCTCATTGCTCAGTTTACCTTGTGTACGGGCAAAATCTTTTTCGATTTTGTCCAAGGCTTTAGCAATTCGCGATAGTTCCGCGTCTTTATCTATCAGACCTGCCATTGGGATAAGAATTTCCATTTCGCCCACAAGTGCTGTCGCTGAGGCTGGCGCTTTATCGCCGGCTTTCAGCTCTGTAATGCTCTCAAGCTTCGCCATTTTTGCTAAGAAACTCTCACTCAAGTCTAAGCGAGACTGATCTTTGTCACTGACATTTTTTAAAAGTACATTGAGGGGTTTATTGGGTGATATATCCATTTCACCACGAATGTTACGTATTCCTACAATGAAGCTTTTCACCCATTCAATATCGGCTAATACACTTTCGTTTTGACGGGAAGTATCTAATTCAGGAAATGGTCTTTCCATGATGCTATCGCCTTCAAGCCCACATAAAGGTGCCACTCTTAACCAAATTTCGTCCGTAATAAATGGCATAATAGGGTGCATAAGACGCAACAGACTTTCCAGAACATTGATAAGTGTATGTCGAGTGCCTCGTTTTTGCGCATCAGTGCTGGTTTCAGCATTCAGAACTGGTTTAGACAACTCTAAGTACCAATCACAGAATTGATTCCAAGTGAATTCATACACAGCTTGGGCGGCAATATCAAAACGATAATCTTTGATCGCCGATTCAAATTCACTTAGGGTTTGTTGAAAACGTGCCCAAATCCATTTATCAGCGAGACTTAATTCCAACTCACCACCCTGAATGCCGGTATCTTGTTCTTCGGTATTCATTAATACAAAACGTGAAGCATTCCACAATTTATTGCAGAAGTTACGGTAACCTTCCACTCTGCCCATATCAAAGTTGATATCTCTGCTGGTGGATGCCATTGCTGCAAAGGTGAAACGCAACGCGTCAGTGCCATAGGCATTGATACCATCTGGGAATTGTTTTGTCGTGCGTTTGGTTATGGCTTTAGCTTTTTGCGGCTGCATCATGCCCGCGGTACGCTTTTCCAATAACGCTTCTAAGGTAATACCGTCAATTAAATCGATGGGATCAAGCACGTTGCCTTTCGATTTAGACATTTTATCCCCTTGCTCATCACGAATAAGTCCAGTGATGTATATTTCTTTAAAGGGAATCTTGCCGGTGAATTTTTTGGTCATCATGATCATTCTGGCTACCCAGAAGAAGATAATGTCGAAGCCAGTTACCAGCACTGAACTAGGCACAAAAGTTTCTAATTCCGGTGTCTCTTTCGGCCAGCCCATAGTGGCGAATGGCCAAAGGGCGGATGAAAACCAAGTATCCAATACGTCTTCATCTTGGCGTAAATTAACATCTGCGCCTAGAATGTGTTTTTCACGCACTTCGGCCTCATTGCGGCCTACGTATATTCCCCCTTTATCGTCATACCATGCTGGAATTCTATGGCCCCACCATAATTGACGTGAAATACACCAATCTTGAATGTTGTACATCCATTGGTAATAGGTCTTATTCCAGTTTTCTGGGACAAATTTTATCTCACCGCTTTCTACCGCTTCAATCGCAGGTTTGGCTAAAGATTCAACGGCAACATACCATTGGTCTGTTAAGTAAGGTTCGATTACCGCACCTGTGCGATCGCCTCTAGGCACTTTTAGTTTGTGATTTTCGACTTTAACTAAAATATCCGCCGCTTCTAAATCTGCGACAATTTGTTTACGCCCATCAAAGCGGTCTAGCCCTCGATATTGCTCCGGAGCGGTATCATTTATTTTTGCGTCTGCCGTGAAAATATTAATCATTTCTAGGCTATGGCGTTTACCCATCTCATAATCGTTAAAATCATGGGCTGGGGTAATTTTCACGCATCCAGTACCAAATTCCGGATCCACATAATCATCAGCGATTATCGGAATTTCTCGTCCAGTTAGCGGTAATGTGATGCTTTTACCAATTAAACTTTGATAACGTTCATCATCTGGGTGCACTGCCACGGCGGTATCGCCAAGCATTGTTTCTGGTCTTGTTGTCGCTACCACCAACTCGCCACTGCCATCCGTTAGCGGGTAGCGCATGTGCCACATGAAGCCATCTTCTTCTTCGTTTAACACTTCTAAATCAGACACTGCGGTGTGTAACACTGGGTCCCAGTTTACTAGGCGTTTACCACGATAAATTAGACCTTCTTCGTGCAATTTAACAAATACTTCTTGAACTGCTTCAGACAGGTCAGGATTCATCGTAAATGCTTCTCTTTCCCAGTCTGGAGAAGTACCTAAGCGGCGCATTTGTTGAGTAATATTACCGCCTGATTCCTCTTTCCAATCCCAGATTTTGTCGACAAAGGCTTCTCGGCCTAAATCATGGCGGGTTTTACCTTGTGCATTTAATTGGCGTTCTACAACCATTTGGGTGGCAATACCTGCATGGTCAGTTCCACATTGCCAGAGAGTATTATCGCCTTTCATTCGGTGATAACGAATCAGTGAATCCATGATGGTATGCTGGAAAGCATGTCCCATATGTAGGTTACCAGTAACATTCGGTGGTGGTAACAAAATACAGTAAGGGTCACCTTTTCCGCTGGCTTTAAAATAGCCTTTTTGTTCCCAGAGTTGGTAACGGGCTTGTTCGATATTCTGTGGACTAAAAGTCTTATCCATGTTGATTCTCATTAATGCTACTCGCGGGCAGGTTATGCATGTTTAATCCTGCTGCGCGGTATTGTTTATATCTTTCTCGAGCCTGTTGCTTAGCGGTTTCTTCTGCGGGCACAAAATCGAATATTTGTTTGAAGCGCTGAGCGTCGCTGGGCACTTGGTTGGCAAGGTTGATTACCACTGGCCTATTGCCGGGGTTATTCACCTGCCAGCATATTTCCACTGGAGCGCCTCCACTTGGGCCTTCGCCACTTAAATTGTGGGGGACAAAAGCCTCCAGTGGTTGCTGCCAAAGAAGCTCATCGAAGGCTTCAGCTGTTTTTTTATCGTCACAGATAACTAAACAACGGCGCTTATTACGATAGCTATTGGCGGCTAATTCACATGCTGTTAGCCAGTGCGCAGGATGCTCTTCATCTGCTTTTTCTAGCATGTAAAAAGTAACATCAGTCATTACTCTTCAGTTTCCAGTCCTGCACGATTCATCAAAAACTGGGTCATCATAGGCACGGGTCTTCCGGTCGCACCTTTGTCTTTGCCACTGCGCCATGCCGTGCCAGCAATATCCATATGCGCCCAGTTATATTTTTTAGTGAAACGAGACAAGAAGCAGGCCGCTGTTATGGTACCTGCTGCACGTCCACCTAAGTTGGTCATGTCTGCAAATGGGCTATCCAGTTGTGATTGATATTCATCCCACAAAGGTAAGCGCCAAGCTTTATCACCACTTTGCTCTGAAGCATTTAGCAGTTCGTGAGCTAAAGGATTGTGATTACTCAATACGGCAGATGCATGGGCTCCTAAGGCAACGATACAAGCACCGGTTAAGGTAGCCATATCAACAACTAACTCAGGGTCAAATCTTTCTACGTAGGTCAATGCATCACATAACACCAAACGACCTTCGGCGTCGGTATTCAGAACTTCGACAGTTTGCCCTGACATGGTTGTTAGAATATCACCTGGACGATATGCGTTGGCATCGGGCATGTTTTCACAGCCAGCTAAAACGCCAATCACATTGAGTGGAATGTTCAGGGCGGCAATGGCATGCATAGTACCTAACACGCCCGCTGCACCACCCATGTCATATTTCATTTCGTCCATGCCTTCGCCTGGCTTAATAGAAATACCACCTGAATCAAAAGTCAGTCCTTTGCCGACCAAGACTACTGGCGCTTGATCTTTCGGGCCGCCATTGTGATGAATAATAGTCATAATCGATTCGTTAACTGAACCACGCCCGACAGCCAGATAAGAGTTCATTTGTAATTCGGCCATTTGCGCTTCATTTACCGACTCAATTTTGATGCTGGCGTAATCTTTTTCTAATATTTTTGCTTGTTCCAACAAATATGCTGGATTACAAATATTAGGTGGCATGTTAGCTACATCTCTTGTGGTTTTCATTCCAGCTGAAATAGCCAATCCGTGCTCAACAGCACGTTCGCCAGCAGGCAATTCGCGACGAGTCGGCACATTGAAAACAATTTTACGCAACGGACGACGGGGCTCGCCTTTTTTAGTTTTAAGTTGTAAGAAGGTGTATAGTGAGTCTTGAGTTGTTTCTACTGCTTGGCGGACTTTCCAATAAACATCTCGACCTTTAACATGCAGTTCACTTAAGAAACACACCGCTTCCATCGAGCCAGTTTCGTTAAGTGTCTTGATGGTTTTATCTATAATTTGCTTGTACTGACGCTCGTCTAATTCACGTTCTTTTCCGCAACCAACCAATAATACTCTTTCACTTAGAATATTAGGGACATGGTGAAGCAACAGCATTTGGCCGGCTTTGCCTTCCAAGTCGCCTCGTCGTAACAGGTTACTGATATAACCTTCGCTGATTTCGTCTAGTTGTTCTGCTACTGAGGTTAAACGTCGGGGTTCAAATACACCAACGACTATACAAGCGCTGCGTTGCTTTTCAGGGCTACCGCTTTTTACGCTAAATTCCATGCTAATTCCTCATTGTAATCGAAGTAACTGATGCTATGTTATTCAAATAATGACCAGCAATCAGTCAGCAATATATTTTCAGGATTGTCTGTCTTTTTGCTATTGCCTGACAGATTCGAAGAAATTCAAGTCCAAGAGTGGCTTTATTTAAAGTCATTCATACATTAAACTTGTCAAAACACTAAGTTTACTTAAAAATTCGCATCATGCCACTAAAAAAGCGACTTTTCCCTTGGACAAAAAGTGCTGATATTCCGCTATTTACTTAAAGAAACCGTAAAGTCACAATTGGCTGTGTTTCTTGTCATTATGGCCATTTTCCTCACACGTAATTTCGTGCGGGTATTGGCAGACGCCTCCGACGGCGAAATTCCTGCCAGTTTAGTGCTAGGCTTTTTGGCCTTGAGCACCCCTTATTTGGCATCTTTAATCTTACCCTTGAGCTTATTCCTCGGAGTGATGTTAGCCCATGGACGCATGTACGTAGACAGTGAAATGTCGGTGATGCGAGCCTGTGGCATCAGCGAATGGTATATCACTAGAGTGATGTTGGTGCTGTCGGTATTGATGATGGTAGTGACCGCCACTTTAACCTTGTGGTTGGCTCCCTTGTCCGTTGAAAGTGAATATCAATTGCAAGAAAAAGCCGGTGCCGAAAGTGGTTTGACTGCGTTAATCGCTGGTCGCTTTCAAGAAACGGCCAATCGTAAGGCGGTGATATTTGTCCATGAAATAGATTCAGATAATGCTTCATTGAACAAAGTGTTTCTTGCACAGCACGACAAACGCGACGAACAAGAGGTGCATATTGTCTATTCTCAAAAGGGTAAAGTCAGTTTGGATGACGAAGGCTCACAGCAATTAATTTTGCAACAAGGGGTTCAATATGAAGGTAAACGGGGCAAAAGGGATTACCGAGTTGTTGAATTCGATCAGTACCAAATTGAAATTTCAGAACGGGAAGCCGAACAAAAGCGCCGTAAAATGACCGCCATCCCGACTATGGATCTATTGGAGGATGACAGTATTGAAGCGATTGCTGAATTACAATGGCGGATTGCAATCCCGTTGTCTTTGCCTTTCCTTATTTTAATTGCTGTTCCATTGAGTTCAGTAGACCCACGGCAAGGCCGATTTGGCAAAATGTTCCCTGCATTATTACTTTACCTCGGATACTTTATGTTATTGATGGCAGGCAGAAAAGTATTAGAGGATGGTAAAATCCCCCCTGCTTTTGGATTATGGTGGGTGCATGCTGTGGTGTTGCTAATTGGAGTAACATTAGTGGTCAAAGGTCGTCCGATTGGAGTGCGGTTTAGAGCCGCGTTTGGCAGAGGGTAGGCATGTTTCGTATTCTAGATATTTATATTGCTCGCACCTTGCTTGGCACCACGGCGATTAGTTTGTCTGTACTTGTAGGTTTAAGCGCTCTGATTAAATTCGTAGAGCAAATGAAAAGCGTCGGCCGTGGCAGTTACGATATGACAGCAGCTGGTATTTATGTGCTGCTCAGTTTACCCCGCGAGTTAGAGCAGTTCTTTCCAATGGCCACCTTATTGGGCGGTTTGATCGGATTGGGTATTCTGGCAAGCAATTCTGAGTTGGTGATCATGCAATCGGCCGGGTTATCACGTTGGAATATCACAGTATCGGCAATGAAAACGGCCATTGTGATGGTTTTATTTGTGATGGCAATTGGTGAATGGGTGGCACCTGTTACCGAAGCAAAGGCCAAAGAAATAAGAACCCAGGCTATATCTGGCGGCAGTTTGTTTTCATCTGACAGTCTGGTGTGGGCAAAGGATGGTGATAACTTTGTGAGCATAGGTGAGGTTGTTGACCGCAATAATCTTATCGATATCAATGTCTACGAATTTGATTCAGATTTGAACCTTCGTCAGATTACGAGCGCTGAAAAAGCGGAGTTTGTGGATGACGTTTGGCGCTTAACAAACGTTGATTATACGTTTATTGGCGATAAGAAAATACGTGGACAAAATGTCAAGTTAGGCAGTTGGCAATCAACTCTCACTCCTGACAAATTGAGCGTGGTAAGTGTCAAACCCGAAGCATTATCAATTCAAGGTTTGAATGGGTACGTGCAATATTTAGAAAATAACAGCCAAGATTCGGGGCGTTATAATTTGGCATTGTGGCGTAAAATTTTGCAACCCGTGTCTATTGGCGTAATGTTGTTACTAGCCTTATCCTTTGTGTTTGGCCCGTTGCGCAGTGTGACTATGGGAGCTCGGGTCATTATGGGAGTATTAGCGGGGTTTGCGTTTTTCATTAGTAATGAAACCTTTGGCACCTTCAGCTTAGTCTTTCAACTGCCCCCTTTCCTCGGTGCAATAACGCCAAGTTTAGTTTTTGCTGCAATTGCCGGATTTTTGCTCAAACGCTAACCCCCAAAAATAAATCAAGGGGTAAGATCCCTTTGATTTATTTCAAGTTAAATATATAGCGCAGCATAAATATGCCAGCCATGATGTAAGTAAGGGCCGATATTTGTTTGTATTTGCCCATCCCCAGATTCACCCCAACATAAGTGATAAAGCCCAATGCGATACCTTCGCTTATGCTAAACGTGAGTGGCATTGTGAGTAAGGCTACAGTGGCGGTTGCTAACGAGGGCAAGTCATCAAAATCTAGTTGACGAATAGACTCCATCATAAATATACCTACCATCACTAATGCTGGCGTGGTTGCCATTACGGGCACTACAACCATCAATGGAGTGAAGAACAAGGCTAACACGAAGCAAAGGGCGACAATTACCGCAGTGAGCCCCGTTCTGCCGCCGGCTGACACCCCTGATGCTGATTCTACATATGATGTGACCGGTGATGTACCTAAGGTTGCTCCTACCACACTGGCTGCAGCATCAGCGGTCATGGCGCTGCCCATCTTCGGTAATTCACCATTACTATCAAGTAAGTTGGCTTTGCGAGATACGCCTATTAGGGTACCTATAGTATCGAACATATTCACAAACAGTAGGGCGAATATTAGATCCCAGGTGTGCGCAAAATTTTCTATGGGATACATAATATCCATTGCAAAAAACGTTGATGATATGCTCTCTGGTAACCCAACTATTCCGGCGGGAGTAGGGGTTAATGTACCTTCTCCATGGGGAATGAAGGCGCCAATAATGGCTAAACCAATAACCGATATTAAAATTGCCCCAGTAATATTCTTCGCGACTAATATGATGGTACCGACTATGCCCGCTAATGCCAGTAGGGTCACAGGTTGAGATAAGTCCCCTAAAGACACCAATGTGGCTGGGTTATCGACAATCAAGCCGGCATTTTTCAGTCCGATAAAAGCAATAAATAGTCCGATACCGCACTGCACACCTATCTTTAAGGCATTCGGTATAGAATCGGCAATTTTTTTGCGGATCCCCAATAACGATAACAGTACAAATAAAATCCCATTCCAAAATACAATACCAAGGGCCGCTTCCCAAGGCACCTCTCGAGTAATACAGATAGTAAACGCAAAAAACGCGTTGAGCCCCATGCCCGGTGCCATAGCAATCGGATAATTAGTCATGAATGCCATCAACAAAGTGCCAATACAGGCAGCCAATGCAGTTACAGTAATTAAGCCGGCGACGGGCATACCAGAGGCGGATAAGATGCTTGGATTGACTACTAATACATATGACATAGCGGCAAATGTCGTCAGACCGGCAATGCATTCGGTTTTAAAGTTTGTACCGTGTTGCGACAGACTAAAAAAGCGCTCTAAAAATGTGTTCATTGGATGATGTCTCTAGTTATTATAATTGACCTGATGTCTATCAGCATTTTTTATACTATTAAAATCAAGCGCTTGGTGGATTTTGGCGATAATTTTTCCAATCGTCAAGTAGGGCTTTTACGACTGTGCTACCTACCGTATAGGCTGATTCCAAGGCCGATTGCATGCCAGCAAAGCCCGCCTCACCGCTTTCCATCGCCAGATTTTCGGCGGCACTTAAACCTGTTGGTTGCATAGAGTAATTGCTACCTGTACGCAGCACCATCACTCTGTCTCTATCTACTTTATCTATTCGGTCTAAATACTCTATGGCTTGCATAGTGCCGGTGTCTTCCATACCGGAGCTGACAAAGTTACCCTGACCGTTGGTCCAAAAGGTTGTCCAGTCATTTGCCCATTGATTAAGTCGTTTTCCGTGCCAGAACGTAGACGAGGCAAGCTGATCTCCTTTGAGCACAAAAGGTTTTTTCTGCGCATTTGCAAAGTCGCTGTATTTGGCCCGCAATTCTGCCATTGCTGGGTAATCTGTTAATTGAATATTTTTAGTGAGCTGAAAAGCCCATTCCGTTAACGATGGATTCAGTTTATAAACTTCACCGTTAGCGCTGTGCTGGGTGTCTGATGCGTGTTCTGAATCAGAATATGGAGCATTGGCAAAAAGCGGAAAATAACCAGAAGACCACTGTTCTGGAATTTCTCGTGCGTCAATTTGGTGGGCTAAGTCGCCATCTACAATCCATGTTGCCCAAGCGGCAGAACCAATAGATGCATCAGCGGGATCAAAACCCGCTATGCCGGCTACCAACCAATAGGCCTTACTTAAATCAAAGCGAGGATCTAAACCTAGCGCCATTATTGCTGCAGTGGCCTTAGCGGTGCCCATGCCGGTGACAATTCCCATCACGCCAGTGTCAGTATTCATATATATATCGTGATGTGAGTGGGGGAAATCGAATTTGGTTGAGAGTTTTTGGCCAGCCTTCCAAAGTTGGAATTCACCGGGTTTATCCCCTTCATCTTCACCAATTTCAAACATGGTTACCACAACCACTTTTACTTCAATCGCTGTTTGAAGCGTTGTTGAATTAGATTCACTGTTATCGACAGTACAAGCTGTCAACCCTAATATAGCGACACTGAATAATGCGCTGTTAAATAATTTTTGGAGTGTAATGCCGAACATTTGTCGATTCCTGTAAAAAGGGTAAATATGTCGAAACAACATATTTACCCTAATACCAATAAAACAATTAACTCATTTTAACGTTATTTTTAAGATTAAAATTTATAGCTAAATTTCGCTTGGTAATGTCTTGGTAACTCAGGTAGCACAATTTGCGCCCCAAATAGATCTGGGAAATTTGCGCGATAGTATTTTTCATCCGTAAGGTTCTTAATGGATAAACTCGCAGTCCAGGTATCTGCATCGTAAACAACCCCTGCATTGACCAAAGTATAGGCAGGTAATTCAACCGATTTAGAGAAGCTAGAGTAAGTTTCGTCAGCACGAATTACACTCCCGTTTATTGCAAAACCATTCTGGAAATCATAGGTCGCGGTTGCGGTGTAGATGTTTTCTGGAATCCCTTGTTTACGGGCATCTTCTTTACTTGCACCAACATCGATTAAGGTTAAGCCGATGGGATTACCACCAAATACAAGTGATGGGTCAGATAGGCTAGTCAGATCTTCAGCACCCAAGAAACCAAATAATGAACCACCTTCACCATTGTTGTATGCAGTTAGGTTGTATACTTTCATGTTGGTATAACCAGCGGTAACAACTAATTGCTCATTCACAACCCAACGTAATTCAAACTCAGTACCTTTGTTCTCAGTAGTTGCATTGGTAACAATCGCTTGTGCATTAAAATCGGAGCGTTCTTGTTTATAGGAAGATAAAGCAAAATACAAGGTATCATCTAAAAACGAGCCCTTGATACCAATTTCTTTCAATTCAGAAGTATCAAATGCACCGTTATATGAATTGCCATCATCATCAATCAATTGACCATAACCAATCTCAGCACCTTGACCTGCAATCACGGTTGCTTGTTCCGCTATCGTGATGTAGGGAATCAAACCAATTGGCGTTTTATATGAAATACTGGTGTTCCATGAGGTGCCATTGAAACTATCCTCAGCACTAACAACAGGCCCTTTCACCAATAGCTTATCGCCGTGGCTAGTGGTTTCTACATCGATAACGTCATAGCGAAGACCTAACACGATATTCAGGCCGAAATCCCAGGTTAAATCGGTCATCGCAGCAATACCATAATCGATGTAATTACCTTCGTCATAGTTATCGTAATTGTCGTCGATACGTGTGGCTAATTCACGTCTATCTAACGCGGTTGACTCCATGGTTAAATCGCGACGGTTAAAGTACTCATAGGTAAAATCATCACCATGTAAGAACTGAGTGCGTCGAATAGATGGTGACACCTGAAATTGTGCAAGTAGAGAGTCGTTTTCGTATTCAGTTGAAATAATCAATTTGTTTTCGAAAACAGAACTTTCATGGAATTGAGAGAAACCATAGGCATTTTCATTGAGGTTTTCATATGCCTCATAAAACATTTGGTTTTTAATTTCCCAATCATTTTCTGTGTAATAAATAATATCGAAATATAGGGTATCAACAGTGTTAGTTAGGACATCGTCGGCGGCAACTAATACCTGATTACCGCTTAATGTTGTGGTGCCAGGATTATCAAGCTGCATCAATTCAGTGGCGTCGGCATCGGTGAACGATGGTGCAAATGCATAGAAAAAGTTTTCTCCAGCTAGATTTACAGCACCATACTCTTCATGGGAAATAGCTCCTGAACCATCGGTATCAATATTTTTGGCGGTACCCGTTATGTAGGTTCCTGTGTCAATTAAATCTTGGGTTAAGCGGTTCCAACCGGCTACTTGATTTCCATCATAATCATGATGCATTCCACCAAATTCAAGGCGTAAATTATCAGTGATATCAATATTAAACGATGCTTGTAACACGGTTTGATCGGTTGCTGAGTTATCATAGTAGCTGCCAGAATTCTCAACTTCACCATAGAGATAGAAGCCCATTTTTTTATCGCCGATTGACGCTGGGCCACCTAATTCGGCAGTTAGGACACTTTTGTCCCAACTTCCTAATGTGTATGAGAATGCACCTTTATTTTCATCCAAATATTGGCCACCGCTAGCACGGGCAGATTTAGGGTTAAAGTTGAGGTATCCCCCAATTTTAGCTGGTCCGTAAATAGGGGAAGCTGGGCCTCTTACAATATCGATACTGCTTGAGGCACCAATTGGAGTTGGATAGTTTCCAGGATTATCTAATCGTTTAACCCCTCGAAAATATGCTTCACCCGGAGTACCACGTACATCCAAAGAGCCCGCAACACCAAAGAATGATTGGGTATAAGTACCTGGAGCGAAAGCGACTAAATCATCTATGTCGGATACCGCAAAACGCTCGAGTTGTTCATCACTAATCGTGGAGGCTGAACGGGGAGTCTCCAGTATAGATTTTCCAAAACCGAATACTGACTCTACATCTTGACCAGGCAAGCTACCTAAGGAGCCTGTAATAGAGATGCGCTCCACGCTTTCAGTTGCATCTTCTTCAGCTTCTTGTGCATATAAACTCAAAGGCTGCAAAGTCGCAAGACCAGTAGCAATTCCCAACGCTACCGGATGAAACTTTTGTTTGTTGTTGTTTTTCATAGTGTGTTTCCTGGCTTGTGTGTAATTCTTATTTGAATAAATTGATTTTGATTTCTGAATCAATTAGTCAAGAGAGTTAGCACAAAAGATGCCAGAGAGTTGACCGAATGGTCAGCTTTTTATTGTTTTATAAGGTGTTGAAATATAACGGTATTTATTGGTTTTTTGATGGAGGGGTTATTTTTTTTGCAGGCTGCTTAACGTCTAAGTGCACCACAAAAGGCCTAAAAAATGAGCATTGCACCATACTGAACACTCTGTGAAAAATAGCGCTTGTGAGCCTTAGATCCTTTTATTTACCGATGTCGTTGAATAATCCTAAATAGCAGCAAGAAACAATTCTAATTGAGTTCATTAGCGATGATTAAGTGCTTAAAGTGATTTCCAAGCACGGTGATGATTTGCATCTTTGCTTAACACCAGCATTTCCGTTCCTGCCAGTCTATCTTGCAAAGATTGTTTATTTTTCACATCAAATAATACTAAAAGTGTTCCCAATCCCCCTAATGAGAAAATAATTCGCATTAAAGCTCGACCGTAGCCCAACGGCTGATCGGTTGTACTAAATAAACGTAATCGCCAAGCACGCATGCCGATGGTTTGTCCACCATTTCGCCAAAACCACAAAAAGAAAACCAAAATCCAGAATCCAACCCAGATTTGCTCGCTGATTCTAAACCACAGGGATTGGTCAGTAAAATCCATGAAATGGGTAAAACCTTGCTTATCAATTATGCCATTTTCAAATAACATCAAGCCAATAACTGAATAAATAAGTCCTGCACACATGCCAATTGCCACGGCAACTAGGATGTCATATACCATGGCTGCTAATCGTTTAAAAAAGCCAGCACGAGGAAAATGTTGGGTAGTTTGGGTCATGTTAACCTAAATGATAATGATGCTATGGGCGCACAAAATTAGTTGGCAAAATTTAAACAAATCAAGCTTATATTGTATTCACAACAACATAAGCCATGCTGATATTAACCGACCAAGTGAGTCAAAGAATAACGATCACGGGTTTCATTGGATTTTTTTCTGACTTCTTCCAATGCTTCGGCTTCAGATATTTCAAATAATGAATTAATTAAACGATGAAAATGGCCGTGCATAGCCGCTCGTGCTTCTTGAGAGTCATGCTTTTTCAGTGCCAAATAGATGCGTCTATGTTCTTCAAGACGATCTTGAACACTACTACTACATACACCTTTATATGCAGCAACAATTTGTGGCTGAGACTCACGTAACGTCCAATAATGTTGTATCGAATAAAGCAAAGCTGTATTGCGAGTTGCAGTAGCAATAATCGAATGAAATTCGCGATCAGCGGCTTCTGGCTCATCGCCATTTTCCATTGCTTTTAACGTTTTCTCTAGTGCTTCGAGTTCTTTATCGGTAATTGATAATGCAGCAAGGGCGGCTGCTTCTCCCTCAACTAAAGCGCGCGCTTGTGTTAATTCAAATGCGCTGATGTTGGGCGTAGATTCGCCTTTAGATGCAGTATCAATGACGTATACACCTGAACTCACTTTTACTTCAACTCTGCCTCTTACTTCTAGCGCAATTATCGCTTCTCGAATAGTAGGGCGACTGACTTCAAAGTTTTCTGCCAATTCTCTTTCTGGTGGAAGGCGACTGCCCACAGGGTAACGGCCAGCGTCAATCTGTGATTCAATTTTACTTACAATCTGCCAAAACATACGACGATTTTTCATTTTCTAAATTTTTCCTGAAACAAAATTTATACAGCAAAGAACAATTAGCCAGAGTCTGCATCTATAATAATGCAAATTGTACGCGTACTTAACTGCAATGCCAATTTGTATAGCCCAACGTGCTAACTGTACTAAGTTGAGCAAGCAACTGAGAAATACATTGGTAAGCAAGATTAAGTTAAGGATCTTACCGTGCAGAGCAATTGATTTAATACAATTTTAAGTGGCTAAATACTTTTTATTTTGTACTAGTCTACACCTTATTCTGTTTACGAATCTTGTTAAGTGTTCAATTTTATTTAGCAATAATAATTCTCAGCAATAATGATTTCAACAAGCCTAGATTTCATAAACAAATACCTGACCATTTGATTTAGTTGTTTTATTTGGATTTGGTATTTTTGGTTATACCTTTTTTATGTTTTGGTTGACAATGCGGTTTGTTCAGGTAACTTACTCATGCCCGCGTACCCTGCGGAGGCCACCTCGGTGGCCTAATTTCCCTCTCTCTCATTTTAAATCTTTATATTTCAAACCCATCGACATTAATTTGTGATCATAATATTGTGGTATGACCAATATTTGTAATTGGTAATGTTATCATTCTGTTTTGGTTAGTTTGTTGTTGGCGGTTTTTATTCAATATGAATCGACAGAAACTGGACATAATTAGCAGATCTTCATGATCTAGGTGTGGTTTTACAAACAAGTGAGCTGGATAATGGTGCAACAAAGTGATAATTCGCAGATATATTCTTCAAAACCTATTGTCATGATTGGGGAATGTATGATGGAGCTAAGTCAATACGGAGATGACAAGTTTCATAAGGGCTTTGCTGGGGATACTTTTAATAGCAGTGTTTATATGAAACGTGCTTTTGAGCAATTAAATGTTAATTTTATGAGTTGCATTGGCAGCGATACTGTAAGCACACAACTGCTCGATATGTTGCAATTAGAAGGCTTAGATAATCGTTTTATCGAAGTAGATGAAAAGCGTATTATGGGTGCTTACATGGTGCAAACAGATAATCAAGGTGAGCGTTCTTTTTTATATTGGCGCAACGACTCTGCGGCTAAATTGTTAATGCAGAACTTGTCAAAAAATGCCGAACAAGCCCTTCAAGATTGCCAATTAATTTTTTTTTCCGGTATCACCTTAGCTATCTTAAATGACAATGATCGTGCTCAGTTACTGCATATGCTTTGTCGTTTGCGTAATAAAGGTGTCAATATTGCATTCGATCCAAATTATCGCCCCGCTTTATGGGAAAACGAAAAAGTCGCCCAAAATGCCATAGGTCAGGGTTTTCAGGTAGCCAATATTTTATTGCCGGGAATGGAAGACTTCGAACTATTTGGGTTGCGACAACGGCAACAAATTGTCAAATTTTTAAATAGTTGTGGCTTTGATGAACTGATTATTAAAGATGGCTCGAAGAGTGTTTTCGGCTATTCCTCAGATGCATGTTGTGAAGTGCAAGTTGCCCCTAATCCCGCCGTTATCGATACCACTTCAGCTGGCGATGCTTTTGCTGGTGTTTACCTTGGAGCAAGAATCCTAGGCTTAGATATGAAAAGTGCCATCGAAAAAGCGGCTGCAGTTGCCAAAGAGGTCACTAATCATCGCGGCGCGATTATGCCCCAAGAAAAATTTAAGAACTTCTGGAAAGGTTACAAAGCAGCGTAAAAGTCTTTGCTAGACCTAGGTTTATAGGTTGCATTTAGCCTTATCCAAGTACACTATTAGTTATTATGAATTTGGTTAAATGCCCTAGCAAAAATGCCCCCTGATCCTACTATCAATAAACGTCATGATTTAGTCTTGCGAGACATTAATCGTCTTAAACAAAAAATCACTTTTAATAATGTTCCACCGTTTTACCATGCAGTTTCGACTTCCTTAGGCCTAGCCGAAGGAATGTTTCGTTATGGCTTTGAGAACTCTCTTGATGGATTATTAAATCAGGCTAATTGGAATCCCAAAACCCTTGATGGTAAGGCCGGCCAGCTTGGCTCAGTCGAATTTACGCGAGCTCCTAGGTTGTCTATTTACAAGGTGTTTACCCATCGAGGGTTTGAAATTCATTGCATTCCTTGGATGAAAAACCAAGAAGTTGATAGAGGTTTAATTAATCATCCAGATATGGAATTTAAGCGCTGGATCCCAAGTTCAATGAAAGTGTTGTTTCGCATTGCTCAGTTGCATACTTTTATTCAAAGCTACTTTGATGTGGGGGACGAGGCTGATTTGGAGTTAATTAAATACGCGCATAATATTAGTGAAGATTTCATTGATGATTTGCAATACAAGCTGAATGTTGTCAAAGTCCACGGGATTTCAATCAGAGCATTTTTTGACGTAATGCAGAAAAAACACAAAGCAGGCGAAGATTTTTATTTACCTAAAGTGTATGACTTCAGTGAGCAATAAAGATCTTCGTTTGCGATTTTTAATTAGAGACTGCTTGCAGCTTAATTAAACCGACTTAAATTAACCTACTAGTGTCCTTTATGGGAGGCATGTCGTTTCGACAACCAAGTCGATATGGCAACTTCACCCTCGGCTCTGAGCTTAGCCAATTTCTCGTCCGTCACTGTCTCAAGGGGTTTATTCCGCACACAAATAAGATTTTGATTAAATTGTTGGCAGCTGCCTTTGTGTAGTTGTAGGTTGGCTGACACGTATCCACAAGGGGTTGCTATAGCCTTCTCAGCGCATGCTTGTAATGCTGTATCGTCAATGTGCCCTTGATGAGCAACACTGTTAAAAGCAACTAATCCAACTATCAATACATATTTTTTCATCATTTTATCCTTAAATAATTACTCGCTAACCAAGTACCCTTGTTCACCTTTGAAACAACCGATAAACATATTTTCTCCAGCGCTCGCCGAATGGTAGTGATAGCCTCTAGTGTCATCACTATGACCACGACATTCGTCCAAGTCGTAATCTTCTTCGCCAGACATATTTAGCATTCCATAAATACCGTATCCGTCGATGGCATAACCTAATAAACTGGCGTGATTGTCGTCTTGAAATACCGATTCTGTGCAACCAGTTGAAGCATGATAGTGGTAGCCTTCAAACGGATTGATGTGTCCACCACAATCATCAAACGCAGCGATGGTATTGGCTGCAAGAATAGCGTCAACAGGAGCAGGAGGAGCTAACACCACGCCGTTAACTGTTATTCCCAAATCGTTATTGTTGATACTGTCGGGATTGCTCATTGCAACGGGTTCAACGGGGATTAAAAAGGTTTGAGACACTGCACCACCAAAGTAAGTGAGTGAGCATTCGACACAGTGATTTTGGTATTCTTCTGCAACATTCGGGCGGGCCGCACCTTCGCAAGAAGCTTGCGTATTGGTTACATTGACGTTGCCTGTTTCAGGATCATAAAGTTGCCAATCGGCGCCGTAGAGATTGGCAAGATTGAGAATAAATTCGCCATCAATATCATACACTTCCCCTGAACCGTCAAACCAGATTCCTCCTTCACTGGCATCGGAATAAATAGTAGGAGGACAAAAGGGACCGATGTCCGTTGTGACAGGCTCGCCAGCGATAGTGATCCGGTAGCAAGTCGTTGAGGTTCCACCTGATAAAGTGCAGTTTTCAATGGTAGGGGTTTCAAGTAGCGCACCATCGTGAAACACATCTGGGTCGAAAGTAGATTGGGTTGTCAGCGAACTGTCGTCACTGCTACTTCCATCATCAACAGTGACATCATCTGTTTGGCTGCCATTACATCCGTATAACAATACGCTGCTAATTATCAATGATAGAGCAAAACATGATTTTTTTTGCATTCTAGAGCCTCTACTTTGTACTCAATATTTGAATGAGCGAAAGCATAGCGACGAAATGTGCAGAGACTGTGCAAATAAAGTGTGTTTTTGATTGAATTTTAAAGCCCTTGGAAGATTTGCTGCCCGTATTTATTCGATTTTATAACCAACGCCATAAATTGAATGTAGCAGGGGATTTGCGGATTGACCTATTTGTAATTTAGCTCTTAGATTTTTCATGTGACTATCAATAGTACGTGAGCTAACAATTCGCTCATCCTCATAACAGGTATTCATTAGTTGGTCGCGTGAAAATACCACGCCAGGACGCTTAACTAAGGCCAGTAATAACCTAAATTCCACCGGGGTTAATTCAACGTGAACATCCGCTACTGTGGTCTGGTGACGAGCTAAATCCAGTTGAATATTTTTATAGGTAACTACATTGTCTAAGGAAATCGATTGTTGTTCAAATCGACGCAATATGGCTTGTACTCTTGCTACCACTTCTCGGGCGGAAAAAGGTTTGCAAACATAATCATCGGCTCCAATTCCTAAGCCCATTATTCTATCTATTTCATCTACTCTGGCGGTTAACATCAGAATCGGAACCGTGGAAAATTGACGAATTTCTTTACATAGAGTGTAACCATCTTTAAACGGCAACATGACATCCAGAATAACGAAGTCAGGGGAGTGTTTTTTGACAAACTCGATTACGTTTTTGCCATCGTGTAAAACGGTAGCCTGAAAATCTTCTAGTTGTAAAAACTCAACTAAGATTTGAGCGATCTTGGGCTCATCTTCAACAATCAGAACATGTTTTTGTTGATTCACTTTTCACCCCTTGGTAACGGAAACATTACTTCGATACATAAGCCACCTAGCGAAGATGGTGATGCCTTAATTTGCCCCTGATGGGCTTCTGCAATATTTTTACTAATTGTAAGACCCAATCCTGCACCGGATTCTCTGCTGGTGCGCGATGAATCTACCCTAAACATGGGTTCAAATAGCTTCTCGCAATCGCTATGTTTAACTGATGGTTTGGAGTCGTTGATGCGTAAGCTAATGTGCTCTTGTTGTACCGATAAAGCTATATCTATCTGCCCAGGCGTATCTGTATATGCAATGGAATTCATTAGCAAGTTCAAGCACAGTTGTTCAATTCGCCTATTATCCATGGTCATCATAATATTGTGTTGAATGTCGGCAGTTATTTTTATCGACTTTGCTCCTGCGTGCTGGCTAACACTTTGAATGCAGCGTTCAACAGTTTCGGATAAGTTTGTCTGAACCATGGAGTACTTCAATGCTCCCACATCCGATAGAGATAGTTGGTACAAATCTTCAACCAGATGATTTAGACGCTCAGTTTCCTGTTCCAGAGATAGTAAATTTTTCAAGTTAAAGGGTCTAACCCCTTCTTTTAATAGATCAATTTCACCGGTTAGCACTGTTAACGGAGTTCTCAATTCGTGAGAAATATCCGCAAAAAGCCGATTTTTGGCAGAGCGGTTTTTATTTAAGGTTTGGCTTAAGTAGGAAACGTTATCCATTAGTTCGCCAAGTTCATCTTTGCGATTTGTGGTGAGATTAACAGCGTAATTGCCGCTACTAAGTTGGGAAACACCTTGCATAATTAGTTTGATGGGCTGCAACAATTTACGAGATACCAACAGTGACAGCAAGCCGGCCAAAATTAAACAGACGAGTCCAATAATTAAAAAAGCAGAAAATTGTTTTTGCGCAAATAGGTTTGCTGACTCAGAGGAGCCTTCAATGCTTGGCCAGCTTCTAAGTTCGCCCACTTTTATATTATCTATATACAATGGATAGCTAAACGAGTTCTGACTATTATCTGAGTGGTCATCACCTGAAAGTAGCGCACCATTTACGTCGAATAACCCCGTTGGAGGGCCGGACGTGTTATCCCGCCAGGGCGCGCCTGGATTGGGTTTCTCGTTAGGCCTATTGGCAAGCAGTTGCTGGTGGGGAGGCGGAGCATGTCTTGGCCGCTCTCCACCACCTCTATTATTCATGGGCGGATGTTTTGGCGGAGAATTAAAACGTTTATTGTTGTTGATAAAGTCTTCCAGACCAATCCGTTGAACGTCTTCCCAGCTGTTCTTGGACAATACATATTGCGCCAGTACATCGTTACTTATTTTCTCAAGACGGCTTTGTTCGATACCAGAAACAAATTCCAGAAATCCTTGTTTAAAGCTCCACTGGGCAAGGCTTAAAGAAATCACCAGCATAGTGGTGATAAGGCCCAATAAAATCAAAAATAGTTTAGTTGTCATTTTCATGGCGCAAGTATATCGGGTGAATTTGGCTTGCACTAGTCACAAAAGCTGAAGTAGCGCTTTATTCCACGGTAAATGCACACTTTCTGCACATTCATTTGTTAACCTTTAACCAGTGAAAATAGTCAATTTAATCGTTTACATCTTTTAATTTTGGAGAATTGTATATGCAAAAATCAGTGATGACACTTTTGATTTTGAGTTCCGTTTTAGTCAGCCCATTAACGCTAGCAAAGCCAGATAGAGAAGGGCGAGGTGGTAAGCCTCCACAAGAAGCAATCGAAGCTTGTGAAGGAAAAAGTGAAGGCGATGAAGTGAGCTTCAGTACGCCCCGTGGTGATACCATTACCGCTACTTGCCAAACCATGCAAGACGAACTTGTAGCTGTGCCGGAAGGGCATGGACAGCGCAGATCTGAAGACAATAACTAATACCGGAGCGAACAATGCAAATTAATAGTCAAAGCAGTTCAATCAATATGTCAGATATCAACATGGATGATACTCAACAAAGACGTCCGCCACCACCGCCACAAGGTGCAGTGCCGCCAGGTCTTGAGTCATCAGTGGCGTCTTTATCATCTGAGCAGCAAGAGCAAGTGACATCCATGTTGAGTTCTTTATCTAAAGATCAACAAGCGGAATTGAAATCATTTCTGGATAGCAATAAGTCTCAGGCAGATAAGCTAAGTGATGAGGAAAAAGGCAGTCAATTTCTTAACGCGCTTTCTCAAATTAGCGGACAAAAATCCAGTTCTGATAGTTTGTTAACTGTTGATACTTACGCTTAGCAGTAAAAATTCAGTTCATGAGCACATCATTTGTCCGATTATGCCTAATTTATCGACATTTGATGATGTTCATTGCATAAAATACTTGCAAGCAGAAATTGCGAAGATATAATGCCTGCCACTCGTTAGCACAGCGAGTATACCAAACGCTTAATCAAATAGATTAAGCGTACGTTGCCAGAGTGGCGGAATTGGTAGACGCAGCGGATTCAAAATCCGCCGCCAGTAATGGTGTGCCGGTTCAAGTCCGGCCTCTGGTACCAAACATTAAACCAACTTTTTAGTTGGTTTTTTTGTGCCTGAAATTTGAGTTAATCTCAACTCGCCGGACTATTCGTGAGGTGAGCTCTTCGAATTAACGCTAGACAAAACCCAATTTGAACCCATCCATGGTTGCTCACCCAGCCACGCCATCCTTGGCGTGTCGTGCGGCTGGGCGCAACTGCGTTGCTAAAGAAACCAGCCTTACCCTCTGGTACCAAACATTAAACCAACTTTTTAGTTGGTTTTTTTGTGCCTGAAATTTGAGGTTGCCCCCAGTAATGATGAAGAGCTCACTTTTGTAGGCGGGTGCTTTAGCCTCGCGGTTGCCGTTTGATGCCATGGCCTAAAGACCATGCTACAGGTTGTTTTTTTGTGCCTGACATTTGAGGTTGCCATCGCTAATGATGAATAGCCCACTTTTGTAGGTGGGTGCTTTAGCCCCGCGGTTGCCGTTTGATGCCATGGCCTAAAGACCATGCTACAGGTTGTTTTTTTGTGCCTGGCATTTCAGGTTGCCATCGCTAATGATGAATAGCCCACTTTTGTAGGTGGGTGCTTTAGCCCCGCGGTTGTCATTTGATGCCATGGCCTAAAGACCATGCTACAGGTTGTTTTTTTGTGCCTAACATTTGAGGTTGCCATCGCTAATGATGAATAGCCCACTTTTGTAGGCGGGTGCTTTAGCCTCGCGGTTGCCGTTTGATGCCATGGCCTAAAGACCATGCTACAGGTTGTTTTTTTGTGCCTGAAATTTGAGGTTGCCATCGCTAATGATGAATAGCTCACTTTTGTAGGCGGGTGCTTTAGCCTCGCGGTTGCCGTTTGATGCCATGGCCTAAAGACCATGCTACAGGCGGGGTTGTATCTTCGAGGCTGGGCGCTGCTGCGCAGGTATAGAAACGGTGTTATTCGCTACTATTATAATTAAGGTATGTAAACAGCGATTAACCCAATGCAAATCAAGCTATCTTGGAGCAATCGTTTAACTCAAAGTGTTGCTTGAAAAGTAAAAACAGTTCTACTTTTATTGGAACTCACTGCTAATGTTCCATTGTGTGCGGAGGTAATTTGCGATGCGATGAACAAGCCTAAACCTAAGCCTCCAGTTTGCTTATTACTTTCATTTCGCCAAAAGGGCTGAAATAGTTTGTCGATGGTCTCAGGATTTATTGGTGCGCCCCCATTACTTACACTCAGTGAGAATATACCGTTTTCAATAATTGATTTAACTTCAATTATTTGTGTCGGATCGCCATGTACGATGGCATTTATTAACAGGTTGGACAGCAATTGAGAAATTCGTTCAGGATCACATTCAACCGAACCTACCATCTTAATATCGGTTCGAATCGTTCGCTGGGGATGTAAATCAGTCAGTTCAGAAATTGTATGCGCTAGAATATCTTGCAAGTTATTAACCGTCTTTACATTCAATTCTATGCCGTTGCCCATTTTTCCATGGGTTAAATCCATCACATCACTAATTAAACGCTTCATTCTAGTTGCACTATTGTCCATTCGCGCAAGTATTTTTTGAGAGGTATCATCTTTTATTTGCTCAATTAAAAAACTAATACCCATGGTTAGTGCGGATAATGGGGTCCTTAAATCGTGACCTAAAATAGCAATATATTGCTCTCGCAGTTTGGCGGCTGTCTGCTCATCAAATAAATTAGATTCGGCGTTGCTTAGTTTTTGGTTAACTTCAATCTGCCTAGAAATCAATTCAGCGAATGACTTAATTTGATGTTCAATTTCAATTGTTTTTAACTTTGCTGGTAAGGGGTCTAAACCGCATAGTGTGCCGAAAAAATTACCATCTTGACTGTAAATAGGAAAAGAAAAGTAACTTTCAAACCCATACATAATGGGAATTTCACTTTTGCTATAAATCGCATCGTTTTGAGCGTGCTCAATGACTATTGGTTGAGTTGACTTTCTAACCTGACTACAAAAGGTCGTACTTATCTCAAGCTCGTCACCAGGGTTGATATTAAAGTTAACTAGATCATGTACCGCGCATGTAGTCCATTTTTTATCTGTTACTCGCGCAATACAGATGAAGCGCAACCCTGTGGCTTCTGAGAGCATATTCATTATATATGGGACAGCATCGATAGACTGAATGATCTGAATATCTTTTTCAATTGACGAGTTCATTAAATACTCTTTACTTTGTGCTTTTGTGCGCGATAACTTTTCGCGACTAGCATCTTTTATTTAATTTGCCACGAGTGTGTCTTCACATTTTTATATGCAAATTACTTTAGCCTAGACACGCCATAGATTGTATACAAATAAGGCTCAATGTCGAGTTACTTCAGTACTGAGAAAATCTCTGGTTTTACTTATGATTTTGGTTCGGGTTAGCACCTAGCTATAAAAAAGGGCAACGGGTTTATAGATATTGTTTTACTAGCTTTTAGTCTACGTTCTCACTCATTCAAAAACAGAGAGTTCATTAAGTGATTTTTAAATAATATCTATACCCATGATTTTTTCAAAATCATCAAAATTCACGCCAGTAATGTAGTGCTTGAGCTTTGTGGTTATAAGAAGTGCGAAATAGTGTGAAAACAAAGTAATTGTGGTGATGTGCGGTAAGCTGCCTTATAAACGCTCGGTAATGCCCTTGGCCTAGCCGAATATGCTACAGGTAATAAAGGCTGTAGACGGGGCTTTAGCCCCGCGGTGGTGGTTTTTGTGTCTATGGCCTAAAGACCATGCTACAGGGGTGATTGTAGGTGGGTGCTTTAGCCCCGCGATTTTAATTTATTGTACTGTACCTATTTGTTCATAATACTCGGCGACATCTTTCATTTGTTGTTCGGTCAACTCGCTAGCAATGACGTTCATAATGATTGAATGTCTTTTGTTGCTACTGAAGTCTTTAAGTTGTTGTAAAAGATAACCTTTATTTTGACCGGCTAAATTAGGCCAGGTATCGTTAATGGTTTGGCCGGTCATGCCATGGCATGAAATGCAATTGGCGCGGACATTTTCGCCGGCCTGATTAATTGATGAAGCCGCTGCTTTTTCGAAGGGCAAGTCTGAATAATATTCTGCAATGTTGGCCAAGTCTTGCTCCGACATACTATCTAACAGGCCAGTCATTAACATATTCTCTCGGTTACCGTCTTGAAATGCGTTTAATTGAGCTAACAGGTAACCTTGTTTCTGGCCTGCTAAACTTGGCCATTCGTTGGCACTAGCAATGCCGTTTTCACCATGACAAGCAACACAGTTGGCGGTTAAGGTTTCGATATTATCGGCGGCAGAAGTTTGTGCAGTTAATAAACAAAAACTGACTAATAAAAATATATTAAGAGACACGTTTTTTAAGGAGATTTTCATCATTATTTTTTTCTCAAAAAGTGTTTAATTTATTGTGGTTGCTGATGTGCTGTTGGTTAAAATCTGGTTCAGCACCTTAGCTCTATGTTCAACAACTTCCATTAATGGTTCTTGTCGTAATGTTTCGACTTCTTGTTCGGTGTAGGGCACAAAGTCATCTGGAACACTGTCTTTTCCCATGACGGGTATCATCCAGTTCATCAACTCAGCAAGATCTTTGCTATTTAATGCACTGTTAGCCGCACCGGGCACTTTAATTAAGTATTCACGTCCAGCAGTGCTATTTAAAAACACGCCTACTGCACCCTGTAAATTCGGTACGTCCTTGCCGCCAGTGCCATCGCCTACATGGCAGCCCTGGCATAACATTTGGTAGTTAAACAATGCTCTAGCTTCATTAATGGCTTCTTCGGCATTGCAACTAAAGCCAAATAAACAACATAACCACAGCAGACGACTAAGATGTTTTTTCATCTACATTTACTTATCAAACGCGATACCAACCACGATTGCGGTTGAACAGTGATACACAGAACTGCTAGCACCTAAACACCAGTTCACGTCGTTAGATTTGTCTGAACGATATAATGGGCGGTCACCTTCGTCTCGTTGACATAAGCAGGTATTGCACTGAGTTTTGCCACAGCAATCGTTGTAAGAAATAACGTAATTACGGCCATCCACTGGGTTAGTACAAGTACCAATCCAGGTAATAGGTGACATTTCAGTACCCGGAGGGCAAGAATTAGTTGAGCCACCACAACATTCACACAAAAATCCGTCTACTGCACAGTAGCGCCAATAGTCACAACTTCCTGGATCACCGACTTCTTGCGGTAGTCCTTTGGGTTCGGCTGCTCTGGCAACGGGAAGCAATGGAATCGCACTTGCGCCTACTAAAGTAGCGCCAAGCTTTTTAAGCAATCCTCGTCTTCCGTTGGTTTGTGCTAACTCACGAGCCTTTTTTTCAAACATTCGGTCTAAAAATTTCATTTTATTTAACCTCCACGAACTGTTCTTCGGCTTGTTGGCCTTGCATGAAATCTTGGATTGACGCTATTTTTCGCTCTTTAGCTTCAAATAAGCTATCTAAATGCTCTCTGGAATTGATGATCCCCATAGATGCAACATTGCCTAATTCATCGATAACCACCGCATAGGGTAGTTTAGCTACACCGTATGATTTCCCTAACAACTCAGACACTATGTAGGGGTAATTAGAAAGTCCATATTGCTTCACAAAACCGGCGTGATCTTGTGTTTTTCCGTCACTCGCTAGGATTAAATCAATCCAGGCACTTTCAGATTTAGCGGCAGATTTCAGTGCGGGTAATAAGCTCTTACATACAGGACAATCGGGTGAAACGAAGAAGACTAATTGAGATTTGTTAGTCTTCGATTTTCCGCCCACATCTACCAAGGTAGAGGCTAATGTCTGAAGACTTAAATTAGGTGCAGGTTCTCCCACTTTTAAAGTCTGATTCATGGCTAAAGCACCTGCAGGAGCAACTCGCTCAAACAGCACACCTACTTGGCGAGTTAATGCGAATATTACAATCGATTGTAGAATAACAATTATCCACAACACGCTATTTGAAACAGTAATAAAGTCCATTAGTTGGTCCTCAGTATGGAGATTTTTTGTGCGTTAGCGATTAAATTTTCAATGCAAGAATAAGTTAAAATCAGAAAAGCCCCTGTCATGAGTACGGCGAACCACAGGGAGGATGCAAAACCGGCAGAGGGCATTGTGCAGGTTAATACCAACGGCACTAATAGCGCATTTCTTATTATCAAAGACCAACTGACTTTTATGTGAGAATTCGGGCCACTGCATCCACAACTGATATCTCGTTTACCTTGAATTAGCTGAATAGTCATGCCAATAAGGTAAGCACTTAACAGTAAGGCTGCAACAATTGAGGCACTAGTGCGGCTCCCATCAAAGATTAGAGCCACTGCAATAACTAATTCTAACGAGCCCAGAGTGTAACGTAATGCAGATGCTAACTTTGTTTGAGTAACACCATAATCGGCAAAGGTCTGTTGGTAATATTCGGCATTATCGGTTTGTAATTTATGTCTGGCGGCACGTATAAACAGCCACATAAAGAACAATGCAATAGCATCGGATAAAAAGTTTAACAGGTTCATTAGTAGGCCTTATGAATGACAAGTGGGGTGATGTTGCCAAAGTCACTTATGGTTTTAATAAGCTTACCAGTTCTTGGGTTAATAATGTCTAGATTCATTTCACCGTTAGAGACCACCAACATAGGTTCTTTACCGCGAGTCGCAGCGACGGATACCGCCCAGTTTGGTGCGTCGATTGTGGCAATGCGAGATTGGGTTTTAACGTCAAATACCCATATTTGCTCGCCGCCGTGAGTTTGGGATCCATCAAAACCGTTTGGATTCATTATCACATACATTAAACCTTGCTCATCAGTGTCGACTAGCGCCAATCCGCCAGGTCTCCATCCAGCTGCTTTTTCTTGCTCAGTAACAAGGCTCCATTTTCCTTGGTATGTTGCTATCTCAGAAGATAAATCGATAGCATGTACATCCCCTTCAAAACTTGGGAAATAGGCAATGTTATCTATATGAGCAGGACGTTCAAAAATCGGTGTTTTATCAGTATCAAAAAATGGTGCGACGCGCTGTTGCGAAGCTTTGATGCCATTTTCATCTAGCACTGTGGTCAGCAAACTGCCATTACTACACAGTGATGTCACACTATATTTGCCTGTGGGGAAGGGTAGAACACAGCCTGGAGTTCCTACTGTTCCAACAACCTCGTGGGTGTCTAAATTAACCACTGTGAAAGATGCTGCAGGGCTAAAATTAGCGATATAGAGAAATTTCTCGTCAGCTGACAATGTGACAGCATCTCGTCTTGGCAGAGACTGCAGTCGAGTATGTTCTAAAGTGATTTCTTTGATAGGTGCTAAGGTCACTTTATCGTAGATGGCCAACACATCTATTTTGGGGCCTCGACTACCGCGACTGTGGAATGATTCAACAATATAGAATTCAGGTCGTGTTTTTGCCGCAGCAAAATTACCGAGCAAATTCTTATCCGCAGTACCTTTTATTCGTTTGGATTGTTTCGGCTCGTTTATGTCTAAAATGATGACTTTTCCGCCGAACATACTGGTAAAGCTTGCTTCATCCACGAACATCCAGCTTTCGGGATATTGAGCGGGTAAAACTTCTACATTACCGGTTTTTTCAATTGGTAAGGGAGGTAAGCTGGGATCTATCTGTGTGCTAATTGCAGCATTTTCTTGGTGTGTATTTGATCCTTGAGCTGGCGCTTCTTGTGTTATTTCTGGACTTGTTGAACAGCCAGCCACAAGTACTGAAATTATGACGCTAGTGAGTAGTTTTGTAGGGGGCTTGATTTTCATAAACATATCGTTTTAATCCTAACCGCAGCAATGTTTGACTATTTACAATTTAACGGATGACCCCATTTTGCGTGAACGCTAATAAGGAACATCCGTTACTATGGTTTGTTACATCTACTTTTGGTGTCGTTTTAGTAGTAGTTGTATTGAATGTTAACACCTACCCATCTTGGTCTTGCGTAGAATTCTTGGATAAAACCGGCGCTTTGGGTGAAGTCAAAACTATACACTCTATATTCTTCGTCTGTGATATTTTTCACAAAAGCAGACACTTTCCAGTTATCATTTAGTTGATAGCCAACACGTGCATTGAATACGGTGTAAGAGTCCTCATTTGATATTTCACTATTGGTGATGTCGAAGAATTGTTCACCTTGATGATTGAAATCCAATTGCGCAGAAATCTCGTCTGTTGCTTGGTACCTAACGATACCATTCACAGTATATTTCGGTGCAAGTACCATTTCGCGATCTTCTACCGTTCCAACGCCGCGCACAACCACACTTTCAATTTCGGTATCGAGTAAACTAGCTCCTAGTTTAATATCCCAGTTGTCGCCTGGCACCCAAGTAACTTCAACATCAAGGCCCTGCAAAGTTGCATCAGAATTATTGATAAATTGACTTAATCCAGCAAATGTTAGAGCTTGATAATTCTTATAATCATAATAGAAAACACTGCTGTTTATTCTCACATCACCACTGGCTAAGGTGGTTTTTATGCCAGCTTCGTAGCTTGTCAGTTCTTCTGAGTCAAACGCTACGTCTTCTTCTGTTACGCCGTCGGTGAAGTCAAGAAATCCACCGTTGAAACCGCCACTTTTAAAACCATTGGCAATATTGAAGAATACCAAAGTATCTTTGCTTACTTTGTAATCAAGTCCAATTTGCCCTGAAATGTTATCATCATCAATGGTTGTCAGGCCTGCTGCAGCTGGATTTTGATCAGTAAAGTTAAAATAGTAGTCGGTTCCAGGATAGCTTGTGTCACCCACTAAACCACACACATCTCCGGCCGGTATAAGACATGAGTTCACCACGGCATCAGGATTTGACGTTGCCAGGTTTTGATAGTCCATGCTGCGTTCTTCAGACGTGTAACGTAGGCCAAGGGTCAAGGTTAGTTTATCGGTTAGCGGTTTCTCTATTTGACCGAATAAACCGTAGGACTCTGTGTCTTGATCATAGTCGATATCGTAGCTCACGAACGGCACTAAATCTGGACCAAATGTGCCTTCCGGTGCGCCAGTAATGGCATCGATAAGTGGCCCTGGATAGTTAATATCTAAATCAAGCGCACCTTTAACTTCATTTTTAAAATAGTAAGCACCTACAATCCAGTCAAATGATTCGGCTGAGCCACTTAATCTTACCTCTTGACTGAACTGTTCATTTTTAGATCCAAACTGCGGAATTAGCCCACTATATGGGCCAACATCAGTATCTTCTTGATGGAGTTTTTCTACGTTCTCAACAGCTGTGATTGACGTCAAAGTATAGTTAGCGTTTTCCCAATTTAGCTTTAAAGATAGGCCATCTGAATCTATATCCAACAGTCCTTGTCGATTGTATTCACCGGCGAAATTATCTCCATCTGTGTCAGCGTAACCATAAAAGTCGGAGGTGGCATTTCCTGCACCATCATCAGAAGCTAAATGCTGGTATTGAGGAGCATTGGTTTTTGATTTACCACCATGAACATTAAGTAGTGCTGTAAAGTCATCGGTAATATCAAAGTTGACCTGCAAGCGATAAGCGCGGCTGTCAGCTTCATTTGCATCTTCGCCTATTCTATTTTCAACGTATCCATCGTGATTATTTGAAGCTATTGCTAAACGTGCTTGAATGGAATCGGTTAAACTACCGCCTACTGCAGCTTCAGTTTTAATTTGATTGTATTCAGCCACCGTTAAGTCAAAAAGTACTTCAGTATCTTCAGTTGGCGGCGCAGAAATAAAGTGTACTAATCCGCCTGTGGCGTTTCTGCCATATAAGGTCCCTTGTGGTCCTCTTAATACTTCTACTCGTTCTAAGTCGAATAGTTGAAAGGTCAAACCTGGCATCGCTGATTGATATACATCATCACGATATACAGCAATTGGGCCTTCGTTGTTGTCATTAAAATCGTTAAGACCAACTCCGCGTAAGGATATAGAAGGGTTATTACCTTCACCCACAGGTGTACCTATATTCAAGCCAGGTGTTTGCGCAGCGATATCAACGCTGTCGGTCATATTAAGTTCTCGAAGAGCATTACCAGAAAAAGCGGTAACAGAAACACTGACATCTTGTAAATCTTGGGATTTTTTCTTTGCCGTAATTTGAATCGTTTCAAAAACGCTTTCGTCTTGCGCATAAGAAAATGAGGAGGTACCCATGCTTAACGTTGTGGCTATTGCGAGTGCTAGTTTATGCTGTCTCATGTTTCAATACCTTCCTAATTATTAATGTTTTTATATATGAACGGTAAGAACTCATCGCTGGGTGAGTTTCAATAAATTAATGTGTGTGTTTTCATTATTGGATAAAATACGTTATTTATTACTTGAATACTCACGTATAAGTTTAATATTTATACACAATAGCTATGGCGTTGTCAAAATAAAAGCTGATATAGAATGGAGCATAAAATTAACAATTCAGAAAAAATTCGATTAAGAATTGCAAAAAATAATGCATTAACAATCCATGGCCTAAAGGCCATGCTACAGGGTTGGGATTGTAGGCGGGTGCTTTAGCCCCGCGATGATGGTTTTTTGTGTCTATGGCCTAAAGACCATGCTACAGGGGGGATTGTAGGTGGGTGCTTTAGCCCCGCGATGGTGGTTTTTTTGTGTCTATGGCCTAAAGACCATGCTTCAGGGGTGATTGTAGGTGGGTGCTTTAGCCCCGTGGTTGCCGTTTGATGCCATGGCCTAAAGACCATGCTACAGGTTGTTTTTTTGTGCCTGACATTTGAGGTTGCCATCGCTAATGATGAATAGCCCACTTTTGTAGGTGGGTGCTTTAGCCCCGCGGTTGTCATTTGATGCCATGGCCTAAAGGCCATGCTACGGGAAGAATGGCTCTTGTAGGCGGGTGTTTTAACCCCGCGCAGTTGCGCGACCTTCCATGGCCTAAAGGCCATGCTACGGGAAGAATGGCTCTTGTAGGTGGGTGTTTTAACCCCGCGCGGCGACCTTCCATGGCCTAAAGACCATGCTACAGGTGAGGGTTTTTATTTAGTATAAGCACCTCGGCGGTTAATCATGAATTTATGAGTGGAAAATAGACTGTTTTGTAAAGACAATCTTTACACTTCTGGTGAAGAATCAGCCGTCAAATCATGTTAAAATTTGCGCTAGAAATATCCATACATTAAGAAACTAAATTAACTTAAATTCTCAGGACATAACATGCATAAAAAGCAAGTTGTGTTTTTTTACATGTTTGAACGTAAAAAATGGGCTTGAATTAAAGGAATATTAAATGAAAACTTTATTAGCTTTACTCATCACGACACTGACTATTTCTACTAACGTATCAGCCAACGATACTGTGGATAAATTAAAGGGGTTATTAGGTAACACTGCGACTATCAATAACGAGTCTACCCTGTCTGAGTCGTCAGAGCAGACTCAATCACTTGATGTTTCAAGTTTAGTTAGTTTAGTCTCTGATAACCTAGGAGTATCTGAAACACAGTCGGAAGGTGGCTTAGCTTCAATTTTTGATTATGCTAAAAACAACCTTTCAGGAACTGATTACACTCAACTTGCGCAATCTATTCCTGGTTTGGATTCGTTGTTAGAAAACGTTCCCACATTAACTTCGGATTCATCTTCTAACAGTTCATCAGTTTCTGGTTTACTTAACAAAGCTTCTGAATACAGTTCATCTTTGAGTGCAATTAATGAATTAAAACAGCAATTTGAAGCGCTTGGTTTAGATACTGATATGATTGCCAACTTTATTGCGCAAATTAATAGCTACTTTAGTGAAGAAGAAGATACGCTATCTTTGTTGCAGTCTGGTTTAGGCAACATAATGACCGTACTTTAATCATTTTATTTGTGGGTAACGTCTAGCGGGCAACACTTTCGGGTAAGGTCCTAGTGGATATTGTTGTAATCCAAGATGTTACAAGCTGTTTATAAGTTCAGGTTTTTACTACTCTCAGGCTATTTGTAACGCGCAATTTGTTTACAGTGCTCACGCAACTTTAAAATGCTAAGGCTATCTAAAAGGCTTTGGCAATATTATGAAATCATTATTATGTCCCTTAGAAATTTACCATCAGCATTTCGTAAACAGCCCAAGTGGTTGCGAATAACCACTTATTTGCTTTGCGCATATCTCACTTATGCTCTTATTTTGGGTGTGCTAACGCCATGGATTCTGCAATCCCAATTACCGCAATTATTAAGTGACAAATTGCATCGTGTTGTCAGTATTGAAAAAGTGAGAATAAATCCTTTTTTACTGCGTATTCGCGTTTCCAATTTGGTTATTGAAGAAAATAAAAGTCACCAACCTTTTGTTAACGTTTCGCTATTTGAAGTGGATGCTAGCTTTTGGCAAACCTTGCTACATTTCACACCGACTTTGGAACACTTATCTATCATCGAGCCTTATGGGCATATAGCTAGACTCGCCGAAGGTGAACAGGCTCAATTTAACTTTTCTGACATTATTGATAGTCTAAATGAAGCCAATGCTGAAAAAGAACCCGTCGAAAAAGAACAGACTGAAATTCCTCCTCTTCGTGTGAATAGAGTGAATCTTGAAGGCGGACAGATTCGATTTTCTGATGATGTATCCAATACCAATATTATTTTTCCGAATCTGGCTTTTGAGGTAACCGATTTCGACACCCGCGCAGCGACATTTAAACTAACTGAACAACAAAATACCGCAACCGAAGACAATCATTATAACGTTAAGATTGAAACCTCTGAAGGCGGCTCCATTGGGTTCGCTGGTCAAGTTCAATTGGCACCTTTTGAGATCAAAGGCAATATAGCACTGTCGGCGATAGCCCTTGCACCTTTGTGGCCTTTATCAAATGACGTCATTGAAGCAAGGCTGACAAATGGATTATTAGATTTCTACGGGGATTATCATTTATCAGAAGGACAAGAAAGTCTTCGCTTTCAGGCTCATAATACGCAGCTTACTTTATCTGAACTGACAATATCCGATTTAACTCAGCCAAGAATTACAGTGGCCGAAATCAACATACACGACCTTAGTTTGGACACAGACACAGAACAAATTGATGTGGCTGAAGTTATTATTAGTAAACCCTGGATTGACGGAAACCTTGATGAGCAAGGCTTGGATTTACAAGCTATGTTTATGCCATCATCAATCGCAACGACAAAACAAACCTCTTCTTTAGCTGAGCAGCAAGTCAATACTCAAACGAGTCAAATTGATGAATCCAACTGGCGAGTCATTTTGCAATCTTTCGCGCTAAATAATGGGGATATTCAGATCAATGAAAGTCATGTTTCTAAGGGCATGCATTGGCGAGTTTTTGAGTTAAATGCCGCCACTGGTGTTGTTGATACAAGTTTTCAGCTACCTATCGAGTATAGCCTAGACTTAGGAGTCGGTGGCGAGGTTAGGGGGTATCCTGAACAAGCTTCTGGTTACCTTAGTAGCGATGGGAAAGTCAACGTATCTTCTGAGCAAGTTTCTGGTTCTTTTGAGATTAACCAGTTTGCGTTAAGCCAACTTCAATCCTATTTGCTTCCCTATGTAAACGCGATCTTGCAAGGTGGCGCCGTGGGGATCTCAGGGACATTTGAGGCTGGAACTGCGAGTCCAATCACCTTCACAGGCGATGCCAATATCGCCAACCTGACGGTGATTGACGGACTACAACAACAACCCTTACTTAAATGGCAGGATATGAATATCCAAGGTATTCAATATCAGTCACTGGAAAATCAACTTTCAGTACAAGCTGTCATGTTCGATAAACCCTACACCAAGTTCATTATTCACAAAGGCAAACAAACGAATATTGGCGACCTTCTGGTGCAAAATGCTTCAACCGAGGCTGATTCCGCGCTGGTTGCAGATGATGCTTCACCACCAGAGTCAGCGGCGCAAGAAGGGACTGAAGATACTCAATCTGCCTCTAATAACATCGCCATTAGGATTGACGATATTAGTATCAATGATGGCAGTGCTTATTTCGAAGATAATTCTTTAAGAGCCCCTTTTGCTTCAGGTATCGAGGCATTGAACGGAAACATAAAGTCACTTTCCTCCACGCCAGATACCACTGCAAATGTTAACTTAATGGGTAAAATTGATGGTTACGCACCAGTGATTTTAAAAGGGGAAGTTAACCCTCTTATTGAACAGATTTATCTGGATTTAAATTTCTCTGTTGACGGTGCAGAACTGACCTCAGTTAATCCCTATTCAGGTACTTATATGGGGCACTTTATTGATAAAGGATTACTGTCACTAAATGTGGAATATAAGCTCGAAAATAACCAGCTAGTGGGTGACAACAAGATCGTTATCGACCAACTCACCTTGGGGCGCAAAACTAATTCGGAGCAGGCGGTTAATCTGCCCCTATCCTTAGCCATTGCATTATTACAGGACTCTAACGGCGTGATTGATCTGGGAATGGAAGTATCTGGAGACTTAAATAACCCGAGCTTCGGTTTTGGTTCAATCGTATTCAAAGCCCTTGGCAATATCATCACTAAAGCGGTGACAGCCCCTTTTTCCTTATTGGCAAATTTAGTCGGTAGTGAAGATGAGCTGAATAAAGTGACCTTTGCCGATGGCTCTGCTGAGCTCAACGAAGCGGCTTCACAAACCCTTCAAACCTTAGCCGTAGCCTTGGCAAAACGTCCGGGGCTGAAAGTCGATATTGAAGGCTCGGTGAACGAAGTGACGGATGCTTATGAGTTGGCTGAGCAAAAGTTACAAGCCAACCTTCTGGAAATTTCCAAAAAAACATCTCTTCCTGAAGGTTTTAGTCCATCTACAGTGCCACTTTCAGGTCCAATTGCAGATGCCTTAAGAACCCTGTTCACTACAGCTACAAATAAAGAGATTGAAGAACAAAGAAAGCTGATAAAAGCGAGATTGCAAGAAGGAGATAGCGAGAAAATCGTTCCAGAGGAGCAATTAGAGCAAGCGTTAATGATTACGATGTACAATCAAGTTCGAAGCACTATCAACGTTCCGCGCCATGAATTAGCTAAACTTGCTGAAGATAGGGCCAAATCGGTAAAAATGTTTTTAAGTGAAAACGGAAGTATTGATCCCAACCGACTGTTTTTACTCAACAGTCGCCAACATTTAGCCAGTGCTGAAAGTGGTGTAACACTTACGCTGAAAGCCAACTAAGCAGTTAATCTCTTGAAATTTATCAAGCTTGCTCCTTATCTGCATGGGCAAGCTTGATAGTATCCAGTGTAAAAACAGTATTATTCGCCTAGCGCCTTTAATCGCCAACAAACCCAGTGAGCACAAACTTCTGCACCCGTCTGCCTGTGCTTACTTCTGAGGTATATAAATTACCATCGCTGTCTACAACTACGCTGTGAAGCCAGGTAAATTGGCCAGGATAGCGTCCGGGACGTCCAAAGCTGCCTAACACTTCATAGGTGTCGTGCCACAAAATCCATATGCGTCCATTCATCATATCGGCGACGTACATGTACTTGTTGTCAGGTGAAAAGTCGATATCTGACGCGGTTCCTAAGCCACCAGTATCGCCAGCGATAATAACATCTTGAATGAACTGAATTTTTCCTTCTTCATCAGCTTCGAATACTTGAATACGATTATTTCGTCGGTCACAAACATAAATTTTGCCGTCAGTTGACTGTGTTACACAATGCACAATGTCGCCAAAACTTTTTGCTTTAGTGCTGGTGTTTTCACTGTTGCTGGTGGCTTGTGAAACGTCGAATGCCCCTTGTCTTGTTCCGCCTCCAGGTTCGCCACCATAAGCTCCCCATAATTGATCAAAACTGTTGTCATTCGTGTCAAAAGCAGTAATTCGTTTGTTGATATAACCGTCGGCAATAAATACTTGATCATTGATGCTGTTATGGAAAATATCAGCTGGATTCCCCAAGGCATCTTGGCTCAAATTTCCATCGGTTTTACCACGTTGGCCATACTGACGAATAAATTCCCCTTGCGCGGTAAAATTCAATACAACGTGGTCATCTTTGCCATTTCCACCAAGCCAAACTGTATTATCTTCATCAACGTAAAGGCCGTGAACGGTAGCGGGCCATTGATTAGTTCCGGCTAAACTCGGCGCTAGTTCTGGACCCCCCCAAGCCTGAAGTAATTCTCCATCTGGTGAAAATTGCATAACATGTGGGGCAGCTTCACAACATAAGCCTGTGTTGTTGGTTAAACCTAAATCTAAGCCACTAAGTGAGTTAGGGCGATGTAAAATCCACACGTTATTCTGTTTATCTACGGCTAGACCTGGTACTTGTCCCATTAACCAAGTTGCTGGCATCTTGGGCCAGCTCGCATCGACACTGAATTGCGGAACTTTATGATTTGGGCTAGTTGCTGGGTAGCGTTCAACCGACACCAAACTATTTTCAGTCGTTTTAGTAAGCTTGGATGGTTCAGCTTCAGATACGCCACAAAAAAGAGAAAACAGGCTTAACCCAAGTGCTTTTAATCCCAGTTTGTTAGATGGTAAATATGATTGAATCATCTCTGCGCCTATTAATTCAATGGTTGATTTAAATGCAAGCAAACTACAGCATATTACTTAGTGACTGCTTAAATAACGGTCAGCTTGCTACCTGACATCATCCTAGGTAAAAACTTATGCTAATAAAATTACTTTACGTCGAAATGCAGATAATAGAAGACCTAATTCTAATCGATACTGGTCAATGGCTGAATTAGATCATCGAGCCTTTTTAAGCTAGGCTCTTTTTGCGGTTCTGAAATCGCCATATTGTAGGAACAGATGCAAATATTCTTAGTTAGCCTTTGACCGAATCTACATTCTCAGGCAATAAAAAAGCGCCCTGAACGGGCGCTGTTTACAGGTAATTAGGAGCTAACCGAGTAACGCATTGAAGAATATACGCGGTAGTTTTAGCCAGCTTGGAGTGTGTTGGAAACGAGTAAGTAGCATAGCGGTTTTATGTTGTTTCTTGTTGCTTACAAACCAAGGTGGTTTGGGCAACAGGGTCATGTCTCCTGATAGCAGATTGCGTGGGAAGGGACGCCAAGGTGCCTGCACAACAACTCGCTCAGAACTATCAAACATATAAGTATTGTGGGCAAAGCCAATTCCACTTTGTACATCTTCTAATGTGTGACCCGGGAATGCACCCCAAGGGCAAGCGGGTGTTAGAAAACCAAGACCACTCCATGTATTAATCGCGATGGTACCGTAGTGCAAATCAGCTAGAATTTGTTCAAAACGTTTTTTACCAATCTGCTTGATCGTTTTTGGATGAATAACAATGTTGGCGCCTAAAGTACCGTAAAGTTTTTGGTTGGCAAACTTAGCTGCGGCTATTAAGTAGGCTTCTGGATCTGTATCTGCAAGTTCATGGGTAGATAATGCCGGTGCAAACACTTCAGTCATCCGATACTTATCATCAATAGCGTCTTCATCGACACTCACCAAACAGGCTGGCGCCGAGCCGCGATCGAACTTCAACACGTTACTTGAGTGTTTTTCAAATTCGGCAAGTCGTTCTGCTGCGCCGGGATAATATGGCTTACGTGGGTCGAGATTAGCAACCGTGTTCTTTATACTATTAAGTAATGTTTGTTTTTTGTCCCAGTGTTTGGGCAATATAAGCATTTGGCAAGCAACACAATTAAATCCTGAGTTATGTAATTTTTGGGTGGCAATATTTTCAGCTTGAAATTGTATGTCTGCTGCGCTCCAAGGACCCGGCACTACTATGGTTGGGCAAACTGCACCTAACTCAGAAGTGATAGGTTTGTTGAGTTTAGGGGTTCCTGCTGCTTTATTGCGAATTCCTTCTTCGCCAAACCCCCAAACGATAATATCATGGGATGCTCCTGAACCTGTGATATGAATCTCTTCTACTTGTGGGTGTTCACACAAATATCCCCCTACATCAGCGCCACCTTTAACAATGCGTAAAACGTTTAAATCAATCAGTGGTTTTAGTGCTTTGTTTAAGAATTCCGTCAAATATTCATTCACTGGATTCATCTTTAGAATGACAACTTGATGTTCATTAAACAGCTTATGGAATACATCCAGTGGTGCGATAGAGGCAATATTCCCTGCGCCTAACACTAATGCGACTTTGCCTTCACGTAAACGCTCTGGGGAGTCGTAAGATGTTGCCGTATGACTTGCCAAATTGTCGGCAGTGATACCTTCTTTCATCCAAACTTCGGCCGTCACACCAGATAAAATCAAGTGATCCCAAATGGAGTGGGGAAGTACTTGAACAGCAGTTTGTCCGCTTTGCGTTTTGCGTTTTTTGAGAGAATTGAGAAAGCTCTTTCCTTGCATTTCAGACAGCGTTTGCAACAAACCATTACATGCTGACATAACAGTGTAAGGGCCTGATATCCATTCTTCACCAACCAGTGCTGAGTCTTCAGGGATTCCCTTCATTCGACCTGCTGTTTCGGCCCAATCTTTAGCTATGGGTAACAGGCAATCTTTGATTGCTTGTAATACGGCAATTCGTTTTTCAATGCTCGTTTGTGCCCAGTCGTCTTTTGCAGCAGTTAACTCGTCTAGTGCCAAGTCTAATGCAGAGTTCACTGGAAGCTCGTTCAGTACAGAGGTATTAAGCATCGTTTTTTCCTTGTTTAATAAGGTGTTCGCCAAACTGTTTGCGCAATTCAACTTTTTGGACTTTTCCTGTGGCGCCAATAGGTAAGGTATCTACAAAAATGATTGCATCGGGAATTTGCCATGACTGGATTTTGTCTTTATAAAAAGCGAGAACCTCATCTTCAGTCGCTGTTGAATTGGCTGCTTTTACGGCAATAACAATGGGACGTTCATCCCATTTATCGTGCTTGGCTGCGATAGCCGCTGCGTTCGTGATATCAGGGTGGGCGATAGCAATATTTTCTAACTCAACGGTAGAAATCCATTCTCCTCCAGATTTAATGATATCCTTAGAACGATCGCGGATAACCATATAGCCATCTTCATCTATGGTCGAAACGTCACCGGTATCAAACCAGCCATCTTCGGTAAGTGCATCAGTATCTTTGCCGTAGTAGCGTTTCGCTATCCAGTGACCACGCACCTGCAAATCGCCTTGGGTTTTACCATCATGGGGAAGTATTTCGCCATTTTCGTCTAGTAAGCGCAATTCAACACCGTAAAGTGGTCTGCCTTGGCCGGTACGAAGGGCGGTTTTTTCTGCATCCGATAATGTTGAGTGTCGTTGTAAAAACTGGTTAAGGGTGGCAACGGGGGAGGTTTCCGTCATTCCCCAAGCATGCAGTAGCTCAACGCCATAGTCGGCAAAGATTGGGATCATCGAAGGTGGTAGTGGCGCGCCACCCACTACGGTTCGCGTTAAACTTGGTAATTTAGAGTCTGAAGCTTGCAAAGCTTCAACTAAATTCATCCAGATTGTTGGTACACCTAGCGCGATGGTTGTTTCGGTATCATCAATCAGTTTTAAAATACTTTGACCATCAAGGTTTGGACCTGGCAGCACCAATTTACAACCGTTCGCTGCGGCAATATAAGGAACCCCCCAGGCATTTACATGGAACATTGGCACTACAGGAAGAACGGTATCTTGTGCTGAAAGAGCAATACCATCAGGCTGGTTACCCACTAAGGTATGTAATAGAGTTGATCTATGGGAATACAGCACACCTTTTGGATTACCCGTGGTGCCTGAGGTGTAACATAAGCTAGAAGCCGCTCTTTCATCCACTTCTGGCCAAACTGCATCTGCATCGCCGGTAGCGATGAGTTCATCATAAAATAATAAGCCTTCAATCGCGTGAGTGGCAACTTCGTCTCTGGGGCCCAAGACAACAAAATGTTGAACGGTTTTAAGTGTTGGCAGTATTTTCGCCACTAAAGGCAAAAACGTTGGCTCGAAAAATAACACTTTGTCTTCGGCATCGTTGGCTACAAAACTAAGTTGCTCGGGCGCTAAACGAGGGTTGATTGTATGGCAAACCATACCACCACCAGACACGCCAAAATAACATTCAAGATGGCGACGATTGTTCCAAGCAATTGTCGCGCAGCGATCACCTAAAGCAACGCCAAGCTTGTCTAATGCTGACGCTAATCTACGAGCATTTTTACCGACGTTGCCCCAATTAGTGGTAGTTCGTTCGCCAGTTGTTTCTACGGAAATAATCTCAGTGGCACTGTGATAACGCTCTGCGTGTGCAATGAGACTGCTAATCGTGAGCGGCATCTCCATCATTTGTCCTAACATCGGGACTCTCCTATATATTTGTCTTTTGCACAATATTTGATGTGTCAAATCACGTTGTACGCATTTGAAAAGTTATATTTTGTGGCAAAGACCACGTTAATTTAAAAATTTAATGGATAGCAAAGCCCTTTCAAAAGGGCATTGCTGCGGTCTTCCTGAACTTATGCTGTGCGGATAAGATCCGCACATTTTTCACCAATCATAATGCTGGGGGCATTGGTATTAGCATTGATTATGGTTGGCATAATTGACGCATCAGCGACACGTAATCCGCGAATGCCATGAACACGTAATTTGTGATCCACAACCGCCATATCATCATTCCCCATTTTGCAGGTTCCAACTGGGTGATATATGGTTTGAATATATTTCTTGATATAGGCTTTAAGTTCTTCATCTGTTTGAACATCAGCACCGGGTAAGAATTCGTTACCACGGTATTCGTCCAAGGCTGATTCTGCTATGATTTTTCGCGCAATCCTGATGCCCTTAATCAGCACATCGTAATCACTTTCGTGTTCAAAAATATTAGGATCAACTAGAGGTTTGGTTAAGGGATCTGCCGAGGCTAATTTCACAGTGCCTTTTCCTTTGCTTTGCACTAAAGAAGGTAGAATTGTGAATGCATCAGTTCCATCTGTTGGATTGCCCGCGCCGTCTAAAATAAAGTAGCCTGGAACATAGTGGAATTGTAATTCAGGAGTTTTCAATTTGGGGTCTAGCTTCAAAAAACCACCGGCTTCACCAATGTTTGATGTTAATAAGCCTTTACCTTCTGCAAAAAGTGCGGCTTGTTCTTTATTCCCTGCTTGCGACAAGCTGATTGGCTTAGGGCAATTATAAACGACTGGTAGCATATAGTGATCTTGCAGATTCTCGCCTACTCCAGGAAGATCATGAACCACTTTAATACCGTGTTCTTGAAGGTGTTCTTTAGGACCGATTCCCGACATCATCAATAGATGGGGGGAGTTATAAGAACCGCCAGACAAGATAATCTCTTTGCGCGCTTTAACAATATGTTCTTTGCCATCAACTAGGAACTTAACCGCTGTTGCTCGTCCATCGGTTACAATAATTTTTTGGACCATGGCTTCAGCTTGGGCGGTTAAGCGGCCAGAATTAATTGCAGGGTGAAGATAACTGACAGCAGCTGAGGCTCGGTGACCATTTTTCTGTGTCACCTGAAACATCCCAATACCTTCTTGGTCACCATCATTGAAGTCGTTATTTATGGTGTAACCAGCTTGTTTAGATGCTTCGACCATGGCAAGAGTAATCGGATTAGGATCGTTTAGATCGGTTACGCTTAATGGACCGTCACCGCCGTGCGCCGCAGATGCACCGCGAGAATTAGTTTCAGCCTTTTTGAAAAATGGCAGTACATCAGCGTAGCTCCACCCAGGGTTAGTTTCTCCCCAGTTGTCATATGTTGAAGAATGTCCCCGTTGATAAATCATTGCATTTATTGACGAGCAACCACCAAACACCTTGCCTCTGGGCATATAGAGTTTTCCACCGTTTAGTGATGATTGAGGTTGCGACTGATAATTCCAATCTAACGGGGTTTTGAATAAGAGTGGGAAGGTCGCTGGAATGTGGATAAAGTCATTCGTATCGGCTGGACCTGCCTCTAGAACTAACACTTTGTTAGCTGGATCTTCTGATAGGCGAGCTGCCACTGCACAACCTGCAGAGCCTGCGCCCAAAACAATATAATCATACTCTTCAGATGATGTGTTTTTGGCATGAGCTGCACCCAAAAAAAGCGGGGCTTGGGCAACAATGCCAAAAGCTGCTGCCATGCGTAAAAATTCTCGTCGAGAGACTTTCCCTGTTTTAAAATCATCAACAAGAGATGCCTCATCTGAAGCGTTAATATTTAACATTTTTTTAGACTTAAGATCTTTATCTGACATAAGTAGTTATCCTAATTATATTTTTTGTTTGCTTTAGAAAAGCAGGATGTATGCCAAAAGTAAAATAATTGTTAACTTATTGATATTAAAAGGTTTGTTTGTGGAGTTAGGATAATTTGGAAGAGAGAAAATCAACTTGAGACAAATTGAAATTAAAAGTGTATCAAGATGACACACTTTTAAGATAATTAGCTGGCAGCTTTCTATACAAGGTCGCTCTAGATACGCCTAACCATTTGGCGGCTTCGCTAATATTACCATTGCATTCATGTAGCGCCGTAGAGATTAATTTTTGCATTTCAATATCTACTTTACCTAAGGATTTATTGTTTTCACCAATCGTCAGTGGGTCAGTCTTTGGCGTAACAAGAGCATGATACTCATCAGGGAGTTCTTGCAATATTATGCTGTCATCTCCTTCATCAATGGTGTCTGCATAAAGCAGTGCATTTCGGAGCTCTCGAATATTACCAGGCCAATCGTAGCATTCTAGTAGCTGTTTCACTTCGTCTGACAATGACGTTTTATTTTGGCAAGTTTTTTGTAATATCACCTCAGCAATGCCAACTTTGTCTTCGCGCATACGCAAGGGCAGTAAATTTATCGCATAACCTTTTATTCGATAATAAAGGTCTTTTCTGAAACCTCCCGATTCGACTAATTTCGCCAGATCAACATTGGTGGCGCATATTAGTTGAAAGCTGACTTCTTTTTCGATATTTGAACCTAATGGATTGACCTTTCTGGTTTCCAATACCCTTAGTAAACGACTTTGCATAGCAACAGGCATATCGCCAATTTCATCTAAGAATAGCGTCCCGTTATGAGCTTCAGCTATACGACCTTTGTAGCCTTTCTTATCAGCACCGGTAAAAGCGCCTCCTTGATAACCAAATAACTCACTCTCAATTAATGTTTCAGGAATCGACGCACAATTGATGGATACAAATTTACCTGAACATTGGCTTGCATCATGTAAATGTTGAGCCGTCACTTCTTTACCTACACCTGATTCACCTAACAAAATGACGGGGAGGCGTTCAATTACTTTTGTTCCACGCTCTATGCTTTTGCTGATCGATTGGTCACCAAAATATGTCTTACTATGTTGCGACTTTGTCTGAGTACTTGGTGGATGTATATAGGCTTTACGTGACGTTTTGGGTGTGGAGAGAGGTTGAATAACTCGGGCAGTGAGAAGTACTCCCGAGATTGCTCTGAGATTAAACGACTTTTTTTGAGATACTCCAATATCTAATACATCTGAAAAAGGAGTATCAAAAATGGAATGAAATGTCTGACCGTTCAATAGCCGATTACTAAATAGAAAGCGCTGAGCTGCTTCATTGCAGCCAACAATAGTGCTATCTGGTGCTACTGCAATGATCAAATTGGTAAGCTCACCAAATTGACCCGACAATACGGTTAGCTCAATCACCAAAGTCTCAGGCATTGAACATAAAAGTTGTCTTTGGATATTTTTAGCACAGGTCTTTAGCATGTAAAAGACCTGCGAATCGTTTAGCGGGTTTTCATTGGTTAAATTGATTGATCCTATGGCGACGCCCTTGGGATTAAGGATTGGCAGCGCTGCGCAATTTAAACCTGCAAGTGACTCTTTATAATGTTCACCGCCAAACACGCGGGTAAACTGTTTGCTTTGAATGGAACAAGACATTGCTGTTGTACCCACACTATGCTCGTTGAGGGCAACGCCGCTTTTAAAGGCGGAAAATAAATTGTCATTGATAATTCTTTTAGAACGCATAACTTGTAGGGTATTACAGTTTGCGTCTGTTAATAATATCGACCAGCCAGCATCGGAAACTGACTCATGTAAATGTTGAAGGTGGCTTTGGGAGCTTTCGATAAGCAGCTTAGAATTGTACTTGAGCTCATCAAAACGGTGTTTTCTGTAGTGTTCGTATTCGAGTTCACCCTTCATATCAAGAGCGTTATTTTTACATCGTAACCAGGATTCTCTAATGGAGCATGGCAAATATTCGCCAATATTTAGTTCTCCCTCATAAAAGCGTTGTTTCAATACTGCTAATTCAGAATTCATAATTTAACATACTTAGTTTATCTAAATTAATTGCGCTACAAAGCTGTAGATGGCGAACGCTTCCAAACTACAGCTTTATAAATGATCCTTGAAATCTAAATGGCGCTCCTTGTCAGCATACTTAAAAAATGCTTATCCCATTAATTACTCAACTTGTTACAAGTAAAACCCTATACACGACTAAGTGTCTATATACGCACTGAGTGGGCAGGCAAATTTTGAGTATATGTTTAAAAAAAGGTTCATTCAATACAATTAAAACTAAATGTTAATTTTGTAAAATTTATTAACTTTTGACTCGTGAGTCACTTAAATCAGAAGACTTTAAGTAATCGCAAATTTACGAATGAGTCTTCGTAAAAGCCATTTTCCACAGAAATACTGCGTCCATATTGCACTTGTGCTTGCCAGTCTGGAGCAAGGAAATGCTGAACTGAAATTTGGAAACGGCTACTATTTAGCTCGTCGTTTTGTTTGACGCCAGCAACTTCGGTTTCAGCACCGAAATCATGATAGTAACTAAATGCTAATTTAGTCGCGTCCGACATGTGATAACTTAAGTGAGTTTGCACACCGTATTGGGCGTCTTGTTGTTTGGTTATCCCGCTGCTACCAAAGTCGTCATTGTCTCCGAAGAAAGTATACTCAGCTATAATCTCGAAGGAAAACTTATTATAAATTGGTGAAACATACGCGGCTTGGGTAATTAGTTTATAGCGATTTTCACCAACATTAATTGCGCCTTGCTCTTCGTGGTAACTGCCTAAGGGAAAAGAGACCCAACCGGTTACCCCAAATGCAGCTTGGGATTTAGTATCGTTAAAAAGCCAAATTGTTGCCCCCATTAATGGATCGCCAATGCCCGACGCGGATAATTCAGTTTCGCCAGCATTGAGTTTAATATCGGCGAAAGGAAGTACCACTTGCGGGTCAATTACGAAACCGCCAACTTCCATATAATGAACGAATCTGGCTAGCCCAACATTGGTTGAAAGTGTGGGGCCATCGGCGATCTCATACCCGTCTACATAGAATGTGTCGAGACTCGTATCCTGATAGTACAGAACACCTAAATTGTAGCCATCTGGGAGTGGACGGTAATCACCTGGATCGGTATTCACTTGCGCGGCAAATAAGTTTGATGCAGATAACGATAAGGCCATAGTGGTGGCTAAATATGATTTTTTAATCTGAAATGTCATTACTTTACTTCCTTAGTATTTGTTTTTCTCATCCCTCACTCAGCAATTAACATTCCATTAACAATAAGTGTATTAAAAACAATGTATTAACATCATTTGTAGTAATCCAAACTTATAAAGCGTCTTAAAAGAAAACGCATTGGTTTGTTATGATTCTCAAATTGATACAAATTAAAACAGCAAAGCAGACTAATCTTCCTGCTTAATAATAAATGTTCATATTTGAAATATTCAGCAATATGTTAAGCACAAACATTTGCCTCTTTTTATTGCCTGCTCATAACTAAATTAAGCGGCTAAATAATGATATAATCGAGAACCACTATGGCCCTTAGTATCAACAGAGTTTTTGTACTCTAGTGACTGCATTGACCGCACTAAGCGATGGGATTCGCGTTCCAGTAAAGAACAGCTATAGCAAAGCAGCTTACTGCTCATCTTTTAATTTTGTCGGAATAATATTTATGAAGCTCGTTACCCAATTGTTTTTCAGCTTAACCTTAATCGTCGGAATCAGTGCTTGTTCCGATTCAACTGAGCCTAAATCAGTTCAAGATAGCGCTAATGAAACTGCCTCACAAAAGCCCTCTAATTCGATTGATAGCCAACGTCTTTCTGACATTGTCAAAGTACTAGCGTCAGAGGAGTTTGAAGGTCGCGCTCCTGGTGGACCGGGTGAGGCAAAAACTGTTGCCTATTTAATTGAGCAATTTCAATCTCTGGGTTTGGAACCCGGCGGCATTGATGGTGGCTGGACGCAGTCGGTACCGCTGGTGCATACACAGTTAGACTCCAGCGGTTCACTGAATATAAAAGTAGCAAACACTGATCAAACATGGCAGCAGGGAAGTGATGTGGCTATTAGCACTGCTCGTGCGGTCGACAAAGCAAGTATTAAAGATGCCCCTTTGGTATTTGTGGGATATGGGGTGAATGCACCTGAACGTAACTGGGATGATTTTGCTGATATTGACCTAACCGGCAAAGTGGCGGTCTTTTTAGTCAATGATCCCGACTTTTCAGCTGCACCAAATGAAGCCGTTGCTGGCCGGTTTGGCAATAAACGCATGACATATTATGGTCGTTGGACATACAAATATGAAGAAGCTGCGAGACGAGGTGCATTAGCTGCGTTAGTTATTCATGAAGACAAGGCTGCGGGTTACGGTTGGAATGTGGCATCGTCTTCCGCCGGTGAACAGTTTACCTTGGCTGAAACCAATGGCCCTTTGCCTCCTTTGCTGCAAGGTTGGCTGCATAACGACGCTGCAACAGCATTGTTTAACGCTGTTGGCTTAGATTTAGACGAACAGCGCAAACTAGCTCGTTCAGATGACTTTCGTGCTTTTGAACTGCCAAAAGCGAGATTATCAGCTGACTTTACGGTCTCAATGGATAATATTGATTCACAAAACGTGTTGGCGCGATTGCCAGGAACCACTCAACAAGATGAAACCTTAATGGTATCTGCTCATTGGGATGCTTATGGTCAAGGAGAGCCGGATGAATTGGGCCGCACTGTTCGTCCAGGAGCTAATGATGATGCACTTGGCACCGCTGGTATAATTGAATTGGCTCGCGTACTTAAAGCTGGACCGCCTATGGCGCGAAGTGTGGTGTTTGCAGTTTGGACTGCTGAGGAGAGTGGATTATTAGGTTCTGCCGCTTATGCCTCGAACCCCATTTATCCTCTATATTCTACCGTCGCCAACTTTACCTTAGACATTTTACAAACAGCGGGTCCGGCTAGAGATGTTATTTTGGTTGGTGAAGGTCAAAGTGATCTTGAAGATGATCTTGCTCGCGCAGCGGCATTGCAGTCTCGCGTGGTTACGCCGGAAAATTTGCCTGAAAATGGTTTGTTTTTCCGTGCAGACCACTTCTCATTGGCCCGTCAAGGCGTACCTGTTTTGTTGATAATGGGCATAGCCGGTGGAGCTGATTTGATAGATGGAGGACGTGCTGCGGGCGATCAATGGATTGCCGACTATACCGGAAATTGTTATCACCAAACCTGTGATGCTTGGAGTGACGATTGGGATTTACGCGGTGCGGTTGAAGACATCGAATTATTCCACTCGATTATACGAGATCTAGGCGATTCGAATCGCTGGCCACAGTGGAAAGAAAGCTCTGAGTTTCGCAAAATTCGAATGGAAACTGAGAATATGAGAATGAGATCTCAGTAGCTTGCAATTTACAAAAAAAGCCAACTAACTAGTTGGCTTTTTAAGGCAAATATAACGGTTCGGTTTTAAGCAACCACTAATTGCCAAACTCCTTTTATGCCAATTGCCGACGTGAAGATTGAAAACAGTAAAATCGCGGCAAGAATGACATTGGCTATCCAACTGTTAGCATGCTCTTTCATTAAATCCTTGCGATTACCCAAATAGAAAATACAAGCTACGGTAACTGGCAAGATAACGGCATTAAACGCTTGGGAAATAATCATCACAAACACCGGGCGTGCATCAAAAATCGGTACAACTAAGCCAAGCAGTGAAATAACAAATACCATGATACGGAATTTAGCTAGGGTCATATCGCGTTCTGCGCCGGTGTAGTCACACAACAGCCAAGGTAGCATTAATATATTAGGAAATTGTGAGGACACGCCAGCTGCTATCAATCCAAACGCAAATATTGAGGTCGCTAAGGTTCCCGCTAGTGGTTCTAAAATACCTATCATTTGAGATGCTTTGGATAAACCAATACCTTCAACGAATAAGGTGCCCGCGGCTGCAGCCATAATGGATGCACTAATGATGAACATCAGAAATACCGAGAAAATAGCGTCATTACGTTGTTTGTTATAATCAGCCAAGGTCCAGCCCGCTTCCTTTACCAAGGTGGTGCGGATAATAAATAAACCGGAAAAAACAGTGGTGCCAATCATTGAGGCGATGACTAAAAATGGCCCCTTGTCGGTAGCTGATGTCACTTCTGGAATACTGGGTATTAAGCCTTTTAGAATCTCCATTGGAGGCGGCATCATGATAAAGAAGTTTATTAAAAAACACGCCGACATTATGGCGACAATAACCGCGAGGCTACGCTCGAAAAACTCGGTTTTACCATTCCAAAATATGAAATAAACCAAGCTTAGAAAAAATCCGGCAAAGTAAATAGGCGCAATACCACCATCGATAGCAGATTTTGACCATTCATAACAGATATCAGCCACTATACCCATTACACCCATTACACTGCCACATACACCAAAGGTTAGTGCTACTAAGAAGAAAATGCCGACACCTGGGTGGATGTGCTTCCTAAATGCTTGAAGAGCCGTTTCGCCAGTGATGAGCGTATAACGACCATACAAGTTAATCATGAAAAAAGTACATAAACAGGAGGCTATGATGGTCCACAATAAAGACATGCCATATTCAGCGCCTGCCTTTGCCATTGCGGTAACACTGCCGGTGCCAATGTTGAATCCCAGTAAGAAAATACCGGGTAGAAAAAGAGCCAGTCCTTGGGCAAACTTTTGTTTAAAAGACTTTTTGTTCGGATGATCCATTTGTGGTACCTCTGTCATTATGATGACTCCGGTTGTTGCGCAATGGGCGCTGCTTTATTACCCCGCAACTCTCGCTAGGATTTATGCTTCCCAGATATTCGAGTAACCCGGTATAATAAAGTCGATTTTAGCTATGATTTCGCTGCCTAATCGCAACTTATTTACTCACTTTCGCAACATAGCTAAGTCAACTTTTTTATTTTATTGTTATTTTTTGTCACTTCCTGGATAGCATTCCAGTACAGTCATTCCCGATTCAGATTCGTATTGGAAATCTTCAATGTTTGCAGGACAAAAGAAGCGATCCCACTGATTTAATTGGGTAACTTCATTTCCTGCTCGCAAAACACCACTTCCTTGGGTTACTACCCCTATGAAAAAAGCATCTTGTTTACGCAGGAAATTGCCTTGAACGGCAGCACGTCTGACGGTAAAGCAAGGGGTTTTATCAGGACCGATTAGCTCTTCGAGGGTGTTACCCGCGTTGTCGTCAATCAGTACTTCTGGGATGCAACGAAATTCATCATCTATCTGTTCAGGCGGAACAGGGGAGAAGTTGAACGCATCTAATGCAGTCTCTATGCCGCGGTCCATAAAGCGTGCTTTTTCAGGAATCACATAACCACATCTTTCGAATTCAAATCTGACTGCTAAATCAGATGGTTCCATGATCTCCAACATCAAAATGCCTTCTCCTAACGCATGGGGACGTCCGCCTGGCAGCAAAAATACGTCACCTGGTTTTACAGGTATGCGATCGAAACACTTTTCAATGGAAGCAATATCTTGTTCTTCTATCCATTTTTTGAGCTGTTCACGACTGGGTGATCTTTGAAAGCCGGCGTAAATGTAGGGATCAGTTACATCTTCGCGGATCTCCAAAATAACATATGCTTCGGTTTTCCCACGAGGATAACCTAGTCTTTGTTGTGCGAATTCCCGGGTAGGATGCGCTTGGAAATGCAACCGTGTGGCACTGTCCAGGTATTTTACTAGCGGAATGTCATCTAACGAGCGAGCAGAGTTATTAACAGAACCTAAAAAGTGTTGTTGATCTTGATTCAACAAGTCACGAAACGTCACTGATTTGCCATCTTCAAGCTTGACGGTTGCTAATCCTTCAGAGATCTCTTCGCGGCCAATGTTACGGGCTTCTACCGTTGAACCAATCCAATCTTCTGGAAAACTGGAATCTTGTGGATTCTCTTTGCCTTCGATTAGATCGAGCAATTTTCCACCTTGATAGGTTCGCCAAACACGGTTTGCCGAAAACTTAATGATATTATTCATGATGATTGCTCTTCGAACTGGGCAGAGAGGGCTCTTATTACCCCTCTAACTTCGGCAAGACCTTTCAAACGACCAATACCGGAATAGCCTGGGTTGACGGTTTTACCGATGTCATCCATCATCTGATGACCATGATCGGGACGAATAAATATGTCTTGATCTAGCGAGTTGGCTTGTCGACGTCGGTTTTCTTCATTCAACAATTCTTTCACCACATGAATCATGTCTATGTCACTATCGAGATGGCTAGCTTCGTAAAAAGTGCGCTGTTCATTGGGGTCACGGGTGACACCGCGAAGATGAGAGAAATGAATACGCGGTCCAAATTGCTTAGCCATAGCCGGTAAGTTGTTGTCTGGACGACTGCTAAATGTGCCTACGCAAAGGGTAATACCGTTTGACGGGCAAGGTAGTGCATTAAACAGAATATCCAAGTCGTCTGCGGTACAAATAATACGCGGTAGTCCAAGCATGTCTCGAGGTGGATCATCAGGATGAATGGCCAGTTTAACGCCCATAGCTTCTGCGCGAGGAAGAACTTGTGCTAGAAATGCAAACAAACTTTCACGTAAAGTATCACTTGTTACATCTTTGTAATTGCTTAGCATGGCGCGAAAATCGTCCAGTCCATAAGCGTCAGTCATTTTACCAGGTAGACCAGCAATTATATTGTTGGTCAGTTGTTCTTTATCGGCCTCAGACATAGCTTCAAAGACCTGTTTTGCTTCTTCTATTTCAGCTGCACTGTATTCTGCTTCAGCGTTATCACGTTGCAAAATAAAAAGATCGAAGGCGGCAAACTTTTTCTGATCAAAACGCAGCGCATATGCACCGTTGGGAAGTTTGAATTTGAGATCGGTACGCGTCCAATCAATCACCGGCATGAAGTTGTAGCAAATTGTTTTTATTCCGCATTTGGCTAGGTTTTCCATCGATTCGATCCAATTATCGATGTACTTTTGATGGCCAGGTCGTCTCAGTTTTATATCTTCATGGACAGGAATACTTTCTACTACACTCCATTTAAGGGGCATAAGATCATCTTCACAGTTTTCTATTAGAGCCTGATATTGACGAATCGCTTCAATTGACCAAACGTCACCGGTAGGAATAGTATGCAGCGCACTGACAACATCAGTTGCACCTGTTTGTCTTATATCATTTATGGTTACGGGGTCGTTGGGACCGAACCATCTCCAAGATTCACGCATTTTAAGTTTCTCTAATTAAAATAAAAAAGTAAGCTTTTCACCTTCACTTCATCAGCAACGCCATAATGTGTTTACAATCCGTCTTTGCTCATTTGAAGTAAGTGTCTACTATCAACAGATTATTAGAGTAACCTTCCGGTGGCAGCTTTACACATTGAAATTAGTACCCGCTCCCATTGAGGGATATGCGTGATTGTGAAAATGACAAATTAAAGTATCCAATAATACCAAATTGGTCAACCAATATATTCTGTCTATCGTGCCACTCACCCCCTGTTTCGTTTCTTTTTCACACTATTTAGTTACATGAAAATCTATAGCATCTATACATAATCTTTACTCAACGCTATATCATGGGTTGTCTTTAACATGTTGATATATATTGTTATTTTAAGGTTTTTATTGATTTTTACATGCTTTGGTTATTAGAATGTAAGCATTGGTTAGACCAATACTTTAAATTTTTGTTAAAAAATATATTACCAAAAGGTTGACCTTTACAGGATAAATTGTAAGTATTACGTAAATTATTTGTAAGTCTTGAGCCTTTATCTTGTGAAGTAATAAGTTTGTGTAAATTTTTATCTAAACTATATTCCATAAAGATGATGTTCAATTACTGAAAAATAAGCTTAAAACACACATAAAACTCACAGGAACAATATATGCAACACAGATTATCGAAAATTACTTTAGCGATGCTTTCAGCAACCGCGCTAAATATGTCCGCATCTGCTTTTGCACAAGATGCGCAGCCAAGTGCAGATGACGATTACGAGGTTATTCAAGTAACAGGTATTCGTAGCTCACTAACCAACGCCCTTGCCGAAAAGCGGGAATCGAATAACTTGGTTGAAGTCATTGAAGCGGTTGATATTGGTAAGCTACCAGATCAAAACCTTGCGGAAGTACTAGAGAACGTTACTGGTATTCAGATTACAAGAACAGCTGGTGTTGGTACCGGTGTTCAAATCCGTGGTACTAACTCTAACCGAACGGAAATCAACGGTGTATCTACTGTGGGTTCTGGCGCTGGACGCAGCGGTATTAGTTTTGAAGATGTTTCAGCAGGAATTATATCTGGCGTTGAGGTGACGAAGTCTCCTGAAGCTAAAACAATTGAAGGATCTGTGGGTGGAACTGTAAACCTGAAAACAATACGTCCACTTCAGCTTAATGACACCCTAATCTCCGTTCGTGTACAAGGTGAAAATAGTAGCTTATCTACAGACAGTACTTTTACTCCTAGACTATCAGGTACTTTTGGCGACAATTGGGATACTGATAACGGCGAATTCGGTGTAGTAGTAAGTCTTAACTATGCTGAGCAAGATGTTACTGCTTTCCGTCCTCGTGCTGATAGAGATAACTCTGTAGCTGCAGATAGTGGCGCGGCAAGTGCACAAGATTTTGATTACTTACCAATTCAATTCTTCGTACAAGATTATGACAACTACGAATATGAATCTACTAACATTGCCGCTACTTTTGAATGGGCGCCAAGAGAAGAGTTGAAGTTGTTTTTTGATGCCGTTATTAACGATCAAGAACGCAGACAAGAAAGTTCAAGAATTCAAGCATCAGGTATTAGTGGACTTAAAGACATTGCCGCTCCTAGTGAATTCGAAACGGTTAACTTTGGTTCTTTAGGTGGCCAAGATCTTGGTAGCATCCAAGCAGCTGTACGTGGTGTCATTCCAATTGATGGAGATGGTTCTGACGGTAACTTACGTTTCTCAGGTGATACAAATTCTCGTATAACCAAAAGTGAAATTTACAGACTTGGTGGTGAGTGGACCGGTGATAACTTTAAAGTGAGTGCTGAGCTGTCTTCTTCAAGCTCTGATACTACTACTCCTAGCTTCAATACTACATTGAACTTTATCAACCCTAACTCTCCATTGAATGCTGAAGCTCTTCTAGCCAATCACTTTGCCAATGAAGCAAACGGTAATGAAGACCTATACGATTCAAACGAAAATGGTACGCCATTTATTTACGATTTAACCGGCAACGCACTAACCTTTGGTGTTGCTACAGGTGAAGTAACTGGCCCTAGCTCTGAACAACTACTTGACCCAGCTAACGTGGTATTGCGTGATGTGGCGATTGGCCAAGATGTCGCGGAAAACAGTGAAGATGCTTTCCGTACTGATTTCACTTATTACCTAGACGGTGTTGTGACTTCGGTTGATGTTGGTTTCCGTTACAGTAAAGTAAACAGTCTTCGTGACGAGATTACGACCAGCGTAGGTTTAAGAGAATTCGCAGATAGCCCTACTGGTGATTTGTTCGCAGAACTACTGGTACCTGGGCCGACTAACTTTAATGATGCTGATGGTAGAGAATTATACGTACGTGATTTTCTTCTTATTGACGCAGAAAGAGTTGCTTCAGATCCAGATGGCGTGTTAGCTATTTTAAATGATGCCATTGTTGCTAATAATGCTATTACTGGTTCAACTCGTGGACCTATTAGTTCACCAACTTCAAGCTCAGCTGCTTTCTTTGATATTGAAGAGAAAACGACTGCTTTGTATGCGCAAGGTAACTTCTCTTATGAAATGCTCCGCGGTAACTTTGGTGTGCGTTATTTAAAAACTGACGTGACTTCAAGAGGTAACTCTGTAACTAACGATGTGGTTACTGCTGTTACAACTGAAAGTGATTACGACTTCGTATTACCACGTATTAACGTAGTAGCCGATGTACACGATGATGTTGTTGTTCGTGCAGGTTGGGGAAAAGATATTAGACGTCCTGATTTTGATGACCTTTCAACGTCGTATACATTCTCTACTAGTCCAAACCCAGCAGTACAACTAGGTAACCCTGGTTTGGCTCCTGAAGAAGTGACTTCATTCGATTTGTCTGCTGAATGGTATTTTGCTGAAGCAAGTATGGTTAGTCTTGGTATTTTCCACAAGAAACGTTCTGAATTGCACGTAACTCAACAAGATGACCCATATGAAGATCCTGTAACTGGTTTCCGTGATATCACAGATCCTTGTGAAGGCGGCGGTATCTTTAACCCAATTGCAGACATCAACGTATTTGGTCCAATTGGTACCGGCGTATGTGTTCCTACATCGCAAAAAATTAATGACACTGGTGAAACGACTCAGAAAGGGATTGAATTTGCTGTTCAATATGACCTTGCTGGTTTCGAAGATGACCTAGGTTGGGCTTCTGGTTTCGGTGTGATTTTCAACTATACCATTCAAGAGTTCTCAGGTGGTGAGGCAGAAGATTCAGCAACTAGCCGTGCTAACGCTGTGTTTGCATTAACAACGGGTATTGACGATATCAGTGTTTCTGCAGTTCAGGGCTTACTTGACTTGTCTGAAAACTCTTACAACTTTACGTTGTACTATGAAAAGTATGGTTTGTCGGCTCGTATGCGTTACACATGGCGTGAAGCGTACCGTTCAACTGACTTCGGTAGTACTTCTAGCTTACCTTGGGGATTCCCAGTGGTACAAGAAGATAGAGGACAACTTAACGCTAGCGTAAGTTATGATATCAATGAGCAATTCAACGTTGGTATTGAAGCTGTTAACCTCACAGAGTCTGAAGTTGAGCAAAGTTGTATCAACGAAGGTGGTTTGCTTTGTTACCAAGGTTTAACTGACCGTAGAATCACCATTGGTGGTAGCTACCGCTTCTAAGAGTTGTAAATATACCTAACTAAGATTGCCATTATTGATGGCAATCATTTTCCAAACAGATATTAGGGTTAGGTATTTATATTACTAAATTGAAAGCAAGCCCTATGGCTTGCTTTTTTATTTGCTGCAAATAACACCTTCTATTCTGTATCACTTTGCATTTCTCAATACTTTCTGTTTCGGAATCCTGTCCGTTTAGCAACACCAACTTATGTTAAACCTTGAAAACCTGCGGGGTCAGAGCCATAGATTTAGAACTGCGGGGGCAGAGCCAATGATTTGAACCTGCGGGGTCAGAGCCATTGATTTAAACTTGCGGGATCAAAACCATTGATTTTATTTCAACGGCTCTGACCCCTTTGATTTCTATCTTTTGGACTATTTGGCAGATTTTACCGATGCTATCCAGTTTTCAATATTCGTCTCTAATACCGATAGTGGAATTGAACCGCTACCTAACAAAGTATCGTGGAAATCTTTTATGTTGAATTTATCACCTAACTCATTTTGGGCTCGTTCGCGCAGCTCCAACATTTTTAATTGTCCAATTTTGTAAGCAAGGGCTTGACCAGGCCAAGATATATAGCGATCGATTTCGTTAATAATATCTTCCTCACTTTTAGCCGCATTTGCTTTAAAGTAGTCAATAGCTTGCTGTCGAGTCCAACCTTTGTAATGTATGCCCGTATCTACTACTAAACGCACTGAGCGCCACATATCATAGGTTAATTGACCAAAGCGGGAGTATGGGTCTTTGTACAAGCCCAAATCGTATCCCAAGCGTTCACTGTACAATCCCCAACCTTCTACAAACACGGTAAAGCTTAAGAAACGACGGAAGTAGGGCATATCATCCAATTCCATTTGTAACGCCAATTGCAAATGGTGTCCTGGTACCGCTTCGTGAACACTCAGCACTTCCATTTCATATTTAGGACGGGTTTCTGGTTGATATAAGTTCACATAATAATAACCCGCACGGGAACCATCTGCGGCGGGCGGATTGTAATATGCCGTAGTCGAATCAGGGGCAACCGCATCAGGGATAGCTTTTAAGCCATAGGGTATGCGAGGAAGTTTGCCAAATAATTTGACGATCTCTGGGTCGATACGTTTGCTGATTGCGAGATATGCATCAAATAACTCTTCGGGCGTTTCATAATAAAATTGTGGATCTGTACGTAAAAAGTTAACAAATTCCTCAAACGTGCCGTCAAAGCCGGTTTCTTCCATGACTTTATCCATTTCTGCACGATTGCGTGCTACTTCATCCAAACCAATCTGATGGATTTCATCTGGTGTCAGGTCAGTAGTGGTAAAATAGCGAACCTTCTGCTGATACGATGCTTTACCATCAGGCGTATCCCACAAACCATGGGTAGAGCGTGTTGCAGGGAGATATTGGCTAATAAAAAATTCGTTAAATTCAGCATAGGCTGGAATGATATGGTCAGCAATAATGGCTTTAGCTTTTAGCTGTAAGCGCGCCTGTTCAGCAGATGATATATGGTCACTGATATTGATAAAGGGCCGATAAAAAAGACTTTCCTCTGGTGTGTCGACAAGCTGTTTTTGAATTTGCGCAGGGATGCGTAGCATAGTATCGCGGGCAGGCATCATGCCTTGCGACATACCGGTTTCCATCAAGCTTTGATTTTGCTCAAGTAACCTGGGGATTTTTTCCAGTCTTGTTAACCAATTTTCATAGTCTTTGACCGAACTTAGCGACACGAAGTTGGCCATATCGTCCAAGGTTTGCACCCCTTGGTTTTGGTCTATCGGCATAAGATAGGACTTATATTTGTGCTCTTCTATGGACATTTCTAGCTGCCATTTAAACAACTGATAGTTAGTCTGCTGACTGTCCGTTAATTGTTCGGCATCAATACTAGAAAGCTTTGCAAGGACGTCACGATTATGAGCGTCAATTGCATTGATTGCCGACAAACTCATGTCTTGCCAACGACTATTTTGCTGATCATTACCTAATCCAAGGTAACTAGCATAAGCAGGGTAAGTATCTAGAAAGTACTGCCACTCCTCATCGAGTATTTGTTGCAGCTGTTGTTGTGCATCATTAGGCGTTGTTACTGATATGGGGTTTTTAGTTTGTTGTGGAGCGGCACAAGCAGTGAGCAGCATTGCCGCAAATAGCATTTTTATAAACAGTTTTATAGGCATCTTGATTTCCCTTTCGAGTATGTTTTTTAACCATACTCTTTTATAAAGGGTTCGTACAATTTTAGCAAATCTTTGCTTAGTTTGGTAAGCGCAGCAAACACTGTTATTTGCGCGCTATGCAAACCATGTGAAGTTCACTTATTTCAGTATATTTCTGATTTGTTGCGCAACTTCAGGATAATCAGATGACTCAATAAATCCTAACGAAAATGATTGAGGAGTGCTCAGATATTTGTCTTTTTCATGACGTCCAAAGCCCAATACCGTCATATATGGTCTGCTTACATAGTCATCCGGATATGCATCATCTTGATGATGTAATAAATAGATCATTCTCGATGTTTTTACATCCCCAAAAGCAAACCATTCAGGTGCGGGAAGATCACCAATAAAAGCTTCATTTATGGGGTGTTGTTGGTCATCGACAGAGGCATACCAGAAATCAGTTTCGTCCATCTCTCCACCGGGTACGCCTTCATATTGCACCCAATATTTATAGCCTTCACTGACTTGTGACATAGTGAAATCGCAGCGATCTGGATAGAAGTCCCATTGTCCCTGCCATTTCCCATTACCTGAAGTGAAGGTAATTCTGACGTGTTCATCCGTTTCAATATCAATGCTTGAAGTCGACAGCTCGGTTCCCGCGTTTAACGCATGGAAATAATTTCCGTCTTGTTTGTGTATTGCATTTGGAAAACCACGATACTCGCCTTTCCAACCTGAACCTTTCTCATCGTGGAACCCAATCCAATCCACGCCATCTTTGTCTAACATACTTGATAGTCCACCACCTTGTTTTTCAAGATAAAAAGTGGCGTTATCGATACTAATTATATAAGCGCTAACACCACCGGCAGACTCATCCACACCATGGCTTAGCGTGACTGATTTTTGTTCATGTTTTTCTTCAATAGATGGTTTGCAAGCGGCGAGTAGCAGAAGACCACTGGCAATAAAAACAAATTTTAATTTTGAAAACATCCGATTTACTCGTGTAATAATTCGTTAAAATAGAAGCAATAGCACCGCCTATGCGGTGCTTAGTGCTTTTTTCGATGTGGCGCTTCTTTTCAATAAGAAACCGACAGCGAGTATGGCAAGTGCACAGCATACAAATACCAGGCGTCCCCACATTGGATTCGGAATCAACATCATCGCCAATACCCCAGCTCCCATATACATCACCATTGAACCCAATTTGTGACGTTGTTGACGATCGAATTCATCTTGCTCAAAATCGGCAATGAAAGGGGTCTCTAGATCTTCAAAAAACAGCTCTCTTTCATTGATATGTTGATCTTTTTGTTCTGAATAAAACAAACTGGATATACAGAAGAAACTGGCGGTAATAAGTAAGTGTCCGCCAATAGTGATCATCAAGTTGATATCAATCGATTCACGGCGAGTAAATTCTTGTTCCATTCCTATCAAATCGGCCAAAACTTGCGGCGTGAAGATATTTGCTGCAAACCAAGAAACAAACAAGCCCACTATTACAGTTGCCCAAGGCGCCCATTGCGGTGTCTTTTTAATGAACAAACCAAAAATAAGCGGAATAAGCAAAGGAACTTGAATCATAGTCGACACGTTCATCATCAAGTCAAACAGACTGAGCTCTTTCAATGACTTGAAGAATAGCGCCACTGCGATAACCAAAATCCCACTTATAAAACTGACAATTTGACTGATGGTAAGCAGGTGTTTATCACTGACATCTTTGTTTCTTTTAGTCAAAAGAGGTTGGTAAATACTGCGGACGAAAATGCCTGAATTCTTATTTAGGGCTGAATCCATTGAGGACATAGTGGCTGCAAACAAACCGGCTAACAATAAGCCGACGGTTCCCACCGGCATAGCGTTGCGGGTAAATACCAAATACACCGCATCAGCAGCTTTGTTGCCTAGCTCCGGGTAAGCTGCCGCCGCGTCAGGGTATAAGGTGGCTGAGGCCCAAGGTGGTATAAACCAAATAATACTTCCTACACCCATTAGTACCATGGCTAACAACGCGGCTTTACTTGCATTTGCTGAGTCTTTTGCGTTTAAGAAGCGAAATGAATCATGCATGTTCATGATAGTGATCATTTGTTTAGCTAGGAAAAATACAAATGTGGCCACTAAAATTAAGCCATAATTCATATCTGGTCCCATCACAAAGTCCACTGGGAAGTTATCTATCATCGCCGTCGGTCCACCCACTTTGACAAGTGCGATAATGGCGCAGGCTATGGAAATGACGGCAACCACTAAGGTTTGTACAAAGTCAGAGGCGACTACGCCCCAAGCACCAGACAATACCGAAACAAATAATACAGTTAGGCCGGTGGCGATGATGGTGGTGCTCACATCAGCGTCAAAAACAACACTGGTGAACACTCCTAGGGCATTAAGCCATACTCCGGCGTTGATAAAACTGAAAATAATCAGCGCCCATGAGAAAAACTGTTCATTTTGATGACCAAAACGACGCTTAATTCCTTCGGTAGGAGTATCTACGCGCATTTGACGAAAGCGCGCTGCAAAAAACGCCCAGCCGCAAAAATAGGCAAAGGTATTGGCAAAAAATACTAAACTAATCGAGAAACCATCAGTAAAGGCTTTGCCTGCTCCGCCGGTGAATGTCCAAGCGGAGAACTGCGCCATAAACGCAGTTGAACCAACCATCCACCAAAGCATGCGTCCGCCACCACGGAAGTAATCGCTGGTTGAGTTTGCAGCCATTTTTTTGAACGCAAAACCAATCCCGATAACTAACATAAAATATCCGGCAATAACTATATATTCATATAACATGAGTAGGCCTTTTATTGCAGATGACTAACGTCAACCCAATTGTCGTTTTTACGGATTATGTCGATCAGTTGCTGATATTGGCTGCCTTCTTTAAACGTTTGATAAGGAGCAACGTTTTCGCCTTTAATATCGTTTAGTAGTTCTCTGATAAGGTAGCGCCAATTCTTTTCGGTATCGCCTTCTGCTTCAGGAACGTTATTAGCAATGTCCTCTGGTAATGCAAGCTCTTGCCATCCTTTGGTTTTGTCATGCACATACAATGGCCCACTAGCATAGTGTCCTTTAATGTAGATCGCGCCTTCACTACCATAAATCACCACATGGTCTTCATGGAAGCGAGGGTGTAATCCACCGTGTTTAAATAACACTGAAACTGGATTTTTAGCCATTTCACTTTCAATTTGAGCTAAAACCGTATAGGTCCATTCGACGTTCGATTCGCCCCATTTAAGAGCAGGATCATTTAGATCACTAGGAATGAAATCGCGACGTTTTTTAAAGTTATGCACACCTTCAACGATTGGCGCTTTGCCTAGATCGTCCCGCACCTCTCCCATAATCGATAGGATTTTTTCACCAACGATGGAAGTGACAATAGACAATTTGTGAGTAAAGTTATTATTTAGTCGGCCACCGCCATGTTCTTTTCTGTGTGACCAGCCAAACGGAATATCGCGTTCTAAATTGAAGTGAGAAATACACTCAACTTCTAATGGTTCACCGATAGCGCCGGCTTCAACTAAACGCTTGGCGTGAATCACATCAGGCATGTAGCGAAAGCTTGCGGCAAATGCAGTTTTGACATTTTTTGCAACCGCCAACTCATAAAGTTGTTTTGAGGTTTCACCACTTTCAGTTAACGGCTTATCACAGAAAACGTGACAACCACTTTCAATCGCCGCGGTAATTGCTTCAACATGAGCACCACCTGGTGTTGCAATTGAAACGACATCTGGCTGACAATCTTGCAATGCTTTTTGCCAATCTGTGCCGGCATAGGGGATATTCATGTCTTTAGCTACTTGCTCTACAACACTTTGAGTTCTGCCTACGATGCCGATGACTTCGGCACCCATATCTCGAAATGCTTCAGCATGTCCTTGGCCCGCAAATCCGGTGCCGAATATTAATACACTTATCTTTTTGCTCATGTTGTTTCTCCAACTTAACAAAGCTTAAATTCAAAAAAGTAGAACTGGATTACCAATTCCAAACGGTTCCATCTTCTAGTCGACTGACAGGCAGATAAGAACGTTTATAGGGATATTTACTTGCTTCTGTTTCATCAAACTCAATCCCTAGACCAGGGGCGTCACTGACGTATGCCATGCCTTGCTCTACTTTAATTTGATGTTTGAAAATTTGTTTGGACTGCTCGTTACCAAAACCAACAAATTCTTGAATGCCAAAGTTAGGAGCCCATATATTTAAATGCATATGCGCAGCAAAACAAATTGGTGACAAATCAGGAGCGCCATGTGGAGCAGTTTTAACGTTATATATGCTGGCAAAATCTGCCATACGTCTTAATGCTGTAATTCCGCCAGCGTGAGTTGCGGCCGCTCTAAGGTAATCAATCAGTTGGTTTTGAATCAAATCCTTACAATCCCAAATAGTATTGTAAGTTTCACCAATCGCGAGTGGGGTAGTGGTGTGCTGTCGAATTACTTTATAACTGTCTTGATTCTCAGCAATAGAAGCGTCTTCTAAGAACATTAGGTTATAGGGTTCAAGTAATTTACCCAGTTTTGCTGATTCTATTGGGGTTAAGCGGCTATGCACGTCGTGTAATAGTTGGATGTCATTGCCAAATCGTTCTCTGGCCTTCTGAAACAACTCAACGATCATGTTAAAATATTTTTGCGTCGACCAGGTCTCTTCTGGCGGTAACGGACGATTACCTTGTAATTCGAAGTAATCTTTTTTGTCTCCAAGTACGCCGTAAGTGACATTCAAACCGGGCACAGCAGACTGCAATCGAATTGCTTTAAAACCTTGATTGATAAGGTCTTCCGTTTTATTCAAAGTGTCTTCGATGTCTTCACCACTAGCATGGGCATAAAGCGTTACTGCTTGTCTGCTCTTACCGCCTAGTAACTGATAAACCGGCAAGCCTGCAGCCTTCCCTTTGATGTCCCATAAGGCCATATCAATAGCGGCTATAGCGGCCATATTAACTGCGCCTTTACGCCAGTAAACGCCTTTATACAAATATTGCCATATGTCTTCGATATCATGGGCATTGCGACCGATAAGGCAAGGGGCTACATGTTCTTCCAAATAGCTGACAACCGCCATTTCGCGACCGTTGAGTGTAGCATCACCTACACCGTATATGCCTGCATCAGTAGTGATCTTCACCGTGACAAAATTTCTGCCAGGGTTACAAACAAATACTTTGATTTCTTTAATTTTCAACTGATATTCTCTCTTTGCAGATAAAGTTACTAAACCGGTTTAGTTGAATAATTTAGCATAGTATTGCAGTATGTCAACTTTCCCATAATAAAATTAACAATAGCGATACATAGATGGCAAAAGTGAAATTAATTGATGTAGCTCGTTTTGCAGGAGTATCAAAAAGCACAGCTTCACAATACCTAAATGGGCGATTTGACTACATGTCGAAAGAAACCCAAGAACGAATTCGCGCAGCAATTGCTGAATTGGATTATGTTCCCAATCCCATCGCGAGAAACCTTAAGGCGACCAAGACTAAAACAATTGGAGTGGTGGTCAGAGATATAACGGGCTTTTATACCAGTCGGGTTATCCGAGGGGTAGATGATTACTGTAAAGCGAACGGCTACAACGCACTAATTTATAACACTGATTTTGACCCTGAGATTGAAGCAAAGTCTATTGAGGCGCTGTATCAACTGCGTGTTGATGGAATTATTATTGCGTCATCAGGTAACAATAATCAGCTCGTTACGGATTACATTGGTAAAGGTATGCCGATAGTGCACTTTCAAATTGAAAATGATGGAAGTGAACAAAACATCGTTTTATCTGACTACAAAAAAGCGGCGTTTGATGCCACTGAATACTTAATACAGCTTGGCCACAAGAAAATTTGTTTTGTCACCCAAGACTTTAAAAATGTTATCTCCAGAACGGAACGCTATCAAGGATATGCAGACGCACTTACTAAGCATGGTATTCCAGTAGAAGATAGTTTAGTGCAATTCTGGCAACGTGAATCAGGTTTTCAAGTAGAGCCAACGGAAATCATTAAATCTGCGGCTCCAACTGCATTTTTCACGCAACATTTACCTATCACTATCGAATTGTTAAGAGACTTAAATCAAGCCAATATATCTGTCCCGGACGATGTTTCATTGCTTGGTTTTGATGAAATCCCAATGGCCGAATTCTTTAAAGTACCAATTACAGTGGTTAAGCAAGAACCCTACACCATAGGTATGGAAGCAACTCAATTACTGCTTAATAACATTGCTAACGAGAGTAATCTTTCCCACAAAATTCTAATTCCGTGTTCTTTAGAGTTAAGAGAGTCTTGTAAAGCAATCTGATTTCGCGGATTGCTTTCTACGTTTATGCGTATAAAGATGAATAAATGGTTATTTTTGATAAACCGATTTACCTGTTGGTTTACTGCTGCAAATTAGATCTCAACATCGCTAATCCAGCCAAAATTGAGTTAACCAATTGGCAACCCCTAGATTCGCTTAATTTCGCCATGGAAAGAGAGTTTATAAATGTGCTCTGCAGTGGTTTTTTTGATTGTTTAGTCATAACACTTAGCCCTCAGAAAAAGGCTACACATATGCCGAATTTACAGTACAGTATATTTCTGGATTTTATACTGAAGAACTTTGTGGGCTTTTTCTTATATGGCTAATGATAAAACGAACAACTCCGATAGCGCTGCATATTTTAATGGCCAATACATACCTTTGAGCCAAGTCAGCATTTCTCCTTTAGATCGCGGCTTTCTATTTGGAGATGGGATTTATGAGGTGGTGCCTGTCTATAACGGTAAACCTTTAGGCGGTGAACAACACTGGCAACGTTTGCTTGAAGGACTAGAGGCCGTAGACATTCCACTGGGCTATAGTGTGCAGGAGTTAAAGGATATTGCGCAACCGTTGTTACCGAGTAATCAGCCCTCGCAAATGCTTTATGTGCAAATAACCCGTGGCGTTGAAGCGGTTCGCAAGCATCGATTCCCAGTAGAAGCAAAACCGACAGTACTGATGTTTAGTACCCCATTTACACCCCCTTTCGACAAAACATATCAAGGCTGTGATGCCTATTTTCAAGAGGATTTGCGCTGGCAGCGCTGCTCTATAAAGTCCATTAGCTTGATGGGGAACGTGATGTCCTATCTACAACTGGCGCAAAATGGTGTGCCCAATAGTGAGGCATTGCTAGTTAGAGATACGCATGTAGTTGAGGCTCCGAGCAGCAATTTATTTATTGCTAAAGACGATATTATTTTTACACCGCCGGTGGATAACATATTGGCCGGTGTGACCCGCAAACTGATTATTGAAATTGCTGAAAAACAAGGTATCGAAGTACGCCAAGTTTCTCCCACAGTCACAGAGGTCAAACAAGCCGATGAGGTTTGGGTGAGTAATTCTTATGAAGAGTTAAAGCCGATTACTTATATTGAAGGTGAGAAGGTGGGAGAAGGCAAACCTGGACCCATCTGGCAGCGTTTATTTTCCAGTTATCAACGACTGAAACAGTAAACTACTTTTGTCTGAATTAATCGCAAAAAGATCAACTTAGTTCGCTACAGCTAAATAAGAGATAACTATGCCAACAAGCTTTTTCCAACGGATTTTATTGCCCGGTTTTATTCTACAGTCAGTTTTGATTGGAGGGGGCTATGCGACAGGCCGAGAATTAGTCCAGTTTTTTCTTAGTTCGGGTCCGTTAGGCGGATTTTTAGGGATTTTAGTGGCAACTGCTGCTTTTAGCTTAATTAGTATGCTGAGTTTTGAATTTGCTCGATTAACCCAAAGTTATACATACAGAGGTTTTTTCAAAAAGCTATTGGGTAAAGGTTGGATTGTCTATGAGTTGGCATATTTTGCCCTAGGCATTTTAGTCTTGGCGGTGATTGGTTCTGCTGCGGGGGAAGTGGTTTCTGAACATTTGAATATATCCAGTACCCTTGGCACTGTGTTGTTAATGGTCTCGATTTGCGTATTAGTCGCCTGGGGAACTAAGCTGATTGAAAAGGTATTAGCCGGATGGTCGTTTCTTTTATACCTAGTGTACGGAATATTTGTTTATTTGTACTTGCGTAAATATGGTGGAAATTTAAATGAACAACTATTTTATGGGGAAATTAAAGATAGTTGGTTTATCAGTTCAATCCAATACGTTGGTTACAATATTGCAGCCTTACCACTAATTTTGTTTTGTGTTCGCCATATGGCTGATCGCAAAGATTCATTTCTGGCAGGCGCCTTGGCTGGCCCTTTAGCAATGTTGCCAGCATTATTTTTCTTTGTCGCTATGGTGGCAAATTCTGCACAAATAACAGAAGCAAAGGTGCCATCTGACTTGATGATGCAGCAATTGAACATGCCTTGGCTAAAAGCCATTTTTTACGTAGTGTTATTCGGAACCTTTATCGAAACAGGCACTGCGTTTATCCACGGCATGAATGAACGAATCGCTGAAGTGTATGAGGAAAAACAACGCATAATGCCCAAACTTTTGCGTCCTGCAATTGCTGCTATTGTTTTAGTGTTATCAATTTATTTAGCTTCCTCAGTTGGGCTGGTTAGTTTAATTGGTCGTGGCTACGGCACTCTTACTTGGGTTTTTGTGGTGGTATTTGTGCTGCCGATTCTCAGTATCGGCAGCTACAAAATTTTTCGCCTCTCAGCATAGGCAGATTGATAAATACGTTTAACCTGTTCATATCAATATATGATGGTGTTGCTTTATTCTGCTAACCAAGGTTCGTTTTGCACTCTGAGCATAGCTTCAACTCGGTTTTCCACATTCAGTTTACTTAAAATCGAAGACACGTGATTTTCTATTGTGCGATATGATCGAGAAAGCGTATTCGCTATCTCAAGGTTACTTGCGCCTGTGACTAACAGCTTCAAAACTTGTTGTTCTTTATTGGTGAGTCCAATTGGGTGTTTTCGTGTTTTAGAATAAGGACCGCGGCGAAGTTTTGGAAGAATATCGGCAAACCCTTCTGATGCGGCAATATTTCTCACTTTTTGTTGTAGGGCTTTGGCCTGCATCTTTTCGAATAGTTGCCATGCGTTCACGAATGAAGATTGCCGACGCTGCCCCTGAATTGACAGTAGACAAATCGCAGCGTTGAAAGGCATTCCAAGGGTCTGCCATGCAGAATAAGCCGCTTCGTCGTTACCTGCTAATTGAAGTTGATAAGGTTTTGATATGCTATCTTGCCGAACATTTGGTATTTCATATTGTAAAAGTTTAGACCAAAAAAATAATTCGCCTGACTGCCATTGGTTCAATACACCAGGCGGCAATTCATTTAACCAATCTATATGCTTTTTAGCTTCTTCTATACAAGTTGTGTTGTCCGCGTTTAACCATTGGTATTCAATAAGTCCTAACCTAGCTGGAATGATGTATTGGTTTTCATTGGTTGATTGGGCGTCTTTTAAGGCTTGATTAAGCAACTCATGGCTATTCGCAACTCCCAGACGTAAGTTGACTCGTGCGAGAACAATTAACGCCGGCAGTTTCATTAATAGGGTTTGGTTTTGAATCGATTGCACGCCGGCAGCAATGGTTTGTGCATCTATTAATCTTCCTTGTTCCTGACGCAGTTGGGCTTGTAAACCTACTAAATAATAAGTCCACGAATCTAGATCATGAGCGATATCGTATTGAATGCCTTTTTGAGTCATAGTTTCAGCTAAGTCAAGTTTCTTAAATCGAATACAATAGTCTGAAAAGTTTGTGTAAACCCTTGCCACATCCTCGTGGAAACCATGTTGTTCTGAAATAGCTAGACTTTGTCTTAGTTTATCTTCGCCCGTGGCATCGCCATGCATCAATAAAGCCGTCCCAATATTATTTAGCGCATGTGCTTTCACCGTAGGATTTGAAAACTGCTCTGCCAGTTCAAGGGCTTTATTTCCCCAGTGTATGGCGTCGTCCGTTCGGTCGTTGAGCATATCCAATTGTGAGCGTAAAGAGTAGGCCATGGCCAGTTCGCTAGAGGCTGGTATCGACTCAAATGTTTTAATCGCCTGGTTAGCGTATTGCTCGGCTTTTTCTGCATGGCCTTGATACCAATAAAGACGTGACAGCGAACGTAAGTTTTCACCTACTTTATCTTGTCTGTCTAGGGCTCTCCATAGGCTAATGGCGTGGCGTCGTGCGTCGATTACAGTTTGTTGCATGTGGGTTGTTAAGCTTACTTCATATGCCCAGTTTTCATGCAGGCTTGCAGCAAGTTCAGGTTCAGCATATTCAACAAAACTTAGGGCTTTGCTGTAAAACGATGCGGCTTCCTTATGGGCTCCTAGTTCAGCTGCTTTAGTCGCTGCATTAGGTGCGTATTTAAGCACTCTTTCGGCATCTAAAGCCCCCTCAGCATGATGCACCAACCAAGCTAAATTAGTGCCTAAAGACAGTGTTTCTAAACACTCAATTATACGCTTATGAGTTAGTTTGATTTGCGGCGGTGATTGATTTTCCAATATGGCTAACCGAACTAGTTCATGCTTAAACCGAAATATACTTTGCTGATCACATACCAATAATTTTCTTGCAACACAGGCCATTGCGAACGATTCACCGTTTTCATCAAATAATTTGCCAATCAAAACGGCTGGAATACTATATGGAATAAGACTCAAAACCTGCAAAAGTTCTCGTTCATTACGGCCTAATAATTGTACTCTGCTGCTCACCGCCTCTCTAATTGACGCGGGAATTGTGTGATTGTTATAACCGTTATTAGCTAACAATTCTGCAATAAAAAATGGGTTTCCACCGGTGATCTTGTGTAAGGCATCTGGATCATAGCCACTGTCTTTACTTAATTTTGCCACCGCGTCTTGGCTTAATTGTTCGAGATGAACGCGCACTGTATGTGCAGAAGGCACTAATGAAAGTACTGAACTCAAAGGATGATTTTGCGTCACTTCATCGACTCGATAACTTAGACACAGTAAACAGGGCAAAAATGAGATACGTCTTACGATATATTTGATTAGGTCTAAGCTGGCATGGTCGGCCCAATGAACATCTTCTATTACCAAAATAGTTGGTTTTCCCAATTGGCTAATTGCCTGAAAAAAGCTGGAATAAATTAAGTTAGGTACGGCACCATTTTCCAATTGCGTGAGCAAGGTAGGCGATAGCAACTGGGCAAAATCGTATATTGGAGCATATGGGCGAGGCGTAAATAAGGGATCGCAACCTGACCAATAAATGTCTACTGTGCTATCTGCATGGGAACGGACGTGCTCCAACAAGGTGGTTTTACCGATACCGGCTTCACCACTTAGCAGCAATATTTTTCCCGATTGAGCTATTTGAGAGATACTGTTTGATATCTTATCAATAGCGGCTTCTCGCTCTAAAAACATTCTAATTACCTGCTCCGCTGAGCCTCAACTATATATTCTAATTTAAGTTAAATTTCGCCAAATTGCAGGATTTTGCAAAATTTAGGTGGTTGGTTCACAAAAAACAGGTGTCAGTACTCAGTTTTAGCCACGTGCAAGTATTTATACTTTGATAACTAGGATAGTGGCTTAATTTGGCTTTTAAATGCGTAAAAAGGAGCGACCATGAAAACGCTTAATTCAATTTTTATAGGTATTATGGCAACAACCTGGTTAGGAACAGGCATGGCTGTCCCCATAAATGCTAATAGTGGTCTGTCATTTTACCATGACTTCATCATTGCAGGCGGAGGTCAGTTGCCTATTGGATTAGAGATTAATAGCGATGGCCCGATTTATTCTTACTCAGTGAATACCGAGCTACAAGCGGCAGATAGTGTTGAATTTGATGACTTTGATGTGGTGATTGCAGGTGACGCTCCTGACAACCCTTCGAGTTTCACAAGCGTTGGCAGTAGCACACGTAATGCTGGTACCGAAGGTGCTTTCGGCATGAATAATACACAGCTATATCAAATCGTTGAATATGAGTTAGTTCCTGATGGTAATAGTGATGTTTCTGAATATGGAATATGGGGGAATGGGCAGGCCCAGGCAACCATTAGCTCAGAACTTTTTGATACTCAAGCTAACACTGAAGCGTCTTTTCAGAGAACCTATACTCTTTCCAATCAAAATACCACAGCATTGACATTTTCAATTGAAGGCGAATTTGAAATGGGGATGTTTGCAATAGCGGACGGAGAAAGTAGTGTCGCAGAAGCCTTCGCAATGCTAGATATGTTTTTCACCTCTAGTAATGCGTTAGATATCGTTTTTGCCGACACTAGTCCGTATATAAATAATCAAACTGAAAGCGGCGATAATGCGATTATGTCATTAATACGGGAAACGGACATAACAAATACCGGCCATATGAGTTTTACTGGCAGCGCAAGTGCAACGGGCACTGATATTGGAGGCAGCCAGCAGGCATTCGGTGATGGCACATTTTCCTATGCATTGGGTATTACTTTGCAACCCGGAGAAGAAATCAGTATGTCCCACCTTGTTACTTATTCAAATTTAGCGTTAATCGAGCAGCAAATTACACAGGTAAACGAGCCTTCCACATTTTTACTTATATTTTTGACCTCTGCTTATATCCTGTTTGTCCGAAAAAATCCTACATGAAGTCATAATATTTTAATATTTTAATAGTTTTAGCTGGGGTTATTCTGGCTTATTAACTTGAAGTGTTTTTAGTTGCGCTAGGGCAATCTTTTTGGCACAAGAAATCTCACTATTTGAGTTTTTAATTAGCGCCATTTAAAGTAGTTTAAACAATAGTTAATTCGAGCGTACCATGCAGAATTAGGATTATGACCGGTGTTTTTAGGTGATTTCAACTGGTTGTACTTGTATCAAAATTACTAAAGTTATATTGTTCGCATCTAGTCGTTAACAACTATTAAGGAACTCGAACTTGAAACTCACGCCGCCCTAGGCTGTCCTCCCTCTATCATCTCGTTGATTCTTGTTGTGCAAATGTCCCACATTGCTCGCGGACTTATTTGTTTTGAAAACTGTTACTTTCCTTACGTTACAAGGGAAGGTCAAATTTTAGGTTATTTACATGCTCGAAAACATGAAAAGAGAGTGGTTCTCTAATATTCGTGGTGATGTGCTTGCTGGTATTGTTGTGGCATTAGCCTTGATACCGGAAGCGATTGCTTTTTCAATTATTGCCGGAGTGGATCCTAAAGTGGGTCTCTACGCTTCGTTTTGTATCGCCGTCATTATTGCATTTGTGGGTGGCCGACCAGGAATGATTTCCGCTGCTACCGGAGCAATGGCACTGCTCATGGTAACCTTGGTAAAGGAGCATGGGTTGGAATACTTGCTGGCCGCCACTTTATTTACCGGTGTGCTGCAAATTATTTTTGGTTTCCTCAAACTTGGCAGTCTAATGCGCTTTGTTTCCCGCTCGGTGGTAACCGGTTTTGTTAATGCATTAGCTATTCTAATTTTCATGGCGCAATTACCTGAATTGACCAATGTAACTTGGCATGTTTATGCTATGACAGCGGCCGGTTTAGGCATTATCTATCTATTACCTTATGTTCCTACTATTGGTAAAGTTGTTCCGTCACCGTTGGTGTGTATCGTCACCCTTACTATTGTTTCGATAGCGTTAGGTTTAGACATTCGAACTGTGGGTGATATGGGCGAACTACCCGATACGTTACCGATATTTCTGTGGCCGGAAGTTCCGCTTAATTTAACTACCCTTGAAATTATTTTACCTTACTCCCTTGGGTTGGCCGTGGTTGGCTTACTTGAGTCTTTGATGACGGCAACAATAGTTGATGATCTAACCGATACAACCAGTGACAAGAATAAAGAATGCAAAGGGCAGGGCATGGCGAATATTGGTGCTGGTTTATTTGGTGGTATGGCTGGTTGCGCCATGATAGGCCAGTCAATTATCAATGTGAAATCAGGTGGCCGCGGCAGGTTGTCTACCTTTATTGCGGGTCTGTTTTTAATCATTATGGTGGTATTTCTTGACGACTGGGTTGGCCAAATTCCAATGGCTGCGCTGGTGGCAGTTATGATCATGGTATCAATAGGAACCTTTTCTTGGTCATCTATCACTGATTTACGAAAACATCCCATGTCTTCAAATATCGTTATGGTGAGCACTGTTATTGTTGTTGTTGCTACCCACAATTTAGCTATTGGGGTATTTATTGGTGTGCTGTTAGCAACCTTGTTCTTCTCCAATAAAATCGGCCGTTTTATGGCTGTCAAGTCCCACTATAACGAAGTTGAAAAAGTGCGAACTTACGAGATAATCGGTCAGGTGTTTTTTGCATCAGCAGAACAATTTGTCAACGAATTTGATTTTAAAGAAGCTGTCGAAACCGTTGTGATTGATCTTAGCCATGCACATTTTTGGGATATCACTGCGGTGTCATCCTTGGATAAAGTGGTAATTAAATTCCGGCGCGAAGGAGCGACTGTTAATCTTGTGGGAATGAATGAAGCAACGGAAACAGTGGTTGATAAATTTGGGGTTCACAATGATCCTAAAGAAGTCGAAAAGCTGTTTGGCGGACATTAAGGAGATAATGATGACGAAAATAGTGACTTGTGTAGATGGTTCTGCAATCACCCCAGCCGTGACAGCGGCTGCTGTCTGGGCATCAAAGAAACTCAACAAACCCATTCTGTTTTTACATGCTTTGGAAAAAGAACAGCAGCATGGCGCTGATGATTATACTGGTGCCATTGGCCTAGGTGCGCGTTCAGCTTTGCTTGAAGAAATGACAAAGTTAGATGAACAACGTGCCAAAGTAGCTCTGCAGTTAGGCCGTGAGTTGCTTGACGATGTAGTTCAACATGCACAAACTTCTGGTGTTGCTGAGGTTGAATCATTACAAAGACATGGTGAAGTTGTAGATTCGATAAACGACATCGAAGACAAAACCAGACTCATTGTTATTGGCCGCAATGGCAAAGGACATGATAATAGCTTTAACGCACTAGGATCGAATATTGAGACCCTACTGCGCAAAGCAGTGCATCCTGTTTTGTTAATTCCAGATACTTTCAACCCACCAACTTCGTTTATGATTGCTTATGATGGCAGAGAAACTGCTGACAAAGCATTGCAACGGGTAATTGATGGTGGGTTATTGCACGGGCTTCATTGTCATTTGGTTTCGGTAAAAAATAACGAAAAAAATCTACAGGATAAATTCGAATCTGCTCAGCAACGATTGCAACAAAAAGGCTTTCAAGTGACTGCCTCTTACCTTGAGGGAGATATTTTTGAGTCGCTTATGGAGTACAAAAAATCCCATAATATTGAACTCATTGTTATGGGCGCATTTGGGCACTCTAAGCTTCGGCAGTTTTTTGTTGGCAGTAATACGATGAAAATGCTTGAACGAGGTGATGTACCTATGATCGTGCTGCGTTAATACCTTTATATTGATTGCAAATACAGCCCAACCTTTACGTGCTATTGCTTAAAGTATTGGGCAGTGTTGCACAAGTGGCTTGCAAATGGGCAGGCAACTTAGCTAGTAAACTTAAAACTAGTCACTATATCTGGGGTGTCTATATTCTTATTTTAATTAACCGCATCATGACTTTTATCTAAAATATTAATGGTCACAAAGCAATTTTCGTTCAAAGATTGATTATCGTATTGAGCATCCACACATTCACCGCCATCACTAGCGGTTTGTCTGCTACCAGAGTATGCAAACACGGCAGTACCATCATCTTGCAATTCAATTAAGCTTTCTAAAAAGTAATCTGAGACAACGGCGATCGCAGTTGGCCGTTGCTCAGTTTGCAAAAAAGCTTCGGTCTCGAAAACGACAAAATAAGGATGTCCTTCTTCGGCGAAACTCATTACTGAGTACTTTCCTTGTGTCGAAAATCCCCAAAACCAACTTATAGCAACATCTCCTTTAATAACCTCAATAAGCACAGGCAGATGGCCCTTTTCTCGTTTGTACAAAATCAAGTCATTCACTGGGAAATGCTCTGCTTGGGTGGAAAGGGAGCATATTTCAAGGTTTTTTTGCGGAACGATTTGGCACTCCAATGACATTAAATCTGCAGCGGCGATTCCGTTGGTGGGAATAAACAAGGATAATAAAATTAGACCGTAAAGTGTCTTCATGGATATCTTTTACTATTAGCGTTCATTTATCAATGCTCATTAATGACCTATTTAATTCCAACAAATAACACTATCTTAGATTACGATTCTCGGCATTCGTCGTACCTATTTCTTTAAATTACAGGTTAACTTAACAATATTCTAGGTTTGCTTAGGCCAAATCATATTTTCTAATCTTTATTTGCCCTTTTAACTTGATATTAAATTTTCCAACGTATGATATTGAAAAAAATGAATGTAAATATTGAGCTGTCATTTCATTTTTTGCACTCATATTTTTCTGTTTGATTGCATTCATTATTTTCATATTAGACTAAAGGCTAATAAAACCGCGGGGGTAACTATTGGCATGAGGGTTGCTATATCTGATGGATAAATAGGAAACCTGTATTTTATGTTTAACGACATTCCATGTACGGTCAAAAATACTAGAGACAAATAACATGAAACTAAACAATAGAAATAAGATTGCAGTTCTCATAAGTGGGTTGTTGAGCTTTTCTACTCTAAATGCAAGCGCGGCAAGCAGCGGCCTTTTGGGGCTTAATCTTGAAAAAGTCACAGCAATTACAGATGTCTCAGAATTGACAACATCTTTGGGATTGCCAGAGCTTCCAGTGGTTAATAGCATCTTAGCAATGGATAATGAAATTTTAATCCAAGGCGGTGATATTGCGGTACTCAACGATTTAGTTAATTTAGTTGGTGGATTGGTTACCCACGAATTGCCGTTGGTCGGAGGAATTGGTGTACGAGTTTCTGATTTGCAATTGGAGCTGCTTAAAAGTCTACCTGCTCTGATTACAATTACTGAAAATCAACCTCTTTTTACTGCTGGTGCCCTTGATAATTGCCTAGTGTATGGAAGTCATGTTGTTGACCTAGAAAAAAATAAGGTGAGCTGGAACTTATATAATGCCCGTGACATGAATACTAATGTCGACGAAATGAGTTTCACTTGGCCTACAAGTTTGGGCAACATCAAATCGGTTAAATTCAATGGTACAACTGTGTTTTGGAGCTTGTTTGGCCGCCAAAACGGAGAGTTAACCCTAGATTCTTCTTGGTTAAGTCGTTACGCAAAAATGAACGCCTTTGATGATGCAAAAGTTGAATTAACTTTCTCCCGTAATGGTACAGAAAATTATCAACAAAACGACTTTTCAATGGACGTTTCGTTTACCCAAAATTGTAGTCGTGACCTAGTGAAAGGATACGACACTCAAGCCAATGAAGGCGATAGCAACAGCTACTATGTAAACACCATTGGTGCTGATGAGTTACATGACAATGGTATTACCGGTAAAGACATTACCGTTGCGGTTATCGATAGTGGTGTATGGGCGAGTCACAAAGCGCTAAAAAATGACACCTACGATAATCCTAGAATTACAGCTGCTTTTGATGCAATTGAAAATCAGGAATTACAACCAGAAGATATGACGGATGAAAATAGTCATGGAACACATATTTCTGGGATCATCGCCAACAGCGACCATGCAGTCGTTGATGGACAGATGCGCAGTTATTATCAAGGGGTTGCTCCAGACGCAAACCTAGTGGTGATTAAAGCGTTCTATGAAGATGGCCATAGTACTTATTTAGATGCACTTAGAGCGATTCAATATATTGCTGATAATCACGAAGAACTTAATATTCGAGTTGTGAATTTATCCTTTGGTGCGCCGCCACGTTCGAATTACTGGGCGGATCCAATCAATCAAGCGATCATGAAATTATGGGAAGAAGACATTGTAGTGGTAACCTCTGCTGGTAACACTGGACCGGCGGCAATGACTATCGGTGTGCCTGCCAATGTTCCTTATGTTATTAGTGTTGGCGCAATAACTGACAACTACACGCAAGATAATCCTCATGATGATGAGTTACTTTCATTCTCATCTCAAGGTCCAACGCACGAAGCTTTTGTTAAGCCCGATTTGGTTGCGCCAGGTGGACATATATTTAGCTTAGCTAATGAAGATATGTATGTGCCTAATAAATTTCCGCAATATATGGTTGGAAATGATCGCTTTATTATGTCTGGTACGTCACAAGCGTCCGGTGTGGTAAGTGGGATAGTGGCGTTAATGCTGCAAAACGATCCGAGTTTAAGTGCTAACGATGTGAAGTGCCGCTTAATGAGCAGTACTACCATGGCGCAGTTATCAAATGGGCAACTTGCTTACAGCCCCTTCCAACAAGGTTCAGGTAGTGTAAATGCTGTTAAAGCGGTTGAATCGACTGCTATGGGATGCGCTAACAATGGCCTGGACATAGCTGCTGATCTAAGTGGTGAACAACACTATATGGGCGCTGCTCGTAAAGATGAAAATGGCAACTATTACATCGAAGGTTTTGAATTTGAGGTTTGGGAAGAAGCTTTCATTTGGGAAGAAGCCTTCATTTGGGAAGAAGCTTTCATCTGGGAAGAGGCTTTCATTTGGGAAGAAGCTTTCATCTGGGAAGAGGCTTTCATTTGGGAAGAAGCGTTCATCTGGGAAGAAGCTTTCATTTGGGAAGAGGCTTTCATTTGGGAAGAAGCATACGTGAACCAAGAAAACTTTTTGTTGCAAGAATAATCCTATTTACTCAATACCTTCAGCCCCTCAGAGTTTATCTTTGCAGGGGCTGAGTTGTTTTTTATCCATGTAATATTTTGTTTATTCATTTCATTTTTAATCAGTATGCTTAAAGTGGCTTTTTATAACCTTGCGTTAGGCTTGAATACTAGGTTAAACGCGCGCTTTTTAGGCTATTTACAGCAATTCATTGGCATACGTATTTCATTAGGTTAATCTAATTTAAAAACGATGAGCAGTGAAGAAGTATGTTGAAAAGAGGAATATTGGGTTATTTGTTTTTTCTGTTATTAAGTAGCAGTGCAGTTGCCGCAGATGCTCCTAATTTCAATTTCTCCTCAGACGATTTAACTAAGCAGCTAGCTCAAAAAAGTGTACGACAGATATACCACGATAGTACTGGCTATATGTGGATAGTTACCCAAGTAGGCGTCAGTCGTTACGATGGGTATCAATTGTTACGTTTCGTTCATGATCCTCGAAATGATACATCTCTTAGTTCGGATAACGCCTTTGCAATTATTGAAGATCACCAAAAGCGTTTGTGGATAGCCACTGACGGTGGTGGGCTTAACTTGTTCAACGCTGCCAAACAAACGTTTACAGCTTGGACAGAAGCCGATAATTCTGCTTCTGCACCCACATCAAATAGACTTCAAACGTTATTCTTAGACTCCCAAAATTTTATTTGGATTGGTTATCGAAATGGTAATTTTAGCCGTTTTAATCCTGATGACATGATTTTTGAGCATTTTAATACCCGAGAGCTTCTACCTGAGCTTGAAAAAGATGCCTCTATTACATCCATTGTTGAAGATGAAGAGTACATTTGGCTTGCCACCAATGGAAATGGTTTAATTAAATTCCACAAGCAAAAGCAAACCGTAGAGCGATTATTTTCGGGGCCAAATTCAACATTTTTTAGTAACTCGTTAAAGCAACTATTTGTTGATGCCCAACAAAGGTTGTGGATAGCCAGCCAAGACGCTGGTGTGATAGTTGCCGATCCTAAAAAATTAAAGTTCTCTAATTGGCAACATCATGAAAATCTAAAACATAGTTTACCTTCCAATCTTGCTTATGCGATTTTTCAGGACCACCGTCAACGTATCTGGATTGGCACCGATGCTGGCGTTGCGCTTTGGGATGGCAAAGATGGTTTTGACACTTTTACAACCGAAGATGGGGTGACCGATAATATCATCTTGTCAATTCAGCAAGATTCTACTGGGTTAATTTGGCTGGGTACCTTTAACGGTATTACCAAAACCATTGAAGTACCCTTTGAGCATATAGCGAAAGGATTAGCGAATAACGTTGTTTTAGGATTTGCTGAAACCCATGCAAGTGATGGTGTATCGTCAATTTGGATAGCCAGTTATAGTGGGTTGACACAGCTAGATGCGAACGGAGAAGTAATTCAAATCATCAATAAAGAAACTCAACCAGCGTTACGGGACGCAAGAGTTACAGCGGTTCTTGGTGAAAATAATATATTGTGGTTCGGGACTCGGGGGTCGGGGTTGGGGAGACTCAATGTCGATAACAATCAAATAGAGTTCTTTTCCCATGATCCCGCAAATCCTGATAGCCTAAGTTTCAATGGTGTCACCAGCGTTTTAGCCGATAATGCGGGCAATATTTGGGTAGGAACCTTTGGTGGTGGCTTAAATTATTTGCCTGCGGGAAGCGATCAATTTGTGCATTATCGGCATGATGAAAATGACCCAGAAAGCATAAATAGTGATCGGGTTTTGGCTATTTATCAATTGCTTGATGGCACTATCGCTGTTGGCACTGTGTCCGGTATCAATTTACTTGATTTGGCTGACAGTAAATTTCAACGTATTGAGCATATTCCTGAGGATATTAATAGTTTGTCCGCTGCGACGGCATGGACCTTTTATCAAGATTCAAAAGCACAATTGTGGGTTGGCACTCAGGGGGGCGGGTTAAATAAATGGCTGCCTGAAGATATGCAAGCAAACAACAATAACTTTACACACTATGACAGTTTTAGTGGTCTTCCAAGCAGTCATATTTATGCAGTTTTAGATGATAACAATGGCAACCTTTGGTTAAGTAGTACTGCAGGGTTAACTCGGTTAAATGTCGAATCAGGTAAAACAAGACATTTTGATAGTTCTCAAGGATTAAAAGAAAGCGAATTTAACTATGGTGCGGGCTTTAAAGATAGTAACGGGTTTATGTATTTTGGTGGTATCACTGGCTTTATTCGTTTTCATCCCGACCAGATAAAAGACAGTTCAGTGGTACCTCCTGTGGTGGTGGTTAGAATCAAAAAATTGAATGAACAAGTTTGGTTTGATGTGCCTTATCAGCAGTTACAGCAGCTAGAATTAGACTACAAAGATTATTTTATTTCATTTGAATTTGCAGCCCTTGACTACAATGCGCCGGGGCTCAACGAGTATCGATATAAATTAGACGGACTTGATTCCGATTGGATTGAACTAGAAAATCGACGCATTGCAACATTCACCAATTTACCGGCTGGAAACTACACACTTAAAGTGCAGGCGAGTAATAACCAAGGATTGTGGAATACAGAAGGTATTGTATTGCCGATAAATGTGCTCCCTCCACCTTGGAAAACAATGTGGGCTTACAGCTTGTATGCGCTCATTGTGATTCTAATTGTGCTAAATACTATGTGGCGCTACCGACTTAAACGTTTGGCCGAGATCCAGCAACTGATTGACCTAGAAGAGAAGGTTGAAGAACGTACCAAAGAGTTACGACATGCCAATGCGCAACTTGAAACCAGTATGCAAGAAACAGAAAAAGCCAGAAAGTTAGCAGAACAAGCCAGTAAAGAGAAAAGTGATTTCTTAGCTATCATGAGTCACGAAATTCGCACTCCAATGAATGGTGTACTGGGCATGACAGAAGTATTGTTAAGCTCTGATCTTAAACCTAAACAACAGCATTTTGCCCAATTGGTGTATCGTTCGGGGCGGTTGCTTCTCGATTTACTCAACAATATTTTAGATTTTTCCAAGCTTGAAGCCGGTAAAGCGACTCTGGAGTCAGTGCCAGTTGATCTTGAGGCTTTGGTTGAAGAGGTGTGTGATTTGTTTAGTGAGTCGGCCTATAACAAAGGCTTGTACGTAAACGCTATTCTATCTCCAGATCCTCTCCCTGAAGTTTACGCCGACCCAGCTAGATTACGACAAATCATTGCAAACTTAACCAGTAACGCGATTAAGTTTACAGAGCAAGGCGAAGTGAATGTCAGTATTAGGCGTGTTCCTTGTTATACCTCCCATGCAGATTCTTCGGAAGCGCCCAATAATTACAGTGGTTTTGAAATAAGCATTCAAGATACTGGTATAGGTATGGCACCTGATCGACAACAGAAAGTCTTTGAAATGTTTACCCAAGCAGATGCCTCTACCACCCGAAAATACGGCGGGACAGGATTAGGCCTAGCGATTTGTCGTCAGCTTACCACGTTAATGGGCGGTAACATTGATGTGCAATCTACACTAGGGCAAGGCAGTACATTCAGCCTCGAAGTTGATTTGCCATTAACCCACAACCAGGTTATCGAGAATACGCCAGAGACTCGTTTTCCCACTGTACATTTGGTGAATCTTAACGGTGGTTTAGGACTGGCAGTTACTAATATGTTGAGCAAATTAGGTGTTAAAACCTTACATGTGCAACGAGTTAACGGACAATTAGCCTCTGCAAAGGATGGTTTATGGATCAGCCTTAGTGAATATGAGGGGGCAATACAAGAAGCGCAAATCCCATTGCAAAAATGGATATGCTTGTTGCCCTCCTCACAGTGGCAAGAAAACGATAAACGCAATATTTTGCCGCTACCTATTCATTTGAGTGAACTACAGGCAAGTTTACATAAAGCCATAGGTCTTAAAAGTGCAGATCGTCAGCACAGCAATAACGACTACCCTAATCATCAGAAGTTTAATGCGAATATCTTGGTAGCAGAAGATAGTTTAACCAATCAAGAGGTAGCGAAAAGCATGTTAGGCATGCTTGGTTGTGAAACATGGTTGGCAGATAATGGCGCAGAAGCGGTTGAACAAATAAATCTACGTCAACCTGATTTAGTGTTGATGGATTGCCAAATGCCTATTATGGATGGCTACAAGGCCACCATGGAGATCAGGAAAAACTGGCCGGAGATTCCAATTATTGCACTAACTGCTGGTATGGGAGATGATTTACGCCAACAATGTTTAGGGGCAGGCATGAATGATGTTATGACTAAGCCCTTTTCATTGCGAGAACTTGAACATACTTTGACGCGCTTTTTAGGCTCTGTAAAACAACCTCAGGTCAATGATTCACCAGACAGTGAGCACGATAGTCTAAATGCCCCTCATAGTGGGAATAGCGTAGCCAGCGATGAAGAGCCAGAATCGGAGTTAATCGATATGGCAACGGTGGATACGTTATTGAAAATTAGTCGAGATACCGGAAATCCAGTGTTTGTAAAAGTGTTGGATGCATTTACCCAAGAAGCTGAAAAATTAATCACACAGCTGTTTACACAAGTGAATAGTCCAGACATGGATTTGCATGAGGTTGCAGAAATTGCACATGCCTTAAAATCGATGTCAGGAAACTCTGGCGCTAAGGCATTGTATCAAATATGTCAAACCTTAGAGAGCATGTCAAAACAGCAACAATCGGAAGGAATCGATACTTTAGCACACAGTATACAAGCTACTTTTTTACAAAGTTGCGAGCAGTTGGAGACATTCAGAAATGTCAGTTGAATCAAAAATTAAAATTCTAGTGAGTGACGATGATCTCACCGCGCGAATTTTAATGAAAGAAACACTTAGCAGTGAAACCATTGAAGTGCTTGAAGCCGAAAATGGGAAACGCGCTTTGGAGCAGTTTGAGAAGCACTCTCCTTCACTGATTTTGCTAGATGTTTCTATGCCAGAAATGAATGGATTTGAAGTATGCGAAAGGATCCGCAGTTTAAAAAGCGGCGAGCATGTTCCTATCATTATGGTAACAGGTTCAGATGATTTGGAGTCTATTCACCGCTCATATGCGGTAGGGGCAACTGACTTTATTGCCAAACCCATTAGATGGCCAATTTTGGGTGAAAGAGTTAAGTACATCCTCCGTGCGAGTCAAGCCTTTGCAGATTTAGTTACGCAGCAAAAAGAACTCCATCAACTGGCTTTCTATGACACTTTGACTGGCTTGCCTAATCGCCAATACTTAATGCAAGATTTGCAACGTTTTCTTGCTTTAGCTCAGCGTAAACAACATCAAGCCGCAATGTTATTTATCGATCTTGATCGGTTCAAGCGGATAAACGACACCATGGGGCACAGTAATGGCGACAAATTACTGCGCAAAGTGGCTCATCGCCTTCAGACTAATTTACGGGATAGTGACGTTTTTGCCCGCGTTGGGCAGAGTCTCTCTTTAAATCAACCACAACTTTCCAGTTTTGGTGGGGATGAATTTACTATTTTTTTAAATGGGCTAAACGATGCGAATGAGGCCACCTTAGTTGCTGAAAGAGTTATTCGTAGCTTCAGTAAGCCGTTTCAACTAGAACAGTTTGAAGTGGTAATTACACCCAGTATTGGTATTTCGATGTTCCCTAATGATGGAGAAGACGCCGAGACCTTACTTAAAAATGCAGACACAGCGATGTACTCTGCCAAACAGGCAGGCCGCTGTTGTTATAAGTTTTACCGTGACTCAATGAATGCTAAAGCTGCCGCTCGATTACAACTCGAGCAAGATCTACGTCAAGCACTCAACGCCGGTGAAATCATACCTTTTTACCAACCACAAGTTTGTGCGCAAACGGGACACATACTGGGAGTTGAAGCGCTCGTAAGGTGGTTGCCAGCAAATGGAGGAATGATTCCGCCAGATGAATTTATCGCTATTGCCGAAGAGACCGGTTTAATTAATGTTTTGGGACAGCTTGTATTAGAGCAAAGTTGCCAGCAAGCCAAAATCTGGATGAACAACAATACGCCTGTCAGAGTGGCGGTGAATGTCTCAGGTCATCAATTTAGACAACATAATTTTACCGAAATCGTAGCTGAGGCCCTGCGTAACAGTGGATTACCAGCAGAGTTACTCGAATTGGAGTTAACTGAATCGGTGATTATGAGTGATGCCGAAGAAAATATTGCACGCTTGATTGAATTAAAAACCTTAGGGGTAACGTTAGCCGTCGATGATTTTGGAACGGGTTACTCGTCGTTGAGTTACTTGAAAAAATTCCCTATTGATATATTAAAAATTGATCGCTCATTTATGTGTGATTTGGACTCTGCACCTGATGATGTGGCGATTGTGGAAGCTATTTTAGCCCTTGCTCAAAGCTTGAATCTCGGTGTGATCGCCGAAGGTATCGAAGATGCTCGGCAAATAGAAATATTAAAGGATAGTAAACATTTATTGTTGCAAGGCTATTTATTCTCACGGCCATTGGCAGCTGAATATATAGCTCCTTTGTTAACTCAGAACTTTACTCACCTTATGCAAAAATAAGAATAATAACAATGAAACCTTGCAAGTCTGATGAAGCTGTTGAAGAAAATAAAGAGCAAATAACACTATTTATTGATGGTGATTTAGCCGCAGATTCAGCATATTCCGCGGCGATTTCTGCGCTCCAACACACCTTTGCTGCAAAGTACGATTTCGTTATTACAGCACTGGCTGAGCAGAGTTTGCCAACGACAATGTTATTGCTTTGTCAAAATGAAGAGCACGGGACTTCTTTGAGCAACAGATTTAACTTGCATAGCTTGCAGGTATTTTGGTTGCCACAAGACCCCTCATATCAACCGTTAAAACCATTAATAAACGGGCACTGGTATTTAGACTGGAAACAACCACCTACAGTCTTGCCAGTACTGTCGTTAATACAACAGCAGCATCGATTGCTGGCGGATTTCTCCACCACCAAGCAAAAACTATCGATGTTAACTGAGTGTTTAGGGGAAATGTCTTTGACCCTAAATTCACATGGCCAAATAATTGAAATGAATGCGCCTTTACTAAAGGTTATGGGGGAGTCTGGGAAGTCAGTAATCGGTCAAACATTGCTTTCGTGTCTGAACATTCCCTCTTCAATCGCTAAACGTCGAATGACACAAATTTTGGCTGATTTAAGTCGTACTCACTCAATGACTAGGTTGCCACCATTTCCTGTTCAATTGAAAGATGCAGTGGTTATGCTCGATGGCTTTGTTGGCCCTTTTAATCATGATGACACTTTATTGATTTTACGGCAGATCGCTAGTTGGCAGAATCAGGAGTGGTTAGAACAGTCGGCCGCAAAAAATACACCGGTAACGCTTTTGCTGGTGAATCCCGACGATTTTGCGGCATTTAATCAACAATATGGCCGCGATATAGGCGATCAAGTTTTAGCTGAAATTATACAATGTATGTCGGATTTATTGCGTTCCGCTGATTTTGCTAGCCGCTTTAGCGGAGCTGTATTCGCTGCTCATCTACCAGAAACGAATGAACAACAAGGTCAGGTTTTAGCATCTCGCATGCGTGAAATGCTGCGTAAAAAACGCTTTTCAGCTAAAAAAGTTAATTTGGATTTTAGTTTTGGCTTAGCCACTATTGAGTCAGAAGAACAGCTTAACGAACATTCTCCGTTAGAACTTTTTCGACGAGCAAATGCCGCGCTACAAGCCGCGCGAAGCATCGGAGGCGGCACTTTAGTTTGCTGGCAACCGAAATTCGACGCTAACATATTGGCAAATTTAGATCGCATGAGTGGTAAGTTTTCTGATGCCGCCGATGACGACTTCAAACTCATTACGCTGCAATGGGATATTATTCGTATTATCGGCAGTACACACGATTTGCAAAGCTTTTCTGAGCAAGTCTGTCAGCTCATCAGCAGCGGAATGTCATCGATGTATGCCGGATTATATTTAACCAAAGGCGATGGTTTAATTAATTTATCTTGCGCAAGTGAGCCTAAAGTAGAGGTGAAAAGTGTCCATCAATGGGTTACCACTAATATCCAGGTCGATAATCTAGATAATTTGACCGCTGTACCTTTACTTGAGCTGAACGCCACTACGCTTCAAGCTTCTGTACCTTTAGTGACTCGCGGTAAATGCCTAGGGGTTATTGTCTTGCGTTGGCATAGCAACCAGCAACCTGTGGCTAAAAAATACACTGAATTACTACAACAAGTCTCGGCGAACTTAGGTACTGCCATTGATCGAATTATATTGTTGGATCAAAGTCATAAACAGGGCAACAGCCCAGCGAAAAGTGAACCTGATAATCATCAAACCCACGAGTTGTTATTTGAATCTGCTGCGATGCGCACCTTGATGCAGCAGGTACAATTAGTAGCCCCAACAGATGCATCTGTGTTGCTTATCGGTGAATCAGGAACTGGTAAAGAAGTGATAGCCAGACAAATCCATAATCACGGATTACAGCCCAATAAACCCTTTATCACCGTCGATTGCAGTACCATAGTTAAACATCTGATTGAGAGTGAGCTTTTTGGGCACAGAAAAGGAGCCTTCACTGGAGCCACCAGTGATCAACCAGGAATGATTGCGCAAGCTGACGGTGGTACCTTGTTTCTAGATGAGGTAGGGGAGTTACCACTGGACATACAATCAAAATTATTGCGCTTCGTACAAGAGAAAACCTTTGTTGCCGTGGGCGATCAAAGGGTAAGGAAAGTGGATGTTAGACTGGTATTGGCAACCAATCGCAATTTATCAGATGAGGTGGCCGCAGGTCGTTTTCGTGCTGATCTTTACTACCGAATTAACGTTTTCACGTTAAATTTGCCTCCTTTGAATCAGCGTGGCGAGGACACCTTGCTGTTAGCGCGACATTTTTTGAAGAAGTTTAGTCAGCAATACAATAAACCAATTCTCGATATTTCGTCATCAGCAGTCGAGACATTACGTCGTTACAGTTGGCCTGGCAACGTAAGAGAACTTCGAAACTGTATTATGCGGGCTGTTATAACTTGCCCCAGTGACTATTTAGAATCTGAGCACTTGAATCTACAAGCGCCATCTTTAGAGCTGCAGCCCTCAGCTTCTCATGCCACGCCGAGTTTACAGACTGTAGAGCTTACCCAAGATGACGACGAAGAGCTGTTGCCCGCTTTAACCGTGTTGCTAAACAAAGTTGTCTGTCTGGCCATTCAACAACCAACATCTTTTCCGGTCACTGTTTGGTTAGAAAAACTATGGATTGAATTGTGTCTACAAAAATGGGGAAGCCTTTATCAAGTCGCACTCAAAGTTGAGCAGTCAGAATCGACTTTACGAAGACGCTCTGCAAAATTAAAAGATACTGCAATTGATCACCCTCTATTAGAAGAGTTAACTGTTGAATGCAGCTCGTTGCTGCAACGCTTCCTGGATGGAGAAGCAATCCCCAATCTGTGGTCTACCTTAGAATCTACAATGTATGCAATTGTCGTTAGGCAACAGATAACCCAACAAGCAAAAGCCAAGTTATTGGATGTAACTCAACCCACTTTGCGTAAAATAATGCAACAATACCAAGGTTAATTTGGGTTAGTCTTTTAAGTACTTTTGAATCATAGAGAGCAGCGATACTTTATCAATTGGTTTGGACAGAAAATCGGTCATGCCTGCCGCTTTGCACTTTTCTCTATCTTCAACGTAAGCATTAGCTGTGAGTGCAATAATTGGCTTATTAAAGTTTAACTTTGTTTTTAATTTAACCGTCGCAGTTAAGCCATCCATAACAGGCATTTGTAAGTCCATTAAAATCAAATCAAATTGTTCAAATATACAGGCGTTAATAGCTTTTTCACCGTCGCTTACAATTGACACATCGTAACCAGCAGCTTCAAGCATTGTTTTGACCACTTCAGCGTTAATTTCATTGTCTTCGGCAACCAAAATTTTAAAACTACTTTGTGATGGTTCAGCTTTAGAATCCTGCAGTAAATGAGTTTTTTGTAATTGACGTAAATCACCCTCTAATTCTTGTCTGATAATAGGCTTAGCATGGGTGCGCCATATTACTTTTCGCACGTCTTCCGAACATTCTAAATCTTCGATAAGTGCTGAGACCAAAATGATGTAGGGGAGTTGCGTCCCCTTTTGTCTTAACAGTTCTTCAATTAAATCAACACCGCTCAAACCAGGCATCGATAGGTCGAGGATTAAGATGTCAAATTGTGAGGTGTCGGTGGTTAAAAATTGTTCCGCAGAATTGAAGGTAGAGGTGTTCATACCTTGTGATTTGGCAACATGCTCAATATATTCTCTGCTCGTAATTAAATCATCGACAATGGCACACTTTAAATGCACTTGTGAGTGAATGTTTTCGACTTTCTCACTGTCTATTTCAATCGGTATTGATAGCGTAAAGCAACTGCCCTTAGCTAATTCACTTTGCACCGTGAGTTCACCTTGCATCAAATCAGCTAACTGCTTAGTGATAGCTAACCCCAACCCTGAACCTCCAAACAATCTAGTGGTGGATTGTTCTGCCTGCTCAAACTTATTAAAAATAGAAGACAGTTTTTGGGCTTCGATTCCAATCCCAGTATCTTTAACACTAATAGACAGCCAATACTTCTTGTTTTTAACGTTCACGCCAACAGAAAGGGTTATGCTGCCAACGTCGGTGAACTTAATGGCATTATTCAATAAGTTGTGCATGATTTGCGATAACCGCGTAGGGTCGCTTATGACACGAGTGGGCAAACTGGTTGTTTTGTGAAAATTGAAGGTTAAGTTTTTTATTCGACAATTCGCCGACTGCACAGATGCAACGTCATCGAATAGCTGAACTAAATCAAATGGTGTCCGTTCAATGCGTAACTTACCTGCTTCAATCTTTGACAGGTCAAGTACATCATTTATCAGCACCAACAATTGTTTGCCAGCGCTTTTAGCCTTTTTTAAGTAGTCATTACTTTTACTTGGATTATCGATGGCCAACTCTATCATGCCAAACAAACCGTTCATTGGGGTTCTCAATTCATGGCTCATATTGGCTAAGAATTCAGATTTCGCTTTATTGGCCTGTTTTGCCTGACGTGCTGACTCTTCGGCTTTGTGCAACGTTAAACGCAGCGACGCCAAACTACTTGTAATTTTGGCTTCCATAGGTCGAAAAATTAGAAGAGCTTCAAGCACTAATAATAGCAAGGTAAATAACCACAAAAACAATTCAATGTTTGCCACTCGCTCAACTCGTTCGCGCGCAGCCAACTCAAATTCCTGCACAACTTGATTAAGGGCAAAAAGAAGTTTGTCGGTTTCAGTTGTATTAAAGTGTGAAGGGATAGCTCCACATGTATCAGCAAGGCTACTAAAATTGAGTGCCGCTTCAGCGTAGTTTTGGCTTTTTAAATTTAACCCAAACTCACCAAAATACAGCTCTTGTACTTTAGCGGGCAAGTTTGGTAACTCACTTAGATAAACGCGATTACGCTCAAATGTTTCAACTGTGGATTGTAGCGCCTGACTTTGCTGCGATTTGTCAGCTGGACAGGTTGATAGTCGAGTGACAAACAGCGCAATGCGTTGCGACAGCATGCGTTGTTGGCCTGCAATATTGACGATATAAGCATCATTCAATTGTGCTTTAATTATATACCGCAACATTAATGCAGAAACAGAGACTGTGGCCGCCACTAGGAAAAGTGCCACTATATAACGTGCTCTAATTGTTAAGTGTTTACTAAATAGAGTGGTTAACACATGATTTGCTTCTTTGAGATCGCTTATCAACTAGATTAGAGAGACGTGTGATAAATGCAACCCTTCGCGAAAAATTTTCGCCAAATTTAATATGAGAAAATGAACCCTAATTTTTGAGTAACCGCGCCTTTGTTGTTTTATTACAAAGTCGACTAGGCCTTAATTACTGTAGCTATTTCTGCTTGAGAGTAAGTTTTACAATTTTCTTTTCACTGAGGCCGCTATTAGTCATCCTAATCTGTGTTTCCAGTCCTTGATTAAACACATTGTATGGCCTAATTTTTTAATCATCAGCAGCTATTCGAAAACAGCGTAGGTAACGGATTTACTAGTCTGCCAATAATATGATCCGATATTCACCTGGATAGCGTACATCCTAATGCTATTAACTTTACAAGCATAAAAAAGTCGTAGCACTGTTTGGCAAGTATATTGCTATTTCAGATTAGTTCGCGCAATGGGAGTTGGCCAAAGCGTTGTCGACACACCTGTAGTTCTACAATTGGATGAGAACACCTTATGTTGGATTCAAATATGCTAAATCCGTTAAATAGATACATCAAATTGGTATGCTTAATCAGTGTTCTGGTTGTCAGTGGATGCAGTTCTAGTCGTGTTGAGCAAGTCGATGCACAACCTCCAAGTAACCAGCAGATTACTATCAATACCTCCCAAGGGGAGCAGGTATTAACGCCTACAGTGGTCACTTATGATCCTGTTACGTTTGCGGACCCTTTGGAGTCAATCAATCGGCCTATTTTTGCTTTTAATGATGTTGTGTATCGTTATTTTCTAATCCCAGTTGGCAAAGGCTACGATGCTGTAGTGCCAGATCCTGTGCAAACCGGCATTGGTAATTTTTTCAGTAATTTACGGGAACCTCTCAATCTTTTAAATAATTTGGCCCAAGGTGAAGGTAAAAAATCGGGAACCAATTTGGGAAGATTTTTAATTAACTCTACTGTGGGATTGCTGGGTTTGTTTGACCCAGCCGATGCTTGGTTTGATATGCCGGAAGAAACCGCAACTATAGGTGATACTTTGGCGTCGTATGATGTTGGTTATGGCAATTATTTGGTGTTACCTATCCTCGGTCAGTCAGATTTCAGGAACGCCTTTTCTACTCTTAGTGAAAGTATTTTGAGTCCCGTTCATGTGATTTCTGACTCGCCTGAATCAAGCTATTTACAAGGACTAGATGGTTTCAACGACTTTGTCCCTACAGCTCCCTCTTATGAAGAATTAAGAGCGCAATCTGATGATCCTTATACTTTTTTCAGAAATATGTATCTTCAGAGCGTCGAAAGGGATGAGCAATTTGAAGGTGCGCCTCAACAATTTTCCCCTTCACCTGCGAACAGTGAAAAAAATCGTAATAAAACCACTAATCTAGATTCACAGCAGAGGGCGGACAGTAGTGAAAAGTAATTTAGCGCAACTGTTGATCCATCACAGCAAATGGATTCTGCTCGCATTTGTTATCTTGGGAATTATTTCGGCCTATTTTGCACAGCGATTTAGAATTGATGCTTCAGCAGATACATTATTGGTAAAGGACAATCAGCTTTATATTGAAACTCAGGTAATGAATCAAAAATTCTCGCCGGATGAATTTATACTTGTGGCTTATGAACCGAAAAATCACGCTGTTTTTTCAGATAAAACCTTCGAGCAACTTCAGCAACTTGGCGATGCTTTCTCGGCATTTCCCAGAGTTAAATCGGTAACCCACATACTCAATGTTCCGCTGCTCAGCAATGCCACATCGTTAAGTGCCGATTTAGATCCAGATGCATACACTTGGGAATCACAGCGTTATTCAGCACAACAAATGCAACAAGTTTTTCAGGACCATCCGTTGTTTACTGATTTACTCGTCAATAAAAAGCAAAGCGCGACTGCTATCCAAATCGTATTCAAAAAAAATCGCCAATTAGTCGAGATTCAAAATCAGATCACAGATATTCAAAAAAATGCCCTTGAAAGGGAGTTAAGTAAGGATGAGCAAGAAAAAATAGACCAACTAAAAGCGCAAGCTGATCCGATCGACCAAGAACTGAAAGCGCAACGCAAACAAGAAATAGACAAAATTTATGAAATTACCGAACAATATCAACAAGACGCGAGTTTCTATTTAGGCGGGGCTTACGTGTTAGGCCAACAAATGATTGATATTATTAAGCGCGATCTTGTGCTATTTGGCAGTGCTATTGGTGGAGCTATTGTGGTGATGCTATTTATTTTATTTCGCCGCGTACGCTGGGTAGTATTACCGGTCGTATCTTGTAGTTTGAGTGTTCTATTAACGGTGGGAATCTTTGGTTTATTAGATCTGCGGACCACTGTTATTTCCTCAAATTTCATCGCTTTGCAGCTTATTCTGACTTTAGCTGTAATGATTCACTTGATTGTAGAGTATCGACAACTGGCTGTGAAAAATAGTCAAGACAGTCAATCCGAGTTATTAGAACAAACCTTAAAAAACAAGTTTAAGCCTTGTCTTTATGCTGGGTTAACCACCTCTGTTGGATTTGGATCTTTGCTATTTAGCGGGATTCAACCTGTGGTTAGTTTCGGTTGGATGATGATAGTCGCTATGATTATCTCTATTCTGGTGAGCTTGTTGCTGTTTCCTGCATTTCTATCGGTTTTATCCCATAAAGACGAAAGCGGTGAAAATCGAGTTACTCAAAAAATTATCAACGGCTTCACTGCGCTTAGCTTAAATTATGCAAAAACCATTGGCGTCTTGAGCCTAGTGCTGGTGGGGATATCCGTCATTGGGATTATGCGTTTGGATGTGGAAAATAGTTTTTTAAACTATTTTAAAGAGTCAACAAAAGTGCGCCAGGAGTTAACGTTTATAGACCAAGAGTTCGGGGGCTCTACGCCAATGGATGTGGTGTATACGATTCCCAATGAACAACAAGACAAACAACTAGTGTTAACTGCGGAGTCTGTCCAAACATTACAAAAAATCCAAGCCGTGTTGCAAAGTTATGATGCCATGGGCAATGTGACTTCGGTATTCAATTTTACCGAATTGGCGATGCGAATAAATGATCAAAAGCCGTTAACCGAGTACGAATTAACAGCCATTTATACTTTGGTGGATAAGTCGCTTAAAGATAAATTGTTAGGTGCGTATTTCGACCCTAAAACCAATCAACTTAGAATCAGTACTCGGATTAAAGACAGCACAGCTGATTTTAATCGTGCTGAATTTTTAGAAAATCTCAAAGCCGATATGCAAACAATTGGTGTCGATAAGCAAGACTATGTTTTAACCAACCTGTTTGTGCTGTATCAAGACATACTACAGCGTTTGTTTAAATCCCAAATTATGACGTTAGGATTAGTCTTTATCGCGTTATTCTTTGTTTTATTTGCGATATTTCGGTCGGTGCGCATTGCGCTGGTTGCCGTCATTCCCAACATTCTTACCACTATGACTATTTTAGGTGTGATGGGCTTGTTGGCAATTCCATTAGATTTAATGACGATCACCATATCGGCCATCGCTATGGGGATTGCGGTAGATGATACCATCCATTTTATTCATCGATATCTTGAAACCCAAAAAAGTTCAAAACCCGCTGAAGCGATTAAAAAAACCTTCAACAGCGTGGGTTACGCACTATTATTCACGACGACCATCATCACAATTGGCTTTGCATTGTTAAGCTTCTCTGATTTTGTACCTAGTATCTTGTTTGGGTTATTAACTGGCTTGGCGATGCTAATGGCGCTGTTGACTGATTCAACGTTGTTACCGGTGTTGTTAAAGCGTTTTGTGAAAAACTAGTTTTGGATAACAAATTGTGTAACCCAAAGATCCCCTCTGCATCAGTAAGACTGAGCAGAGGGAGTTTAGTTTAATCAAGAAGTTTTATTCAAACAGCTGAGCCGACGAAACCGTTGGGGTCAAGACGAAGCTGTGTTTTTCGGCTTTTTGTTTGTTTTTAGCCGTGATTTCCAAATTTTGCTCAGAAGGGGAGCTGCCAAATATATTGGCGTGGAAAGTGAGTTTTTCAGCGTCACTTTTAAGGGTAAATTTACCCATCACTGTTATTTGAGATAAGGGTTGCACCTGAGATAAAGATTGCTCTTCAGCATGATGATCAATAACCGGTGAAAGTATTATCGACTCTACCGCTATATTGCCGTGCTGGTCACTCATGCTTATTTGCTTTTTAACTTGCTGCGTGATTGTGGTTCGCTGATTATTAAATTCGATCATCGATACCACACCATCCTTATTCTCATCGATGTTTTCGATGCCAGAAACAGGTAGCGATAACACCATATACACATCATTTTCAATAAAGTTTAAAGTTCCGTGCTGAGCAACCATTAAGTGGGCGTTTACCGGTTGAAGTATGCCGTAGCAAAATAGCAAAGCCGCCATCGTTAAAACTGCAAAATTATTCATGATGAGAGACGCTGTCTTTCGGTTTGACGCTAACATATTACAATGACCCTTTTATGCAACGTTGAAAAAATGGATAAGTATCAGTAGCAAAATAGTGGTAAATGCCTTCAGGAAATTCTGGCGTAACACCAATGCGACCATTACATTCGTCTAAGTCACCAGAGCCCTCAACATATTCCCAGTCTTGTAAGAAAGTGCCAAGTGGGTAAGTGTCAGTGGAAGGTCGACTATCACTAACTGACTCTACCAATTGATAGCTTCCCGTCATGGACGTTAGTTCTGAGCTGGCATCCAAGGCATCACTGTAGCCGTATCGGGCATAAATAGGGAAACCATCAGCGGCCCAACCAATGAGGGTCATCGCGTTGCTATTGCCATTTTGCAGTGTGATAAAGCCTTCTGGCATTCCGTGATAGTGATATGTACCATCAGGTTGCACGTGAGCATTATTGTCATCGGTACCAAAATCAAACACATTTTGACTTAGGGCTTCGATACTCCAATTTCCACTATTGTCGATTAGACTGCAGTCGTCACCTGAATCGTTACAACTTCCAGCAGTATCAGCGTCTATTTTTACGCCATTAAGCACATAGCCAACGGCACCTCGAGGCCCGCCTAATTGAGTCACATTGGTCGACTCTGTTGGTGCTAACGTATAGCTGACGGACACAGATTGTTCTGAAATCGTATTGGGATTACCAGCATTTGGGAAGGTACCTACAACGTGATCGGGTATACCATTGGCGGTTAAGTTACGATTGGTGCCATCGCAAGACCAATCAGCATAGCTCGTAGCAGAAACTGATTCTGAGTCGTTGTATTCGTTATAATAATAAGTACACAGCACACCATCGGTTGAGTCACTTGAATATGCAGTCCCATTGTCGTTACTCGTAGTGTCTTGATCGGAAGACGTTTGCTCTGAATCTGTCTCCGTTGTCTCGGTGCTTTCTCCATTGCATGCTGTTAACCAGCAAGACAGTGCTGCTACCGTCAGTAAATTTATAGAACAGGTTTTAAACCTATGTAACATTCTCATCAGTTAGATCCCTATAAGTTAACCATTGTTGTTAATCATGCATTGTCATAAATCTTGTACTGAGAGCTTAAAAGAGCAATGTGCAGAAGCGGTGCACAAACAGCGAAATTAATGTGGAAGTCGCGAAAACATCAATTTCAAGTAATGAAATGGGATATCTGCTAGCAAGATGACGCACACAATTTTCGCCATTTTGTGTTTCTTTCTTTTGTTCTTTTGATATTCGAGGGATTAGATTCTGGCTGCGAATTAAATTATTAACATTCAATTTGTCAAAAATAATTAACATTTTAATGCTTAGTGAAAAGCTATTCTAATATCGATTTTAATGTATCTTAAATTATCGTATCTAATTGAATACTATAAATAATAATTTAAATTTCAGGTGTGTTATGAGATGCCTGAAAAGTACTTCAACTTTAACAAAATAGTAAATTCGCAACTTTTTTTAGGTTATTTAATTAACAATATATTGACCTTTACAGATAATTTGTGGGAATATGCTCACATCATGAGCATATGCGCATAATGGGGTTTTCTTTAGAAAACCTGAAATGATCAGTAAAAGCGAATCAATAGCATGGTAATGCCGTACTAAAACTATTATTTTGATTCATTTATTTTTATTGGGACCGACTAGCCCACAACTACAATATAACGACAGGTAATAAATATGACACCTGATAAATATGAAATTAATCTGAATACTGTTGGTGAAGAGCAACTACCTATTCCTAAACATAAGTTAAAGGGATGGACACATTTTTTAGGCTTATATGCTGGTGAGCATGTTGCCGCTACTGAATTTGTCATTGGAGCCACATTTGTAGCCCTCGGCGCTACTATGTCAGATATTTTACTTGGTTTGTTGATCGGTAACGTTCTCGCGGTGTTGAGTTGGACATTGATAACTACGCCAATCGCCATTGAAACTCGCTTGAGTTTGTACACTTATTTGCAAAAAATAGCCGGCAATTCGATGACGACCCTATATAACTGGGTCAATGTCATCATTTTTACGGTTATCTCAGCAGCAATGATTACGGTTTCTGCGACAGCCGTGAGATTCGCCTTGAATATCCCGGCGCAACTCAATTGGTATCCCACTAATTTATGGTTTGTGTGTGTAGTACTAGCGGTTGGAACCATCGTTGTTTTAGTCGCCATGTATGGTTTTACAGCGGTCTCTAATTTCTCGCGTATTTGTGCTCCTTGGTTATTTGTCATGTTTGTGTGTGGCCCGTTAGTTCTATTACCTGCACTGTCTCAACATGTACTAGGTGATACCAGCTTGAGCGGTTGGGCTGATTTTATGGAAATTGGTAGCTTATCGGTGTGGACAGGTGTGAACGCGAATGGCGAACCTGGTATTGGACTGTTGGAAGTGATTGGTTTTTCTTGGGCGGCCAACACTATTACCCACGTGGGTTTGATTGATATGGCACTTTTACGTTATGCGAAAAGACGTGCATATGGTTTGTGTACCTCAGCAGGCATGTTATTTGGACACTATATTGCTTGGATTTCTGCAGGAATAATGGGGGCAGGCACCGCTATCATTGTGAAAAAATCCATTATTGAATTAGATCCTGGTGACGTTGCTTTTCAAGCGTTAGGCCTATCGGGCTTAGTGATCGTCATTGTGGCAGGTTGGACTACTGCAAATGCCAACCTGTACCGCTCAGGTCTTGCTGCGCAAGCTATTTTTAAAAACCAATCTAGAAACAAAACGACCTTGATTGTAGGAATTGTTGCCGTCATCATCGCCTGTTTCCCCTTTGTATTTAACAAAATGCTACCGCTATTAACCTACGCCGGACTGTTAGTTGTGCCCGTTGGCGCAATCGTATTCACGGAACACTTTGTCTTTCCACGTATAGGTTTCACGCGTTACTGGGTTACCTTCAAAAACCTTACTCACAGTGTGCCCGCCGTCGCGTCATGGGGTCTTGGGCTGACATTTGGGTTTGGGTTAAATGCGCTTGATGTGTTGTCTTTTTATTACTTATTTATCCCAACTTGGTTTTTCACAACTGTGTGTTACATAGTGTTGGCAAAATACCACGGCGCATCGGAAGAATATCCACACGAGAAACAGCAAATGGAAGTGTTTGAACAACGTGTAGAAGAATTCCAAGAGCAACAGGCTAGTCTGGAGCCAGACGTGCGCATCGATACTTCATTGTTTTCGAAAGTTCTTCAGGTAGTGTCCATTGGTAGCCTAATAATCACGACTATATTTGCAATTAAAACCATGTTTTTCAGTTCGGGTATACCCGCATATGAAGCCAATCGCGATCTGTTTCAAACTGTTGGTTTCGTCTGCACTATTACTTATTTCATTACTGCATATTGGAATATGCAGCGTAAAAAACAATTAACTACGCAAGCGTAGAAGGGGAAGGTTAATGAATACTCAATCCAATGTTCGTCTAAATGAAGATAACCTTCACCATCTACCTAGCGGTATTTCGGTGCCCAATTACGACCGTAAAAAAGTCAAAGCTGGAATTGTGCATGTAGGTGTTGGTGGTTTTCACCGTTCTCATGAAGCTTATTATACCGACGCTTACATGAATCAAACGGGCGACCTTAATTGGGGTATTTGCGGGGTCGGATTAAGAGATGCTGATCGCAAAATGAAATCAATTCTTGAACAGCAAAATTACCTTTACACGCTAATTGTAAAACATCCTAATGGCACGATAGAAAATCAGGTGATTGGTTGCATGACCGATTTCTTGATGGGATGTGATGAGCCTAATTCGGTCATCCAGAAAATGGCGGATGCCGATACCAAAATAGTTTCGCTAACGATTACTGAAGGTGGTTACAATTTTAATCCAGCGACCAATGAGTTTGATTTTGACAATCCTGATGTCATTCATGATTTAGCGAATCCATTTGCTCCTCGTTTAGTTTTTGGTTTTTTGACAGCTGCACTGAAACTGCGTATGGAAAGGGGGCTACCTCCTTTTACGGTGCAATCTTGTGACAATATTCAGCACAATGGTGATGTTGCCCGTAAAATGTTGCTGGCGTACAGCCGAAAAGTTGATTTTGAGCTGGCCAAATGGATTGAACAAGAAGTTCCGTTTCCCAATGCCATGGTCGATCGCATTACTCCGGTAACAACCCCAGCTGATATTAATTATTTGGCATCGGAAATGGGGGTATCAGATGAATGGCCAGTCACTTGCGAACCTTTCCATCAATGGATAATTGAAGATAAGTTCAGCGTAGGTAGACCGCAGTGGCAGAAAGTTGGAGCGCAATTTGTTGCCGATGTGACACCTTACGAAAACATGAAAATAAGACTGTTAAATGCAGGCCATTCAGTGCTTGGTATTTTGGGGTCAATCCATGGTTTTGATACGATTGATGAGAGTATTCAAGATCCTGTTTTCCGTCAGTTTTTGCAATTATTTATGGACAATGAAGTCACGCCTATTTTGCCTCCGGTAAGTGGAATTGACTTAGATGAGTATAAACAAACGTTACTAATTCGCTTTGCAAACCCGAATATTAAAGATCATTTAACGCGAATTTGTTCTGAAAGTGCTTCGAAATTGGCGACTTTCTTAATTCCAACTATCAACGATAATTTGCGTCAAGAAGGCGATATCCAGTGCGCTGCACTGGTATTAGCTGCATGGTGTTATTACAGCGACAAACAGACTGATCGTCACGGCAAAGAGATCACTATCATAGATGTGATGTCTCAGCAGTTGCATGTTGCAGCCGCTAAATATGCAGTGAATCCCGCTTCGTTTTTGGAAATGACTTCAATTTTTGGAGATTTAAACAAAAACCAAGGTTTCATGGACGTCTATAAAAAACACTTAAAGGCGATCTATACCGATCCAAATGTGAAAAAACACATGCAGTCAATTATTAATAGCACAGCGTTAGCGGTATCTTAGGGATACTAGAGTTAATATTTGTGCTTTTGCATAACGTCGGCTAGCTTTAGTCGACTTGGCTTATTTTTAGAATTTTGGAGTTACTATGGCTATTCCTAAAGTTGCCGTATTTGGTGAGGCGTTGTTTGACATGATTCAGCAACAAGATGGAAGTTATCAACCTTTCATCGGTGGTTCACCGTTCAACGTGGCTAGAAGCTTCGTTAAACAAGCAATTGACTGTACTTATTTATCACCCATATCGACGGATTATTTAGGTGAAAAAATCCATAGTTCAGTCATTAGTGAAGGAATTCATGTTCCTGCAAATAATCGTTCAAGCAAAAATACGTCTCTTGCTTTGGTGTATAAAGCTGAAGATGGAAAACCGAACTACCGTTTGTATCGAAAGTCAGTTGCAGATTTAGATATTACCTCAGAAAAACTATTATCAATGCTGCCGGATGATCTTGACCTTTTTCACACCGGCTCTCTAGCAATCGTGCCTGAAATGCTCGAAGTGTTGATTCCAGTTATTACCACTTTGAAGTCACGTGGCGTGAAAATTAGTATTGATGTTAACGTCCGGAAAGGCGTTGAAGAAAATCATCATCAATACGTAGCGTCGATATGGCGATTCGTAGAGTTCGCCGATATTGTCAAGGTGAGCGATGAAGATCTAGAGCTAAAAGGCCTTTACGGTAAACCAGAATTTCATGCTAAATCTATGCTCGATAGAATGGAAAATGGCATGGTAGTTTTAACTTTGGGAGAGGGCGGATCGCACCTAATAACCGATCAATACAATTTATTTCAAGCAGTCCATAAGCCGGCTGTGTTTGGTGATACGGTAGGGGCTGGTGACACGTTTTTCTCTGCCATGCTTGCGCGCCTGTTAAAAAATGATGCGCTTTGCACCTCTGCCCCTGAAGAAACTTTGATGGATGGTCTAAGGTTTGGTGCTGTGGCTGCCGGTCTAAATGTTGAAAGCATAGGTTGTAATCCTCCTACTTTTGAACAAGTAGAAACCCTCATAAGCTCGCTAAACACATAAATTCTGCAAATTACTCCCCACCAGTGGTAGCCACACAAGATGATTGTGCTGGCTGCCAATATCAACGCCCTTGCAGCATAGTAAACCTTAGATCTTCATTAACGTTTTAATATGTGCAATAGCACCTGTTCTAAGTGCCGATAAACTATACCCACCTTCTAAAAATGAAACTATTTTTCCGTCGCAACAGGTATCTGCGATGTCCATGATTTGCTGAGTTAACCAAGAATAATCCGAGTCTAACAAATCCCAATCTGCAAGTGGGTCGGTATGATGACCATCAAAACCAGCGGAGATAAGAATTAGTTCAGGTGCAAATTTTTGTAGTTCAGGCAACACCCGTTCAGCGTAACATTGTCGAAATGTTTGAGAATCGGTGCCGGCTGGTAATGGGTAATGTAAGCAATTTTCAGCGGCTTTTTCAGGTATGGTGTAAGGATAAAACGGATACTGGTATGAAGATAAAAATAGTATTGCAGGGTCATTTTTCAGAATGTCTTCAGTGCCATTTCCATGATGTACATCAAAGTCTAAAATTGCAATGCGTGTAAGATTATATTGCTCTTTGGCGTAGGTCGCCGCAACCGCAATATTGTTGAAAAGACAAAATCCCATGGCTTGATCTTTTTCGGCATGATGACCTGGTGGTCTTACGGCACAAAAAGCATTTTTAAATTTTTGATTGAATAAACCATCAATAGCAACTATACCTGCACCAGCAGAAAATAAAGCAGCCTCGAAAGATGCATGATTCATTTTCGTTTCATCATCTACCGGAAAGTACTGGCCTTTTGGCGGTGAAAATTGTTCAATCTGTTCAACATGGCGCGGAGTGTGAGTTTGCTTTAACAGATCTTTAGATACTTTTTGTGAAGGGATATTGAGTATGAAGTCAGCCAATCCAAATTGAATTAAGCCATCTTGGATTGCATGCAAACGAGCTGGGCTTTCAGGATGTTCATCTCCCATTTCATGGAGTAAACAATTAGGATGTGTAATAAAAGCCGTAGAAGACATAAAATAACCCTATAAGTTGTATGGGATAATGATAGCAAAACAAAAGCGCTAACATCTAAGAGATTTTAAATGAAACATTATTTACATTCATTTTTTTCCCCAAGTTCAATCGCCTTGTTCGGCGCAAGTGAGCGCGAATCATCGATCGGAAAGACGGTGTCTCTCAATTTAACCTCAGGTGAGTTCAAAGGACCTATTTATTTTATTAATCCTCGTCATGCCGAAGTCCTCGGTCGACGATGCTTCAACAGCATTTCAGAAATCTACAAACCCGTTGAATTGGCTATTATTGCCGCGCCCGCTTCGATTACCAATCAATTGATGGAAGAGTGTGGAAAATCAGGTGTGAAAGCCGCGATCATCTTATCTGCTGGGTTTGGAGAAGCCAATGAAGAAGGCAAAAAGCTTGAAGATGCAGTACAACAAACGGCTAAGCGATACAAAATTCGTCTTATTGGACCTAATTGTCTTGGGGTGGCTCGTCCGGTAACGGGTCTTAATGCAACGTTTCACAGTGGCGAAATTAATCAAGGTAGTTTGGCACTGGTGTCCCAATCTGGTGCATTGTGTACATCGATTCTTGACTGGGCTAAATCTCGTAAGTTGGGGTTTTCTGCGGTGGTATCTATTGGTTGTGCTGCTGACGTGCAATTTGGGGAATTACTCGATTACCTAACCTACGATTCACGGACTAAAAGCATTCTTTTGTATATTGAAGGCATCAATCATGCCCGCTCATTTATAAGTGAGCTAAAACGTGCGTCTCGGGTGAAGCCGGTTTTGGTGTTGAAAGTAGGGCGACATAATAAAGGTACCATGGCTGCGCAAATGCATACTGGAGTAACCTCTGGAGAGGACGACGTATTTAACGCAGTGTTACGCCAAGCAGGCGCGGTGAGAGGCTATCGGGTTTTTGATCTCTTTGTTGGCGCGACAGTGTTGTCTACCAACAAACGTTTAGAAGGTGAAAACTTAGCAATTATCACCAACGGCGGAGGTCCAGGGGCTATTGCTGCTGACCGCGCAACTGATTTAAATTTAAATTTAATTTCGTTAAGTGAAGATACAGAAAAACAATTGAACCAAGTGCTGCCAGCCAATTGGTCTAAAGACAATCCTATCGATATTATTGGTGATGCAACGCCGGAGCGTTATCAGCAAGTTCTTTCCTTATGTTTAAAGGATAAAACTATGCATGGCATAGTGATTATTTTGTCTCCGCAATCAATGACGCAACCATTGCAAGTGGCCAAAGAAATTGTAGAAGCCTCCAAAAAATCATCAAAAGTTATTATTTGCTGTTTTATGGGCGGGGAAATGGTGGCTGAAGGAAGAACCTATTTAGAAGATAATCAAGTTCCAACCTTCACCACACCAGAAGCTGCCATTGAAGCATTTTCCTATTTGCGCAATTTTACTCGTAACCAACGTCTTTTATTGCAAGCACCCGATCCTTTGCAAAAGGAAGAAAAGGTCAATACTGAAGCGGCTAAGTCAGTCATTGAGCATGCGTTGAGTGAAGGGCGCACGGTCTTGACTGATTTAGAGTCAATGGCAGTCCTTGATTCGTACAATATTTCTACAACGCATGCTAGTTTGGCCCATGATATAAACGAAGCAATCCAGATTGCTAAAACCATCGGTTATCCCGTTGTGATGAAGGTTTACAGTAAAACCATTTCCCATAAGTCTGATGTGGGTGGCGTGAGATTGGGTATTTCAAACGACGAGGCGGTTAAAAATGCTTATCACGATATTATAGATTCGGTTTCCAAATACTTCCCCGAAGCGGAAATAAGTGGTGTAACAGTTGAAGCCATGTACATTAAAAAACGCAGCAGGGAAGTGTTGGTTGGCATATCTAATGATACTGTTTTTGGTCCAATAATTACTTTTGCTGCTGGTGGCATCGCAACAGAAATTATGGGCGACCGAGAGGTGGCAATCCCACCACTGAATAAAACCCTAGCCCGTGAGTTAATGAACAATACACGTATTGCCAAAATGTTAGGGGCATTTAGGCAACTTCCGGGATGTAATATGGGGGCCATTGAGCATGTCTTGTTACGTTTATCTGAAATGGCCTGTGAGTTGCCTTGGATTAAAGAATTGCAAATTAATCCGTTGGTGGTTGATGAATACGATGCTATTGCTTTAGATGCTAAAATTTTCATTGAAGCGCATTCGCAAACCGGACGTTATGACCATATGGCAATTCATCCGTACCCAATGGAACTGGCAAAAACAGAAGAGCTTAGCTCTGGTGTGTTATTGGAAATCCGCCCAATTAGACCCGAAGATGCTAATTTAGAACGTCAATTTGTGAGTACTTTGTCACCCACTGCAAAGTATTTTCGTTTTATGCAAAGCATTAAAGAGCTGCCGCAAAGTATGTTGGTGCGCTTTACACAGATCGATTACGACTTAGAAATGGCATTACTGGCAGTAATAAGCAGCGGCAAAATGGAACGTGAAATAGGCGTTGCTCGCTACATCACCAATATTGATAAAGTAAGTTGTGAATTTGCTGTCGTGGTGGCCGATGATTGGCATCGTAAAGGCATCGCTGTGCGCTTAATGAATGCACTTATAGAAAGTGCCAAGGCAAAGGGGTTAGAGCGAATGGAGGGCATGGTTTTGGCTGAAAACACAGGAATGTTAGGTTTTTGCGAAAGTTTAGGATTTGAAATCAAGCGTGATCCAGAAGATCGCAGTATTTTCAATGTGGTTAAATATCTACAGCAGTAAACTCACAATGCGCGAGTTTATTGTTTTATCTGCAATAAGCTGAAAACAAATTAAAAGGTGACAATTATTTTGTAACAGTCCATAGTGGATATTGTGTAAAAGCAATGTAATCAATAAGTTATTTATTTTTTAACAAAAACTCGTTGCATAATTTATTGTTTTAAATATTAACCAACCTATGACACGGAGAGTTTCAACTATGTTTGTTCAGCTCAGAAAAATTTTATTGATTGTGGTAACTGTAACCGTCACACCACTGTCTATTGCCTTTGATTTTAGTGAATGTAGCGAAGATCACTGTGTGAAAACCTTCAAGGAATTTAAAAAGTATTCAAAAAAAGGTCACCCTAGCGCAATGGAGACATTAGGTAATTTTTATGTCACCGGATACGGTACGGATAAGGATAATTCGCGAGCGCTTCGGATGTACAAGAAGGCAGCTAAATGGAATCAGGCTACCGCACAGTATAAAGCGGGATTGATGTATATCTCAGGTGCTACGGACGACGACCCTAGCAAGGGAATAAGTTACCTGAAAAAGGCCGCTAAAAATAAAGTGTATGACGCAGCTTATGTCCTCGGTGTCGTTTATCTAGAAGGTGAGATAGAGGAAAAAGATTACGATGAAGCAAGAGAATGGCTAGAATTAGCATCTGAACATAATATGTCTAAAGCGAGTTATTTATTGGGCAAGATGTATGACAGCCAACTATTTGGTGCAGATCAACAAGATAAATCTATTGCTCTTTACAATAAGGCCGCTTATAAAATAGAAGCCGCTAGAGAACGTCTCATCGAATTAAATCAACCGCTTCCTCCAGGTAACGACAATAGCATAGAGCGTATTGTTGTTAACCCTCAAGACTTACAGGAATTCTTTATCGATCAACTGCAAATTCTGCGTAACACTCCAGCACCCAAAGTCGGGACCGGAAGCCGTATATCTGGACAAACTTGTGAAAAAATGATGTCTTGCGGCACCCTTGGTGGAGAAGATGCACAACGAATGCATACTGAAGTCCAAAGAGCCGTAGGAATGATTATATCCAGCAAATTCAGAATTGAATAAAATAGTATAAATTAAGAATTTCATTTGAGTTACTAGTCAAATCGAGGCTATGACTGTAAAAAAGCAATCTTTGTTGATAATGTCATCTCACTTTTGTGGATTTGATGACATTATCGCTCCCACCTGCTTTTACTCCGCTAAACTTAATTAAACACCCAAATATATGAAGTGACTAACTCGACAAAAAGGCCCAAAGCATCTTAAAAACTTTGCTGAAAATAGTTATAAGCATTAATAAACTCCAACAAGTTTCAATCCGCATAATTTCTGTTGCTAGCATTATTCCGATTTTGTAAGAATAGTTTTAGGTGTTGTTGGTTTTTGAATCAATAATTAACCTCATATTTTACTGAAATGTGCTATAAATAAGTTGAGGTAACGATTGGAACTTTCGAAATACGAACAGATTCCAAGTGGCTCCAGTTATGGATGTAGATTACAGAGCACAATAAAAAATGGTTTTAGAAAATAGTAGGGTTAAAAAAGCATTAGCCTTCCTCACAGTAATAATCTTTCTATTTTCAGTTGTTATGATTTGGAGTTTCTTTAAGCTCGACAAAAGTAGCCACTTCCATCAACTGAACATTCGTCATTTTAAACACACACTTGAATTGAATGGGTTAATTTCAGTTCCAAAACGCTTAGCGTCTGCAGGTAGCACGGCTGATATGACTGAGATTCGCTCTGTGATTGTGCGTATTCGTCAACAACCTTTTGAATGCCTTGAAATGGTTGGAGCTTCCGAACAATTTTTTATGGGCCTAATTGGCACCGATGAAGTCATTGCATTGTGTGAGAAGGATTTGGAGGTTGCCAACCAAACCCTGCAGGTAATAAGCCAATATGAAAACGGTGAGATTACGTCACAAAACGTGCAAGATCAGTTAGTTTTCGCCCTCAATGAATTTCGTAATAATTCAATTCTATTCGAACAGCCTGTTGAAAAAACGGTTGATTTCATCTCCCAAATTACCATTTTACTAATTGTGTTCACATCGATGATAGTGTTGTTTTTTACACATATAATTTCAAAGGCCGTAACTGCTGTTCTGAATAAAAGAGAAGAGGCAATGAAGGCCCTTGCAAAAAGCGAAGAACGCATAAAACAGCTAGCCTATAACGACTCTTTAACTGGTTTGCCCAATAGAAACTTATTAGAACACACGATTAACGCCGCAGTTGCTAAAGCACATAGAAATAAAGCTCAATTCGCTGTGATGTTTATCGATTTGGATCGTTTTAAAGATATTAATGATACCCTTGGGCACTCAGTGGGCGACAAATTGCTAGTTGAAATGGCCGAACGCATAGCGCATACCGTTCGCGAATGTGATTCAGTGTTGCGTTTTGGTGGTGATGAATTTGTTGCCGTAACGGATTGCTTCGAATTAGTTGAGACAATTGATAATATAGCCCACAGAATCATAGAAGCCGTTCGCCAACCAATCAAATTAGCCAACATGGAATCTTTTATTACCGCCAGTATTGGGATTGCCTGTTACCCTCAAAATGGTGAAGATACCAACTCACTTTTAAAGCATGCTGATGCCGCCATGTATCAGGCGAAAAATGCAGGAAAGAACCAATTTCAATCTTACGATATGCAATCTGGAAGTAAATTAAATCGCAGATTAACCTTGGCAGCGCAACTTCATCAAGCTATTAACAATGAGGAGCTAAGCCTTGTTTATCAACCTATAGTGGCTCTTGCTGATAATCGTACTGTAGGAAGTGAGACGCTGTTGCGTTGGACTAATGCAGAAAATGGAGCTGTTGGACCAGACGAATTTATTCCAATTGCTGAAAATGCGGGGCTAATTATTGATATCGGAAGTTGGGTGATGGAACAGGCTTGTCAGCAATGTAAAATTTGGCAAGACGCAGGCGCTACTGAGCATGCCATGGCAATTAACGTTTCGACTCTTCAATTGAAAGATAAACGTTTTAGTCAGCGCCTGTCTGATACGTTAAGTCGGCTAAATTTAGCTGCCGATTCTATCCATATTGAAATCACTGAAAACAGTGCAATCACAGAAGATAAAGTTAGTGTTCAGACGTTATATGAATTATCTGAATTAGGAGCCAAATTGTTACTGGACGACTTTGGCACAGGTTACTCATGTTTAAGTTATTTAAAAAACTTGCCGTTTGATGTATTAAAAATAGATAAAAGTTTTATGCCTGCAAATAACACTATTGCATCAACAATCATCGCTATGGGTCACGAATTGAATATGGAAATTATTGCTGAAGGTATAGAAACATATCAATGCTATCAATTTTTGCGTAACTTGAAATGCCAGTATGGTCAGGGGTACTTTTTCCAAAAGCCAGTTCCGGTAAATCAGTTCGATATTTTTAAAAATTTCACCGCTCAAGCAGTGTGACACACAATATTCCGGATTTTCTACTTTAAAATGACCTTTGACTAGAGTTGGCTAATCAGCATAGGTGTATTGATTGTGTCTGTTTCCTCAACGTTATTTTGGACATAAAAAAGCCCACTAGTAAGTGAGCAAGGGTGCGTTGGGAATTACACCAAAAATATAACGTACTGCGGATTTTCACATTTTGTGGTTTGTCCGCAGTGAAGTTTGAGATTTTTTGTACTAAGACGCCTGTTCAATCGTAATTAAGCCTTGTTTGTCCATAATCGAAGCGATTTCTGTGACACTTTCTGGATCATCAATAGTAGAAGGGATGTTATAAGATTCCCCTGCAGATATCTGGCGTAATAATTTACGCAGAATTTTACCTGAACGTGTTTTAGGTAAGCGTTGTACAACAATAGCACGGCTGAAACAGGCTATAGGCCCTATCTCGTGTCTAACATTTGCAATCAACTCTGCTTGCAGCTTAGCTTCATCGATATCGACACCGTCTTTGAGAAGCACCATACCGATAGGCACTTGACCTTTTAAACTATCGTGAACACCAATCACACTGCACTCGGCAACTGCCGGGTGGGCGGCTAAAATTTCCTCCATTTCTCCGGTAGAAAGTCGGTGACCAGCAACATTGATGACATCATCTGTTCGACCCATGATGAAAACGTACCCATCTTCATCTTTGTATCCACCATCACCAGAGCAATAATATCCTGGATTTTGCGTAAGGTAACCGGCGACGAAGCGATCCTGATTGCCCCATATCGTTGGTAAACAACCTGGTGGCATTGGCAATTTAATAGCGATTGAACCTTGTTTGCAAGGAGGCATTTGATTGCCCTCATCATCTAAAATCTGCACGTCGAAACCTGGTACTGGTAAGGTTGCAGAGCCGGGTTTTGCTGGCTTGCTTTCAATTCCCAGCATGTTTGCACAAATCGCCCAGCCCGTTTCTGTTTGCCACCAATGGTCAATAACTGGCTTACCGGTTTTTTCGCAAGTCCATTGATAAGTCGGGGGATCGAGTCTTTCTCCGGCCATAAAAATAGTTTGAAGATTTTGCAACGGAAAATCGGCTAATAATGTTGCTTCTGGATCTTCTTTACGAATAGCTCGAAACGCCGTTGGTGCGGCAAATAAGGTTTTCACATTATATTCTTGTGCGACGCGCCAAAAAGCGCTGGCATCTGGTGTTCTGATTGGTTTGCCTTCGTAGACAATAGTCGTGCAACCTTTTAAAAGCGGTCCATAGACAATATACGAATGACCTACTACCCAACCTACATCAGATGCAGCCCAAAAAACCTCGCCTTGCTTCATGTTATAAACCGCATCCATTGAGTAATGCAAAGCCACAGCATGTCCGCCATTATCTCGAACTACGCCTTTGGGTTTGCCGGTGGTACCGGAAGTGTACAGAATATACAATGGATCTGTGCCTTTCACCGGCACACATGAGGCTGGTGTCGCTGCTGAGATGGCAGTGTGCCAATCTAGGTCACGACCCGCTATCAGTTCTGCTTTTGACTGTTCTCGTTGTAGCACGATACAGTGCTCAACTTTATGTTTCGCTTGTCGAATAGCTTCGTCAACATAAGGTTTATATTCGATAATTTTTGATACTTCGATTCCGCACGAAGCCGTTACCAACACTTTAGGCTCAGCATCGTCAATCCGCATTGCTAACTCGTGAGGGGCAAAACCACCAAACACGACTGAATGAATTGCTCCTAAGCGAGCCACTGCTAACATTGCAATAACGGCCTCAGCAACCATTGGCATATATATAACCACACGATCGCCTTTTCCTACGCCTTGTTCGGCTAAAACCCCAGAAAATAGCGCAACTTCGTCTCTAAGTTGACGATAGGTGTAACTGCTTTTTGAATTTGTGACGGGGGAATCGTAGAAGATCGCAATTTGCTCGCCTAGCCCTTGCTCTACGTGGTAATCCACTGCCATATAACAGGTATTCATTACGCCATCTTCAAACCAGCGATGAACCCCGTTGTTATCCTTGCTCAATATGTTTTTGGGCTGGTTGTACCAAGGTAACTTCGATGCTTTTTCCATCCAGAATTTTTCTGGTTGAGTAATAGATAGGTCGTATTCACTTTTATAAGACATTTTGTTTCTCGCATTTGTAAGTTAACTCGTATCTTCTTTTCTACTTCTCTTGAAATTTGATTTGTAAGTCATCTTGAAAGTTTTCAGTTGTTAGATCATACAAGGGCAGGGAATTAAAGTAGATAAGACCTTGGGCGTATATAAGTCGTAATTTTACTGCGACGTTTTGATTATTAGGCTAACCGAGGGGGATTCGAGCTGAAAGTACGCCCGCCCTTAGATTGTTGACTTTAAGCTTTTGCTGTGGCGCGTTCCTATGATTAGACTCAAGTCATTTTCGCGACTGAAAAATAAATAGCTAAGATGATTTTATGCTGGCGCTTATAGGTTTTGTAGTCACAAGTAGTCGTGTAACGTCTAATTTTTTGAAGTTTGTGTTGAAAGTTTACGGTTTCTATTACGGGTTGTGCTTTGGTGAGCAAGGGACACACAATAACCCAGTCTTTTATACAATATTTTCCATAGGAATTAGGTATAATGCATTGCTTATGTCCTATCCTATTCCAGCAAAAATCACCGAACAGACCTATGAGGTCAAAAAGAGCAAGTTTATCGCCTGTGCTAGTTTCGCAAACAGTCGAGAGCAGGCTATGGAGCAACTTGCGTTAATAAAATTGCAATATCCCGATGCCCGCCATCATTGCTGGGCATACTTATTAGGTAACCCTGATTCACCTGCTAGTGTTGCTATGTCTGATGATGGGGAACCCAGTGGAACGGCTGGAAAACCAATTTTGAATGTACTCCAGCATAAAGGTATCGGCGATATTATGCTGGTTGTTACTCGTTACTTTGGTGGCATAAAACTAGGTGCTGGCGGGTTGGTAAGGGCTTACTCTAATTCTGCCCAACAAGTAATCGAAGCATTGCCCATTCAAGAGCAAATAGTGTTATTGCCTTTGCATCTGCTAAGCGACTTTAAACATGAACAATTTATACGGCACCTTACAAACCAGCATCATGGTGTAATCGATGAATGTGAATATGCGGAAATGGTGCGAATTCAGGTTTCCCTTCCTGATGCTGAAATACCTGCTTTTATTGCAAGTTGCCACAACGTAGGAATTCAAGTTATTCAATCATAAGAAAAAGTTATCCCAATGTATTTATAAATGTGTTTCAAATAGAAAACCAAAATCGAATTATTTAGTGAATATTTTAACTGCTTAATATGTATAAATAGCCTGTCCAATATAATTCCTCGTCGCCCTATATCCCTTGCTATCACTGCCCTTAGATGTAATTTGTCGTAATAATTGTGTTGTTCATCTCATGAATTTATTAAGAGTAACTTATCAATTTGATATTCTATATAAACAATATGAATAACTATTTCACAACATATACGGGCATAGTATCTACATTAAATCATTTAAATTAGGAGAGGGTATATGCCTGTTATTGCTTTTCCAGCTGAGTGTAAGCCTGGTGAGAAGCGTTGCTCAGTAATGCCAATCAACGTAAAAGCTTATACGCTATTAGGTGCTGATGTCTGTGTCCAGTCGGGTATAGGTGAGGCGATTCACATTCAGGATAGTGATTATCAAGACGCTGGTGCAGAAGTTATCACTGACCGAGATGAATTGTTAAAAAAAGCAGATATTGTACTTAGCCTACATAAACTTACAGCAGATGAGATTAGTTTGTTAAAACCAGAAGCGCTCATTGTTAGCTATTTGGACCCTTTCAATGAACAGAGTTTTGTAGATAAGTTATGTTCAGCCAATATTACTAGCATCAGTATGGAAATGATCCCCAGAATCAGTCGCTGCCAAAAAATGGATGCGTTGAGCTCTCAGGCGAGTTTAGCTGGGTATGTCATGATAATGCAGGCAGTTAATACACTCGACACAGTATTACCTATGATGATGACTCCGGCTGGTACTTTGAAGCCAGCCAAAGTGTTTGTGATTGGTGCTGGAGTGGCGGGTTTGCAAGCAATCGCCACTGCGAAGCGTCTAGGCGCTAGTGTGACCGCATTTGATACTCGCTCAGTTGTAGCTGAACAGGTTCAATCGTTGGGCGCTAAATTCCTTGATATAGATCTGGGGCAAACTGGCGAAACCGGTCAAGGGTACGCGCAAGCATTAACCCCTGAACAGATGCAAATTCAACAACGTGAACAAGCTAAATGCATAGCCGATTCAGATATCGTTATCACTACTGCACAATTGTTCGGTCGTAAACCTCCACAATTAATCGATGACGCTACTATAGCAATGATGAAACCCGGTAGCGTCATTGTTGACATGGCTGCGGAAACCGGTGGCAATGTCGCAGGATCAGTGGCTGGAGAAGTAGTTGTTAGACATGGGGTAAGTTTGGTTGGAACTGGCAATTGGGCTAATGGAGTGGCTAAGCATGCCACGCAAATGTATGCCAGCAACTTATATAATTTAATCAGTGAGTTTTGGTCAAAAGAAAACAACCGATTTGAATTGGATGTTGAAGATGAAGTCCAGTCTGGTTGCATCATTACCCACCATGGGAATGTTGTAAATAAGATGATTCAATCGTTCTACGAACAAGCTAGCAACCAGCAGGAGAAAGCATAGTGGAAGCCATATATTTATTATTTATTTTATTGTTGTCGATTTTTGTTGGTTTCGAATTAATTCAAAAAGTTCCGGCTACTTTGCATACACCTTTGATGTCTGGTGCTAATGCTATTTCAGGGATTACTTTAGTCGGCGCATTGGCCTTGGCTGGAGATGACAGTTTAGGTCAGTACGCTGAATTTTTAGGGGCGTTCGCGGTTTTTCTAGCCACGATTAACGTGGTCGGTGGTTATTTAGTTACCGATCGCATGCTTGCCATGTTCAAGAAAAAAAATTGATCCCAACTGAAGATTAAGAGGACTTTAAAATGATAGAAACTACTTCGACTTCAGCGTTGGTAATTAATCTTACTTATGTACTGGCAGCCGCGTTATTTATTTTTGGATTAAAACTTTTAGGTCATCCATCATCTGCACGAAAAGGTAACTTACTCTCAGCGGTAGGGATGCTTTTAGCCATTGTTGTCACCTTGTTTGACAAGAATATAGTCAGTTTTGAATGGATCGCTATTGCGATTGTTGCCGGCAGTATTGTTGGCTTCTTTGCCGCAAGATTAGTCGCGATGACGTCGATGCCAGAACTGGTTTCATTGTTAAATGGCATCGGAGGACTTGCGAGTGTGTTTGTGGCGTGGTCAACAGTGGAATCAAATGGCCAACTTTCTGGCTTCGTGATGTTGGTTACTTTTCTTGCGTTATTAATTGGTGCAGTAACCTTTTCCGGAAGTTTGGTGGCTTGGGCAAAACTAAGTGAGCGGATCACAGGCAGAGCGGTAACCTTTAAAGGACAGGTGATTTTCAATTTACTGTTAGTCACAGCCATTTTATTTAGCGGGTATTTATTTATTGCGCAGCCAGAGTTTTCACCTGGTTTTACCTTGGTGTTGTATAGCGTGATGGGCTTAGCTCTGCTGTTCGGTATTATGCTAGTTCTGCCTATTGGTGGAGCAGATATGCCGGTGGTTATCTCGCTGTTAAACAGTTATTCGGGTTTAGCGGCCTGTGCTGCAGGATTCGCACTGCAGAATAATATTCTCATTGTAGCCGGATCCTTAGTTGGGGCCAGTGGCATAATTCTGACCAGTATTATGTGTAAAGCGATGAACCGTTCATTATCAAACGTCCTATTCAGTGGTTTTATGCCGGTTGTAGAGTCAACTATGGTAATTGAAGGCGAAGTAAAACCTTTATCTGCAGATGACGCTTATTACGTTTTAGAAGCAGCGCAGTCAGTGGTTGTTATTCCTGGTTACGGTATGGCTGTGGCTCAGGCTCAACATGCGATGAAAGAATTACAGGTGTTACTGGAAGAAAATGGAGCGGAAGTGGCTTATGCCATTCACCCTGTTGCCGGCCGTATGCCTGGACACATGAACGTACTTTTGGCTGAAGCTGACGTTTCTTATGAGCAATTATTCGAAATGGATGAAATCAACAAACGTATCGAAAATTTTGATGTGGCAATGGTAATAGGCGCAAATGATGTGGTTAACCCCGCGGCTCGCGAAATGAAGGGCAGCCCTATTTATGGTATGCCTGTTATTAACGCTGATTTGGCTAAAAACGTCTTTGTACTGAAACGAGGTATGGCATCTGGTTTTGCTGGAGTTGATAACCCGTTGTTCTTTAAACCAAATTGCCGCATGGTATTTGGTGATGCTAAAGAAACCTTAGGTGCCATCATAAGGCAGTTCGCTGATTAATTTCAGCCTCGATTTGATGTAATACCACTGTGCACTTTTCATCTGGAAAGTGCACATTATTCCTCCCTTCAGCTATTTTAGTATTCCATTTTAGTGTTATTTAACAGCTATTGATTAGATGCACTTTGACATGATGGACTGCTCTACTTTACAAATACCCTTACCCTAGGATTCAGCTGACACTAAAGCTGTGCAAACATATGAAAATGTAAACCTAAGCTCTTTGCAGTCTGCAATTTTATGTACTTAGATTTTATACACATTAGGTAGGGCTGTGACTAGGAACCGGCACAGCCAAACACAATCAAAATTCGACAATGTGATGCCTGATGCCTACTCCAGCTTAAAAACTGACTCGCGACCAGAGCAATCTGCGCTGGTTACTCATCTTGTTTATTGAAATAAACGCAGTCTTTAAAAAATTATATGCCCAGCTAAAGCAATAATAGGCAAAGTAACAATAGTGCGCAGGATGAAAATAACGAATAGTTCGCCAAAATTAACTGGGATTTTACTGCCTATTAGCAGGGCACCCACTTCACTCATATAAATCAGCTGACAAACCGACAATGTCGCAATAACAAATCGGGTGAGATCAGATTCAATTGAACTGGCTAAAATTGATGGAATAAACATGTCGGCAAATCCCACCACTATTGTTTTAGACGCTTCAGTGGCTTCTGGTATCTGTAAAAGTTCGAGAAAGGGAATGAATGGCATGCCTAAGTAACTAAAAATAGACGAGTGCTCTGCTAGTATCAGAGCAATAGTGCCTATGGCCATTACCACTGGGATAACGCCGAATATCATATCGACAACATTTTTGATGCCTTCTATAAATACATATTTAAAACCGCCCGCTTGAGATGCTCGAGTAAGCGCTTGTTCAATACCCCATGAAAAAACATGGTGTTCTTTAGGCACAGTTTCATCATCCGCATGTCTTGGTGATTGATCAATGTAATGGTCTTTTTTCCAAGATAACGGGGGTAATTTGGGGACAATAATGGCGGCAACGATACCTGCAAAACTAATGGTAAGGTAAAAAGGAATAAATAAATGTTCTAATTTTACCTGAGTAATCACCACTAGACTAAATGTGATAGAAACCGCCGAAAAAGTAGTGCCGATGACTGCGGCTTCGCGCTCGGTATAAAACCGTGACTCATATTGCTTTGTGGTCATTAAAATCCCCACACTGCCATCACCTAACCAAGAGGCCATACAGTCAATAGCGCTTCGCCCCGGTAGGTTAAATATCGGGCGCATAATTTTGGTCATCAACGTGCCGCAAAATTCGAGTAGCCCGAAATTAAGCAATAATGGCAGTAACATACCGGCGAATAAGAATACTGAAAACAACACAGGAATTAAATCATTGAGTACCAAGCCACCTGTATCACTAGAGGTAATGATGGTGGGCCCTACTTGAAGGTAGGTTAACAGAATAAATACAGCGCCGAGCACTCGCATGAGTAACCAAAAAGGTGTGACCGTCAGCAGGGTATTAAAAAATGCACTTTGTTGCACGGCTCTAGGTTTACACAAGGAAACAACACTTGATGCTATGGCCATGAAAATCACGATAATCGTCATCACAAGTTGAATGTTCTTGCCCATTTCGGCTTGTAATGCTTTGGAGGCGACTGCAATGGGAATAGTAATGGCACCATCAATACTAATGGGTGTCATAAACAGTAGTAATCCAATGAGGGAAGGGAGGATAAAAGTCAGTAGTGTCTTTAGACTGTGTTGTTTATTCAATTTTATTACACCGGAATATTTAAGGTGGAAATCACCCTTTTTTCAAAGGCGATTAAACCTGCTTTATTGTGACAATTATGTCTCAGCAGTGTTGTTTGGGAGGCAAGGTTAACCGCTTATTTGGGCTATGTAAAATGTTAACTTATGCATTCGCAGACGCATGTGGATAATGCATAAAAATAGTCTGATTAGTAAAAACCTAGTGCTTAGCAATGGTAGCTATAGCTGAATAACGTAGATTAAATATTCCTGTTCATTTAACAATCTGAATCGGCTAAGTCGCTTTGGTTTATTCAAACCCGGTAGCGGCTACAGAAGCGTTGTCCTGAATATAGCTATTATCCCTCGCTACTTTCGATTTGAACGGTCACCGGGGATTCAGCATTGCTTTGCACAATAGCAGGGGAGGCACTTGCTTTGCGTGCCAAATTATGTGAAAACATGAAGGGTAAATATGGAAAATATGAGGCAAGATACATATTCATTTTAGGGAAATGAATTTTTATTTGCCCTGTACTTACTAGAGGAGAACCCGATGACGGATTGGCTTGAGTCACCCCTATTGACATTATCAGACGTGGAAAGATTTGAGACTGAAATGCCGCTTCTAGATCGTCTTGCCGGAGACAGTGTGTACGATGTCTTCGTCCAAGCAGCTGAGCGCCATGCTAATCGAACCGCATTGACGATGCTGATGACCGGAGATGACGACGAACAGCCTCGCCGAGTCAGTTACGCCGAGGTACTGGAACTTGTTCATCAGACGGCTAACCTTTTCACGAGTCTTGGTGGCGAGCGGCCCGGAGTCGCGTTCATGTTGCCGACGCTTATCGAGACCAACGCCGTTCTGTGGGGCGCGGAAACTGCAGGTTACGCGGTTCCGATCAATTTCCTACTTCAACCGGAGCACATCCGCGGTCTGATTGAAGCCTCTGGGGCGAAAATTCTGGTCACGTTCGGGCCACATCCGCAGCTCGATATCTGGGAAAAGTCACTCGAGTTGAAACAACAGATGCCTGATCTGATCGTTGTGCGCGTCGCTCCGCCAAGCACTCCGGCTGTTGATGGCGTGATTGATTTCTACGCCGCGATTGCGGCTCAACCGACCGATAGATTGACTTTCGAAAAACCTGGCAGCGGTACTGACGTTGCTGCGTACTTCCATACTGGAGGCACAACAGGCGTGCCAAAACTTGCTGCCCACACCCACGTGGGCCAGCTCACAGCCGCATATGGCTGTGCCGCATTAATGAACCTCGAGTCTGCTGACGTTGTGACCGGCACGCTTCCAATGTTTCATGTCGCGGGCACGATCCTAATCGGTATCAGCACATTCATCGCTGGAACAGAGGTAGTTATCATGTCGCCATCTGGACTGCGCAATCCTGCGATGGTCAATAATTTTTGGCGGATCTGTGAACGTTATGGTGTCACGGTCGCTGGTGGCGTGCCGACGTCAATCGGTGCGATCATCCAAGTTCCTGTCGATGGGGCAGACATCAGCTCAATACGAAGCGGACTCACCGGAGCCTCATCGCTTCCTGTTTCTGTGCGCGAAAAGTTTGAGTCGATCACCGGCATACAACTCAAGGAGATCCTAGGCATGACCGAGGCATCAGGTCTCATCTCTTGCAATCCGTTCAAGGGCCAAGGCGGTGCCGGTTCGGTGGGATTGCGTCTGCCGTACACTAAAGTAACCGTTCGCCGCCTCGAAGACGATGGTTCACTTGGTGCGGAATGCGAAGTCGGTGAAATCGGCGTGCTGACCATTGCTGGGCCAACGGTCTCACCGGGCTACCGGAACGCCGAACAAAACGAAGGGACCATAGTCGACGGTGTACTCAACAGTGGTGACCTCGCCTACACTGACGCTCAAAGCAGGATTTACATTGCGGGACGGTCGAAGGATCTGATTATTCGCAGTGGACACAACATCGATCCGCTGATGATCGAAAATACCCTTCAGCGCCACCCAGCGGTGGCGGTCGCGGCGGCAGTGGGGATGCCAGACGTATACGCCGGCGAACTGCCGACCTGTTACGTGCAACTTCTCCCGAACATGACTGCCACCGAAGACGAACTCAGAGCGTTTGCCCAAACCGAGATCAGCGAACGGCCCGCATGGCCCAAACATATTCATATTGTTGACTCAATCCCAGTCACGGCGGTTGGAAAGATCTTTAAACCAACGCTTCGTCGCGACGCGGTCAAGCGCGCCGTCGAATCTATCCTCACCCAGAATAAACTCACTGGTGACGTCAATGTTACCGTCGGTGGTCCACGAGGAATGCGAGTCGAGGTTAAACTGTTTGGCGCTCAGCAAAGCGACGCTACACGACTTCAGGATCTGTTGGATGCCTATTTGTTTGAAGCGACGGTTACCAGCTAGGCATTGGCAGTGAATGTAAGTCGCAGAAAAGACCAGCAACTGTTACACAGGGTGCGCAGATAGCGGTGATTAGAATGTAGAATAAAAGCAGCCTTTAAAAGGCTGCTTGATTTGCAAAAAATTTCCAATTAGTTACCCATCAAAATGTCCCACTTTTGTATATAAATCTTTGATTGATTGCTCATTGGTTATATCTACAATATGGTCAACATTTCCTGAGCGACCTGCGGCTGTTACAGGATTTTGGTTTGTAACACTCCAGTCCGGCCATTTAGGCTTGTGAACCTAAATGCTCCTTGTATCGATACACGGGGGTATTGCTTCCAAACTTGACTCAGATATCACAACGTTTTATTGTCAAACAAAACATATGGTTGACCTTCAATGTTGAGTGAAATTAACACCCTAAACAGCGGAAAGCGCGAGCGCATTTGGGCCAAGCCCCGCGAGTACTTTCCCGATGCTTTTGCTTGATATGGTAAGGTTAACTAACCCTTGTATATTTATATTCGCATGAAACTACTGCTGCACACAAACCGCTTAAACTAAGGCAAATTAAACCAGAAATAAAACTAGTAAAGCTTAGCGACCAAACAACTTCACGATACCCTAGAGTAGACATTGAAACTATTGGGCTATTGGGGTCTCCTGCAATAGTTTGGGGACCTGCAAATATACTTAAAATGAGAAGCCCTAAGGTTGCAACAATTGCTAGGTAACCAATTGCCCCTATAAGCCGCGACGCCAATAACAGTGTAAATAGGTTCTCGGTTTTAATATTTGAATATGGGTATAATTTCATTTAAATCCTTTTGGATTCCACTATAGCTCTCGACTTTATCGGCGTTATAACACTATTAATAAGCCGCAAATGCGCGTGTTTAAACTCGGGCCTTGTATGTGTATAAATTTTACCTATTTTAATCATAGAGTATAACTTTTTTCAATATATAGGCTTTTTCAGATACCTACTTTTTTCTCTTTAAAAATTCGGCAATTATCCGTGGGCTTGCATATGTCTGGTATTGGACGCTAAGATTTTAAACAATCACAGCAAGCGATGGTGCAGTGACATTGATTTAGTGAAGTTTGAATGTTTGCTTGGGGCAAGATCCCGATCGTCGCTGGTTAATACAAGTCTCGTCGATAACGTCCGTTTGCTAACAATGCTGATGTATTTTCCTGCCCTAGATACTCGGTTAACACTTGATGAACGCCGTCACCCATTCCGGCTTTATTACCACAGACGTATATGTCAGCTCCTTTATGCACCATGGTTTTCAGTTTTTCTGAATTGATATGAATAATATCTTGCACGTAGGCTGGCTCTTGAGGGGCTCTTGAGTACGCAAAATGTAAATCAGTAATCAAACCACTTTGTTGCCAACTCTCCAATTCACCCTTGAGCATAGTGTCGTTTTGTGGGTCGCGTTCGCCATAAATCAGCCATACCGGCCCAGTTTTTCTTTCAATCGCTCGTTGTGCGAGTTGCGCACGTAAGCCCGCTAATCCGCTGCCTGCGCCGATCAAGATTAATGGACGTATTGCACTTTTAATGTGACAGCGACTATTCGCGCGAATAGTTCCTTTGGAAATATCGCCAATTTTACTGAATTGAGTAAGCCAACCGGAGCCGATTCCAGGTTTACCATCAGGGGAGGTCTGTAGTCTGACAATTAATTTAAGTACGTTTTCATGGTGTGCAGAAGCGACTGAGTATTCTCTATTTGGCAGAGGGACTAATGAGCTTAACCAAATCGCTGGGGGAGTATGCTTAGAAGTAAAACGCTTTGGCAATACAACAGTGCTTAAGTGTTGTTTTAGCGGCTGACTCAAGCCATCTTTAGTTACCAGCATACGACCATCTAGCTGATGTTTGTTTAACCAATTCTCAATATTTTTTGCATCATTGCGTGGCTGAATAGAAATCACATCACCAGCTTGCCAACTAGGAAGTTCAGATTTCACGTTAAAAGTCAGTAAATACAAAGGCGGATTATCACTTTTAGGATTGAGACATTGGCGATCGATGAGTTGCCAATCGCAGAAATGATCCGCTGCCTGTTCAGTTTCAGTTAGCGGCATATTTTGACTATCAAGTTCAATCACTTCAGCTTTAGATTTAGCGCCCAAATTGGCTAAACCGCTATGCAAATTGTGACCAAATGCACAAAAGTGTTCATATGTACTATCGCCTAGAGCAGTGACTGAATATTGTAAATGTGACAAATCAATAGCTGACTTTTTGGATAGTATATCTTGATAAAAACGCTGACCATTATCTGGTGGCTCGCCGTTTCCGTAGGTGCTGACCACAAAATGGGCCTGTTTAGTGGCCTGCAAGGCTTGTTTGTTAACTTGGTCAAGAGGCAGTAAATTGACTGCCTCTTGCGTGCCGAGTTGTTGGGCTTTTTTAGTTGCTAATGCTGCAGCCGAACCACTTTGACTGGCATAGGCAATTAACGTTGAAGCGGCTAAATTAATTTTAGGTTGCGTGCGCTTGTGGCGCACATACAACCCGATACACCAAAATAACCACGCTAAGGTTAAAAAAAACGCCAGACTAATTCGCACTGTTTCGTTCAAAAGATATCTTCCGAGTTTGGTTACATTGGTAACACTTCAAGTGTTGCTGCGTAACTTCCTGTGCGCTTAGTTGCTGGCGCTGAAACCTGATCATCTTCATATTCAGCTTCTAAAAAGTAACGTCCAGCAGTTGGCCAAGTTACTACAAATTGACCTTTATCGTTGGTGGTTAGTTTAATTTCGTTTTGTTGATTACGGTAACGAACTCCATCAGGAATGATTTCAATAGTGGCACCTTTTGCGGGTTTGCCATCAATTAAAAGTGTAAATGTAGCGGCCTCACCGGCATATAAATCATTTGGGTGAGTCAGCGGGACCATTTCTAATCCTTGATTGGTAGGGGCAAAAACGTCGTCGCTTGGTGCACCTAAGGTTACAAAGGTTTCAACCCGACGATAACTGCGGCTAACTCGTAATTTTTTTGCGTCCTTAGGAACAGCTGTGGCGAATTCAGAATCCTGAGCTGTTTGTCCACGTCTTGGCCACATTTTACGTTTACCATCTTCGTCTTCCCACATAGCACGTAAACCGCCGCTGCTGGTGGCTAGCTTGTATGTGCCTTCTTGATTCAATTGAATATCAAAGGTACTGCGATATTGACCTTTTGACGCATTTAGAAGTTCTACGGCGTTACCTTGAGGCCCATATGCCTTCACGCCGGCTAGATTCATGGCTACGTGATCAGGAAAAAATAATGTATTGGAAATTGCTGCGTCAAAGGTCACATAAGGCGCATCGCCTGACAATACTGTCGAACTAGGCAACATCCATGCTCTATGCGCTTGGGCTTGCATCGCGACTGAAGCTGTTAGCATGCCCGCAGCTAAAAGTTTTAATAAATGTGTGGTTTTCATGTAATTTACTCCAGTAAATGGTTAATCGTTAGTCTGTAAATTCAAGCTAATATTACCCAGCTCTGATTTACCGCTTTTATAAATAGGTAAAGTAGAAGTATCTAGCGGTAACGTCAGTGGTATCTCTATCAACTCTCTGCCACCGACTTCTCGTGCCGCTTCAATGCGTAATTTATAATCCCCAGGCTCTAGCCCTTTCAATTCATCTTTATCTAGGTCGATACTAATTTGATGACTTCCAGGGCCTCTTGTGGCCGACGTTAGGCCATCATAGGGTAAATTCAAGCTGCGCCCCCCTCTGCGCCACCATTGGCGCATGTCTTTCAACCATTCCTGACCTTCATTGTCTGCCATCTTAACGTCATACCATACTGCGATTTGGGTAGATTTTCGGGCCTTGTTTTCCAACCAAACGGCGACGTAAGGACTATGATATTCAGCTACATTTAACTGCGGGATATCGATCTCAAGTGCTAACTTCTGACTATTCGCATAACTAGAAAACATGCTTAAAGTAGCGCTTATAATTAATAACTTTTTGGGTATGAACATATAGTTACTCTTTTAGTGAATAAACAGCAGCATAAGCACTAGCGGGATTAACACTCCTAAAGCCGCTAATGGCGCTGTTGACTGCCTATGGGAAGATTGACGCCACAACAAAATTAAGCCAGTGCCACTAAAAATAATGCAACCACCGGCAAAGATATCGATAAACCAACGCCAAACCGTGCCGCTGTCGCGGCCTTTATGTAAATCATTGAAGTATGCTAACCATCCTCTGTCCGTATCTTCGTAAACAAATTCCCCAGTTTCGGCATCGAGGGCCAACCAAGCGTCGCCCCCAGGACGGGGCAATGGCAAATAAAATTCTGTGCCATCCCATTCGCTGCTGTAGTGACTTGGCAGAACAATTTGATGATTTGAATAGAGCCAGTCTTCGATTTCAACAGATAGCTTTTGCGGTTGTTCACTTGCACTTAACCACTGCTGCATAATGACATCTGGCACCTGTTCTTCTAAGCTATTAAATGTAGGTTGGGCTGGTATGTCAGCTGCATGGTTAAGGGTAATGCCAGTTACTGCGAAAAGTAGCATACCCGCCATACATACAGAGGCGCTAATCCAATGCCACTGCCTAACTGTACCCAATGAAAATCCCATTGCCCTACCTTATGTCTAATATTGTTAAGCTAATTTACTTATAAACTTAATGGCACCGTCTGAAACATCAATGCCATTTAACAATGCTGGCAACCTCGATTTTTGTTGATTTGCGAGGGCTAAAATTTATCGCCGAAATACTACATAAAATTAACCGTAATGTAAATATGAATACGAACCATTCTCAATAGAAGGCGTGGAGAGGGGAGAAATTGCGTGTTACTGGATAATTTAATTAGGTTTTTTGCGGCTTTAAACAAAAAAGACCTTTTAACTAAAAGGTCTCTTAAACTATAAATGTTATTTAAGTTGGATTGTGTAAATTGGCTTTATTGAGATTGAGAAGGAAGTTCAGATTGAAATTTGACAATTTGATCTAACAACCCAATCAGCAACTGAGCTCCGGTTCCTGATGCAATTCCATCAAATACGTTTTCGACATTTTTACCTTGCTGACCACCTGCTAAATCACTCACTGAGCGTATTACAATCCAATCTACGTCATTTACAAAACACACTTGCCCAACTGCAGCTGATTCCATTTCTGCGACTTGCGCATCATAGACCCGTTGTAGCCAATTTCGATATTCGGCATTATCTAAAAACACTGAGCCGGTAACTCCATTACCACCTACCTTTATATTGATAGGGTGTCCAGAAGGCATTTTTATATCGTCCATTGAAGATAGGGCTTTGTGGGTTAAATCTAATAGTTCTGGGGTGACGGTGAAATAGGGCATCTGTCGCGGTTCTGACCAGCCTTGTTTAATCACTGACATTTCTTCAGGATGAATAAAACCAATATTTTCATATGCAGGCGCATTAGGATCATTCTGTTCACGTTCCTCGTAGCGTTTTAGCGCATGTTCGTAATAGTCTGGCAGTATATAACCCCCTTTATTATCTGCTTGTGGATTAGCGTAAACGGATTCATCATGAAAGTACCAACGTTCAGGAATGGCGATGTCACCGGGTTGAAAAGCCGGGTTCACGCCACCTGCTATTCCCATCATTACAACTCTATCAATTGGAAAGTAGTCTAATGCCATTTGCATCGTCATTGCTGCGTTAGGCACGCTAATGCCGGTGGTAAAGATCACAATAGGCTCACCTTTAAAGTGTCCTAACTGATATTTAACGCCTTTTATGGTCAATGTTTGCTCAATCTGGGCATCAGGTATTTTCGAAAAAGCCGCGTCGATAGCTTGGATCTCTGGTGAATATGCTGCGACTATTGCGGTCCATTTTTCGCCATCTGGAAACTCTCTAGGACCATATTTTTCTGCGCTTTGCGGTGAAGCAAAACAATTAACAGTGAAGATAACAATAAACAAGGTAGAAATTTTGAACATTTTTGGGATCCTGTGAAGGTTTGAACACGTCTAATCGCTAGCAGGTTGCTCGATTTGAATTTGAAACAGTGTCTGACGAGATTAATAGATCAATCAAGTGAAGTCTTTGAAGGATATGGAGCAACAACAGGACATCATTAAAAACGTCAGAAACAAAGTAAGTGCAGCTCAAAAAGCAAAAAGTACACCAAATTTAGAGTTTAAAATTTATGTTGAAAATATTTCCCAAATTGAGTGAGTTATGAGCATTAAAATAGTATCTCTGCTAAAATCGTATTGGTTCAAGTGAATTGGTAAATTATGAAATTACTATTGATTTTAATTTTTATATCGGTTGCATTCCCTGTGAAATCGAAAGATTACACTGTCAATATTTTGGATTTATTTAAAGACGATATTGAAGCGACGCATCTTACTCAATATTACACCGATATTTATCAGGCAGTGGATATCACGCCTTCGTTTACATTTTATCCGTCAAAACGAGGATTGAAGATGGTCAACGAAGGAATTTTAGATGCTGAAGGGTTTCGGCTTGATGTGGTAGGGGAGCACTTTAGTCAATTAATTAAAATCGATGAGTCTATCGGACATTTGCAGATTGGATTTTTTTGTTTAAATAAAAATGATTGTATAGTTGATGAATCTTCTATCGTCGGCGTTTTATCTAGTTTCCGCGGTGCAGTAGACTTTTGTGCTGAATCTAGCATTGAGTGCCATTTTATTGAAAACATTAATTCAATAGCAAAAAAATTGGATACCGGACTGTTGGATGCAATTTTTGCCACCGATATAGAAGCGCAAAAAATACTATGTGCATCTAGCTATGATTCGTTTCAATTTTTACCCAGCCAAGTATCTAAACTGCCACTTTATCACTATGTCAATAAGCGACATTTAAGCTTGAAACAAGGGTTGGAAAAATCCATACGTGAGGCAAAAAACAATGGCAAGCTTGCCATTCAATTTTCCAATCATACACTTACTAATCTAAGTTGCGAAAAGACTGTAACCTTCATCACTCCCTAATCTTTAGAGTATATTGGAATTGGGATTTGCTGTCTTTTTTTCGATACACGGCCAATATCTGAAACACTGCCAAATGTCAGTAAACTATGATTCTGAAAAGCTAAAAGGGAAATAGGGTGCACCAAAATGGGGCGATGGAGCTGGCAGTGTGCAATAAATATTGTTCGTCTTAGCCGATTCTCATATTAAAAAGTAAAAAATAGCCTGATATTTGTCAACAGATTGTTAGTTGTCTATTTAAAGTGGTTTTGCTTATTATCAATCAATGTCTTCCCGCATTTATATATCGCAGTGGCTTAATAATTGCTTTGTCAACAGTAATGTTGATTTTAAGCGCTTAAACAAATTCACAGTTCTAATTTATAGGTGATAAGGCCCGTCGACTTTTTATTCATTGGTTAAAAAGTGTTGATTAGTTATAAGCAATTTAGATTACAAAGCGATTAGCTTATTTTTCGTTCTGTTACCCAATTTAGGATATACATGTTAGAAACTTTTACCATCATATTAACCGTTTTAATATTCGCTTTGGTTTTCGTTAGAGCTTATACGAGAATTACGGACCGTATTAGGTTGATCCGCGCTCTGGATGTGATTACCCAACTCCGCAGTTTAATCGGCAACTTGCAGCGTCACCGAGGACTCAGTGTCGGCTATTTAAATGGTAATCTGCGAGTCGAGCCATTAATTATTGAGTTGCGCCAAAAAATTGATCTAGGGATAGTAAATTTAGACAAAGATGACGTATTTAACAAACAGTCTCGCTGGCTGAGTTTTATTGACCATTGGCCACGTCTTGAAAAAAATGGTTTTTCGTTAACTATCGCAGAGAGTTTTACGCAACATACTAGTTTGATAGAAAACCTCTTAAGGTTAATGGAAGTTGCTGCTGATGATTGGAAAAAGACGCACAAGTTACCCAGAGAAATTTTAGACCTGCAATGTATTTGGAAAGAGTTACCTATGGCTGTCGAGTTTATCGGTCAGGCAAGATCAATAGGAATCGCCGTTGCCTCCTCAGGTGAGATAACCAATATGGACAAAAACAAGCTGAAATATCTTGAACAGAAAATTCAAGAATACTCGATGACTTCTTTTAGCCTATTGGCCGGCCTTTCAAATGAGGAGAGCAAACGTTTAATCGTTGAAGCCAGAAACGCGTGTAAAATATTGACTGAGACTATTAAACAGGAACTCATCCAACCTACAGATATTAATATTGATGGCGACAGCTATTTCACTATGGCCAGCAATACAATGGAATCAATGAACAGCCTTCTAGATAACGAAATTAAGCGAATTAAAGCTTACACCTAAAATAGTCATGGTAGTAAAAGCCCCATTTCCCTCGTTGATTTTCCCCACTGACTTGCTAAAGTCAGTGGGGTTGCAGTTTATAAAGTTAATTCATGGAGAAGCAATGGTGTTTGGATTTCGCAATAAATTAGGTTTCGGACTGTTGATCTGCGCCAGCATTTTGAGCCATTCTGTTTATGCTGATACGTTGCGTTGTGGCTCAAAGTTAATTAAAACCGGTGACACTACCTTGGATGTAATTTTAACCTGTGGCGAACCTAGTTTTAAAGAAGACTTAACTACCCAGCAGAAAAAACACCGTGGCGTTAAACTAGAGCGCTATCTTTACAAGCAACCAAAAGGTCAATTTCATAAGATTTTGGAATTTCGAGACGGAGTGCTTATTAAAATAGAGAATGGCCCAAGAAGTTAAGTTGCTCGTCTTATTCCCCTTCAAAACCTCGTTCTGCTGTATATAAGTCGCTAAATAAACGCGTTTCAGCTGTTGCTAAACAACCTTTTTACTCTTGTTTTCGGTCTCATAAATTTGCTTATGGCTATTATTGTTACCTTTTAACTAGGCGTGCCGAGACGAACCTTAGTTTATGTTGTAGAGTTGTAGTTCAAGAGTTGTTAATTGACCGCATTTAGGGTTCATTGCTACTATGCAAAACAACAGATTAAAATGATTGTTTTTGATAAAAGTAATCGCTAAAAGATCAACTAAACTTCACATACTTTGCCCTTTAGACGTTTATTCCTGTCTCGGTTAAGCTAACGATTTTAGTTTAAATATTAAACGCGTGTTAGGCTGAGAATTCCTTCCATGAAAACAAAAGTAATCTTTAACAATGGCAAAATGCTGTAAGGACAAGGCTCCGCTTGAATGAATAACAATATTAAAAATGTTTTTGAAGCAGTACCAAATAATTTGTTAGTCATCGGAGAATATAATTTCTGGTTGGTTGCCCTGTCGGTATTTATTGCAATGCTTGCTTCTTTCATGGCATTTCAAGTGGGGTACCAAGCCGCTAATTCGTTATCGCCTAAACGGCGACAATTAGCATTGATGGTTAGTAGCATCGCCTTGGGAGGTGGTGTTTGGTCGATGCATTTTATTGGTATGTTGGCATTTGATTTATGTACTGATGTCAATTATGGCATGTCGTTAACACTGATTTCATTGATACCTGCGATCGCTGCGTCTTGGGTCGCTCAAAACCTTCTTATGCAAGAGAACATAAGTCGAGCGCAATTGATATTAGGCGGGATTTTGGTAGGGTCAGGCATAGGCTCTATGCATTATATTGGAATGGCGGCTATGGAAATGGCGCCATTACTTCGTTATGACTTACCAATGTTTATGCTATCTATTTTAGTCGCAGTTGGCTTAGCTTTTGTCGCACTTTATTTTCGTTTTGGCTTAGATAAGTTTACCCAAATTAAGTTAAGTGAATTTTCTAAGATGTGCATAGCCAGTGTGGTAATGGGGATCGCTATATCCGCTATGCATTATACCGGCATGGCCGCAGCCCGTTTTGTGCTACCTGAAGGAATGGAGTTATCACAGCAATCTGAACACATTTCACTTTTCCTCGCACTTACTATCGCGTTTATTACAGTTGTTATTATCGCGCTGGTAATTGCGCTGAATTTCGTTTTCAAATATAAAGATATTTCAGCTCGTTCGTTACAGAATGAAAAGCGCCTAGTAGCAACTATGGATACCGCCGTAGATGGAATCATCACTATCGATGAATGGGGCAAAGTAATCAGTGTAAATCGTTCAGTCGAGAGCTTATTGGGTTGGTCGGCAGAGGATTTAATTGGTAAAAACGTCAACAAAGTTGTTCCCGCTCCACATCATGACCAACATGATAGCTACATCAGTAATTATTTGCGCACCAGAGAAGCTAAAATTATTGGTGCAAGCAGAGACGTTGAGGCTCTTACTAAGCAAGGGCAAACTATTCCCGTCAGATTATATATAGGTCACGTTGAAATTGAAAACCAACACCTATTTGTTGCGTTTTTACGTGATTTACGTGGAAGACTAAAACTACAATCTGAGATACGCGAAAACGAAACGCGTTTTCGTTCGCTGTTGAGTAACCTACCAGGCATAGCTTATCGTTGTTTAAATCAAGCAGAATGGCCATTTTTATTTATCAGTGATGAAGTGGAGAATATCCTCGGCTACCCTGCAAAAGACTTTATTTTACCCAAAGGGCAACGTCGTTTTGCGGATTTTATTCACCCTGATGATAACGAACATATTATGGAAACCGATTTTGATAACCCTGATGGGTTTGTGATTGATTATCGAGTTATTGATAGGTTTGGTGAGACGAAATGGATGCTGGGCTATGGTCGCGCGATTAGCAGCGAAGATGGCAGTGAAAATTATCTTGATGGGTTTATTATGGATATCACCCAACGCAAATCTATCGAGCAAGAGTTGGTGCAGGCTAAGAACAAAGCCGAACAAGCAGCCTCTGCTCGTGCTGCTTTCCTAGCGAATATGAGTCATGAAATTCGCACTCCCATGAATGCTGTTGTTGGCTTTAGCGATATTCTGCTTGATAGTGAACTATCTTCAACCCAGAAAAAGCATGTCACTACGATTAATCAATCCGCTAAATCTTTGATGCATATTCTGAATGATATTTTGGATAGCGCTAAGTTAGATAAAGGCAAGTTTCAATTAGAATATCGCGATTTTTCTATCGTCGAAGAAATTGATGCCGTGGTATCAACTTTATGGCTACAAGCCCAGCGAAAAGGGGTCTCTATCGATCTTGAAATCGCCACTGATATCACCGGTAACTATAATGGTGTGCCTGATCGAATTCGCCAAATTCTAACCAATATAGTCGGCAATGCGGTCAAGTTTACCCACAAGGGTAGCGTCACTATTATGTTGTCAAAACATACTGATGAGATGGTCAAATTTGAAATAAAAGATACCGGTATTGGTATGTCAGAAGAACAATTGCAAAACGTTTTTGAAGCCTTTGAGCAAGCTGACGAATCAATGAGTCGACGCTTTGGTGGCACAGGTCTTGGCACGACTATCAGTAAACAGTTGGTTGAGCTGATGGGGGGAAGTATTTCCGCTACGAGTCAATTGAATATTGGCTCCGTATTTACCTTCACGCTGCCACTTAAGAAAGTCGACGGTAAAAGCCAAAAAGCCGCAAAACTATTGCCAACCAAACTGCCCAAGTTACGCATTTTAGTGGTTGATGATCTGCAACAGAACATTGATTTACTAACGATTTTGTTAACTCGTGCTGAGCATACTGTTATTACCGCTCGCGACGGGGAACAAGCCCTGATTCGGATGCGAAATGACAAACCTGACGTGGTACTGATGGATATTCAAATGCCAGTGATGGACGGGCTAAGCGCGGCACAAAAACGCAGGGAGCAAGAACAGCTAGAAAAATTACGGCATATTCCCATTGTTGCGCTAACGGCCAGTGTGCTAGAAAAAGATCGTCTGTCTGCTTTAGAAGCGGGAATGGAGGGGTTTGCTAACAAACCTGTTAACTTTGAACTGCTTACTTTTGAAATTGCTAAAGTATTGAAGTTACATCGAGATGTCGATGACACTATTTCTGTCGAACAACAGTTGGACCACTTATTATCAATAGATATTGATAAAGGCACGAAATTATGGGGCTCTAAAACCACGTTATTTCAACAAGTCAGTGAGTTTATTCGCGACTGTGAAGCCAAATTAGAACAATTAACGTTTTTTATTGAAATCGCAGAATGGTCTGAACTTGAACAAAGCGTTCATGCATTGAAAGGAGTTGCAGGCAACTTATCATTAGCTAAATTTGCGGGGATTGCGTCTGAGCTGGAAAATAATATCGAAAAAGCCGACGCTACAAACTTGCTTAAAATGGTTCAATCTATGATGGATGAGCTGCATAAAATTGCAAAAATTATCGGTATGCGAAATCAACAGATGAACCAAGGTTTGGTTGAAGAAGATGAATTCTTGAGTAATGACGCTTTGTTACTAGTATTAGATCAATTAGTTGAGATTGTCAGAAAAAATGAGTTTGATGAATTACTAATTGATAAATTGTCGTCACAGAATAAGCATCCATTGTTTGCAAAAATGGTTGAAATTGTCGAAGTCTTAAATGATTTCGAATTCGAAAAAGCAATTAATTTAATTGAACAAATGCAAAGTGAATTGCGCGTCAGTTAGAGATGGGAATAGACTATGTATACAGCAGTTAATCGACAAAAACTTCTGGTGGTAGATGATGAACCTGCTAACCTGAGGATACTGAATCAAATCTTAAGAGAGTCTTATTCTCTAACCTTTGCGAAAAGCGGATTTGAAGCACTTGATCTGGTCGAAAAAGTTAAACCCGATTTAATCTTGTTAGACGTTATGATGCCAGGAATGACTGGATATGAAGTATGCACCGCGCTTAAATCCAACGATTTAACCAAACATCTTCCAGTCATTTTTATTACTGCGTTAGTGGATGCTACAGACGAAGCTAAAGGGTTTGAAGTGGGCGCGGTAGATTACATATCCAAGCCTATTTCCCCAGCTGTAGTAAAAGCCCGTGTCGCTACTCATTTATCTTTAGTCGATGCAGAGGAGTTGCGTCGCACACGTTTGCAAGTTATCCAACGCTTGGGTCGAGCATCAGAATATAAAGACAACGAAACCGGAATGCACGTAGTTCGCATGAGTCATTATTCTAGATTATTAGCTCTGGCTTATGGATTTTCTGAGAGTGCGGCAGATGACTTATTTCACGCTGCGCCTATGCATGATATCGGAAAAATAGGTATCCCAGATAGAATAATGCTCAAACCGGCACGGCTTACTGTTGAAGAATTCGAGATAATGAAAAAGCACCCAGAAATTGGCGCTGAGATTTTAGGTGAATCGGATTCAGAACTCATCGATTTAGCAAAAGTCGTCTCTTTGACTCATCACGAAAAATGGGATGGTAGCGGCTACCCTAAAGGGTTGTCTGGAGAAGATATACCTATTCATGGTCGTATTGTCGCATTAGCCGATGTTTTCGATGCGCTCACTAGCAAACGTCCATACAAAGAAGCTTGGACAATTGAAAAGACCATGGAGTTTTTGCAAGAACAAAAGGGTAAACATTTTGATCCCAAAATCGTTGAGCTATTTCAGCAAAATTTAGACAAAATGTTGGACGTGAAAAACCGTTTTCAAGAAGACTAGTTTTAAACAACCAAATAGCCATTAGAACCTGCTGCGCAAAGGTTAATCTAACTTCTCTTGCATTGATTACTCCCAATATATTGTAATTCTTTAATAAAAGAATTTTTACCCACAAGAATTTTATGGGGAAAAATTAAACCCAACTGTCGGTAGTAATACTTACCATGATGATTTTTAACGTTTTATTCTAGCAATTAGCATACTGTTTGAATTGTTTTGTTTGGCTTTTATGTTAGTTTATTTTTAATAATAAAAATAAACAGCATCACTAAAGCGTATTTAGTCGGGGCTGGGTTGATTAAACAGTGTTATAAAATCTAATTGAGCAAAATTATTCGAGCTTTAGCTGAAAATACATGTCGCCTCATTGAGGCCGCAAAACACTGTCATATTCGCACTACACCGTCATATTGACGGTTCAAATTGAGAAGTTGTAATGTTTAACCGTGACCTAAAACAAAAAATAGTTACCTTAGAAAACTCCTTGAGCGAACAGGTTTCATTAGTCAATTCAATCCAAAATCATGTTGCTTATATTGAATTTACTCCCGATGGAACGGTTTTGATGGCCAACTCGTTATTTCTTTCCGTAGTTCAATTTAACAATGATGAAATTGTAGGACGACATCATCGTATGTTCTGCGACAATGAGTATGTTAATTCTAGAGGATATTATGAGTTTTGGCAGAAGCTGCAATCAGGCGAAAGTTTTTCAGGGACGTTTCCAAGGCTAAATAAACATGGCCAACAATTATGGTTAGATGCAACGTATTTTCCGATTGTTCATGCCGGTAAAGTGACTAAAATAGTTAAAATTGCGACGGATGTGACCCAACAATATACCGCGTTACAAACTCAACTTGCGATAAGTAAAGCCCTAGATTTGTCAATGGCGGTCATAGAGTTTACTCCTCAAGGGAATATTTTGTATGCCAATCAAAACTTTTTACAAACCATGGACTGCACGCTAGAAGATATACAAGGAGAACATCACAGAATCTTTTGTTCAGATCAGTTTTATCAAGACAACCCGACTTTTTGGGATGATTTAGAAAGTGGCAAGCTAACCTCTGGAATGTTTGTCAGGAAATCGTTTAGTGGTCAAGAAATATGGTTAGAAGCCACTTATAACCCCATAAAGTCAGAGACCGGGGAAGTTATTAAAGTCATTAAGTTTGCGGCAGATATTTCCGACCGGGTGAAACAAAACTTAGCTGTGTCTGAAGCAGCAGAAGTGGCTTACTCTACTGCAGTTGAAACTGCTCAAATTGCTATGCAAGGTTCAGAAACGTTAAAAAATGCCGTTCTTAATTCCAGCGCAATAGAGCAAGAAGTTATAGAGTCTGTAAAGTTAATTGAAAGCTTGGGCAATCAGTCAAATTTGATTGGTAGTATTGTATCGACAATAAGCTCTATCGCCGATCAAACTAACTTGTTAGCACTGAATGCCGCAATTGAAGCAGCAAGGGCTGGGGATACAGGGCGAGGTTTTGCGGTTGTCGCGGATGAAGTTCGTCAACTGGCTGCTCGCACAAGTAATTCTACCAATGAAATTGGCGATGTGGTGCGTTTGAATCAAGAATTGACGGATGAGGTTACTCGTCATATCAATTCCGTTTCTGATACCGCAAAAAAAGGCACAGACTTATTACAAGCAGTTGAAACGGCCATTCATGAAATTAAAGAGGGCGCTGAAAATGTATCTCGTTCTGTCGCAGGGTTATCTGACAATACTCAATAGTTTTACTCAGAAAATTGTAAAACTGGAATGTCATGTATTGCCTCTAAAATCGCAAAATGAGACATAACTCTAGCTTGCTGTTTTTAGTGGGGTGGGGGTTCCATAGGTCAAACCATAACCGATGGGGAATTTTATTTGGTAGCTGGCATTGTCTGCGTCTGTGGCATCCAGAGAATTTTCAGGCCAGCTGAAACTCAGTTGCCCTGAGAAGGAGGCATCACCAAATATAACATCTGCGATACCTGCGCCTTCTGATCCCGGCAGCCAAGCTGCTACAAAGGCCGCAGATTGGTCCAACTCAGGATTAATTAGCAATGGCCTACCGGAAACCAACAAAGTCACTACGGGTATTCCTTTGTTAACTAACAAATCAATAGTTTTCATCGCCAGAGAGTCAATCATGCTTAACGCTAAAGAGTTACCTGATGCCGACTGGATTTGTAGTTTTCCATTTATTTGTTTACCTGACTCGAACATCACATTGTCACTATAACGAATGTCGCCTAGTCCTTCTGCATAAGGCCGCTCGCCTACAATCACTATTGCGATATCAAAATCTTGCTGTTTGACTGCGGCTACTTTTGACTCGGGTATCAATTCAGCGTTAGCGTTGAGTGCTTTGATCCCCTGCCAGATTGAGGTTGCAGCTGGAAATTCTTGATTACCATCAATGCCTTGCCAAGAAAGTGTAAAACCACCGCATTGATGACCTATATTGTCTGCATTGGTTCCTGTTACCAACACCCTTGCTTGTTTGCTAATTGGTAAGATGGCGTGTTGATTCTTTAGTAACACCAATGATTTTTGAACCGCTTCACGGGCAATATCACGATGCAGTTTTGAACCAAAATTAGCATCTTTTGCCAATGCACGCTTTGATGGTTGAGGTTTATCAAATAACCCGGCAGCCATTTTGACTGATAAAATTCTTCGTACAGCGTCATTTATACGTTCAATAGAAACTGTTCCTAATTCCACATGGGCGCTTAAATGTTCAATAAACTCTTTCCAATTATCAGGCACCATGAACATGTCTATCCCTGCATTGACACCTTGCGCTACCGCCAAATAAAAGTCTGCAGCAAGATCATCGATTCCCTGCATATCGGAAATTAGAAATCCTGGAAATTGCATTTTTTGTTTTAAAACACTGGTGAGTAGATGGCCATGGCCGTGACACTTGTCACCATTCCAACTGCTAAAAGAGACCATAATAGACATTGCGCCAGCTTCAATTGCTTGGTAGTAGGGGCGGATGTGAATTCGTTCTAAATCTTGCCAATCGAGTAATGTATCGCCCTGATCGATTCCATGCTTAGTGCCGCCATCACCGATCCAGTGTTTAGCGCAAGCTAGCACTCCAGAATGGGTTAAGTCGGTTTGTAGGCCTGTGATCATTGCGCTGGCAAATTGACAGACTAAATTAGTATCCTCGGAAAAACTTTCATAGGTTCGCCCCCAATGATAGTCCTGAGCAACGGCTAAATTAGGTGAAAAAACCCAATCGACACCCACTGCGCAAACTTCTTTGGCAGTTACCCTTGCGATGTTTTCAATAAGCTCAAAGTCTGCACTTGCCCCTAAGCCAATATTGTGTGGGAAAATGACCGCATCTTTAACGTTGTTGTTACCGTGTATCCCATCGACACCATAAATAATCGGGATAGCTAAGTGGTTTTCATCGGCTTTCATTGACGCCAGCCAATAGGCGTCGGTCATATCCAACCAGTCTTGTAATTCGTTGTTACTTGGAGCTGAACCTGCTGCACTTAAAACTGAACCAATATGATATTGATATATCTCCTCTGCAGAGCAAGTAGAGCGCTCTGTTTGAGTCATTTGACCGATCTTTTGCGGCAATGTCATCGACGATAGAAGTGTCTCCACATGGTCAATTATTTGCTGATTAAATCCGCTATTTAGTTTAACCATTGGTTAATACAAACTCCGTTATTAGGCTCGCTTTGGCGCTACCTGAAATCCATAATTTAAATTTACCAGCTTCAATATTCAATTGCATGTGACGATCATAGAATGCCAACTCAGATTGTTCCAGTGTAAAAACAACATCGACTTTTTGACCAGAAGGAATAAAAACACGTTTAAACTGTTTGAGCTCTTTTACTGGGCGGGTGACACTGCCAACTAAATCTCGAACATACACTTGTACAATTTCTTCTGCAGCATAGCGTCCGGCATTTTTGATGGTCACTTGGGCATTGATTTGTTCGCCAGATGAGAAGGACTTTTTGTTCAAAGTTAAATTCGTATATTCAAAATAGCCATAGGATAACCCGAAACCAAACTCAAAAAGAGGCGAGAAATGGGTATCCAAATGCGTTGCTGCCATTCCCAGTGAGGTTTGTGGGGAGCGCTCTGGAACATCATTCATGTGAATGCATTGTTCTTCGGTAGCCGGTTTACCGCTATGCTTTTGGTTGTAATAAATTGGAATTTGCCCCACTTTTCGGGGAAATGAGACTGTTAATTTTCCCGATGGCGATGACTTTCCTAATAGTAAATCGGAAATCGCAGGTCCTCCCATAGTGCCTGGGTGCCAGGCATAAAGAATACTATCGACCTTATCCAAAATGGGTTCTATGGTGAGTGGTCTTCCTGCCATAATTACCAGTACTATAGGTTTACCAGTAGCGGCGATTTTCTCGATTAACCACTGCTGTTGTCCCGGTAAATCAAGCTCAGCGCGGCAATGGGCTTCGCCAGATAAAATGGATTCCTCCCCCAAACATAAAACCACAACATCTGACTTTTTGGCTATCTCGATGGCGTCGAAAGCTAAATCAGTATTGTGAGTTCGGGTATTTTGTAATCCTTTGGCGTAATTTAGCGTTACCTGTTCACCCAAGGCATCGTTAAGGGCCTGTCTAAGGGTAATACTATGTTCTTCTTCACCATCAAAAATCCAAGTGCCTAGTTGCTCGTAACCGTCATCTGCCAAAGGTCCAATTAAGCCAATACTGGTTAATTTTTTACAGTTTAGCGGTAACCTTTGGTTATTGTTTTGCAGTAGTACGCAGCTTTTTAGCGCTAATTGTTTGGCTATTTCTAAGTCGTTATTGTCGTAATACAAGGGGCCTTGTTGATGGGCTCTGCGCTTTTCGTGTGCCTCATAGTCAAGATCGAATAGGCCTAACTTTTCTTTTAAATGAAGTATTCTGAGTACCCGCTGATCAATTTCTTGTTCACTCACCTTGTTGTTTTCAAGCAAGCTCGAAAGATTTTCACGATAGGTAGTGCTGACCATTTCCATGTCAATACCCGCGTCAAATGCTGTGAAGGCGGACTCTTCAGCGTTTTCGGTCAAACCATGAATTTGTAATTGTGCTATGGATTCCCAATCACTCACTACAAAGCCTTGATAATGCCACTCTTTACGTAATATTGAGTCCATTAGCCATTTATTACCACTGGCAGGTAAACCGTCTAAATCACTGAAAGACGACATAAAGGTGGCAACACCTGCATCGGCGGTGGCTTTAAAGGGCGGGAAATAAATATTACGTAGCTCATTTTGTGGAATATTGGTGGTGCAATAATCTCGACCACTTTCCGAAGCTCCGTAGCCTACAAAGTGTTTCGCACAGGCGGCAATGGCTGTTGAACTCTGCAAGTTATCGCCCTGAAAACCTTCCACCATGGCCACTCCCATTATCGAAGATAACACAGGATCTTCACCAAAACTTTCAGCGATACGTCCCCAGCGAGGATCGCGACTAATATCTATCATCGGAGCGAACGTCCAATTAATCCCCACATTTGAGGCTTCTTTGCCGGCAATTTGTGCGGCTTTTTTTACTAATTCTGGATCCCAACTTGCTGCTTGGCCCAGCGGAATTGGGAATATTGTTTTGAAGCCATGGATCACGTCTCTGCCGACTAACAGCGGAATCCCTAATCGACTTTCTGTTGTGGCAATACGTTGCAGTTTCGACAGTGTCTTCGCACAGACTTCATTAATGACTGAGCCCACAAGCCCGTCTCTGACATCTTGTTCAAGTTGTACACTGTCGTTGCCCATTACTTGGCTAAGCTGTCCAATCTTCTCATCTATATGCATTTTTGAGAGAAGGTGAGTGATTCTGTCAGAGTAACTAACAGCTACACAGGTCGATGATGAAGGTTGGTCAGTTGAAAGCATAGATTTGCCTGATTCCATAAAGAAAAACTCTTCGCTAAGACGACAACGTCTTGTGAAGAGCATTTGTTAACGTTTTTATCATTAACCTTAACTCCCTTATACAACAATTCAAATTAAACAAGCCAAAGTGGACTAGCCGAGAGTTAAGGCGGTCGGTTGCTACTCTTCCTTCTGAATAGCCCTTTACACAAAGTTCCTTGCTTAATCACTTTGCCCGTTTGACCGCTTCGACGTGTGTATTGCCACAACTTACCGTTTTTCGTTTGTCTGGCGCTCGATAAAATGTAATTTTATTGTTAACTAGTTTTATGCTGCCCGTTAATTCGAGCGCTCAACCTTAACCTGATGCACACCGGAATCATTTCAATGACCAAGAGTAATGTCGCGACTTCTGCCCAAAGCGCTATTCAGGTAACCGCAAATCGAGACAAAATTCCCTTATTGCGCAAGTTCATTTACGGCCTAGGCGCACTGGTTAATAACCTGCTCGGTGCGGCAATTGGCGGAATGGTTATTGTCCTAAATTTAGGTTTAGCCATGAATCCGGCGTTGGTTGGTTTGGTAAGTGCGTTACCGCGGCTAACAGATGCGTTAACTGATCCATTGATGGGATATATCAGTGATAACACCAAAACTAAGTGGGGACGCAGGCGGCCCTATATATTTTGTGGGGCTATCGCGGCTGGGATTATTTATGCATTGATTTGGCAATTGCCTAGAGAACAAAGTGAAATGTTCTATTTCTGGTTTTTTCTCATCGGTTCTTTGTTTTTTTATTTGGCCTACACGGTATTTGCAACGCCTTACATCGCTTTAGGTTATGAATTAACCCCTGACTATCATGAACGCACCCGCTTAATGGCAGTGCAAAACTTCATGGGCCAAATGGCATATCTCATGGCTCCGTGGTTTTTGTGGTTCATGCAAAACGATAAGTTGTTCGATGACATGATTCAAGGCGCGGGGTGGCTGGCTATTATTATTGGTTCCTTTACGATTTTTGTGGGTATTTTGCCTGCGATATTCTTAAAAGAACCTAATTTGGCGATTTTGGATAAACCCGCTCAAACCGACACTGAAATTCTCAGTCCTGGTATTAAGGGGTTTTTCCAAGGGTTTGGCGAGGCCTTGAAAAATAAACCTTTTCTGTGCCTATGTGGCGCTACTTTCTTGGTCTTTAATGGCTTTATGATGGTTTCTTCGTTCCAGTTTTACGTGATTATTTATTATGTTTTTGCTGGTGATACTAACCTCGGTTCAGAGTACGCTGGTTGGGCGGGCACTCTTTCTGCAATCTCTACTTTTTGTGTCATATTCATCACCGCAAAACTCTCTACTTTATATGGCAAGCGTAAAGCGTTTTTCATTGCCATTGGATTTTCCATCGTTGGTTACGGATTAAAGTGGTTCTGTTATACACCTGAAAACCCTTGGTTGATTCTTATTCCGGTGCCTTTTATTTCATTTGGCTTAGGAGGTTTATTCACACTTATGGGCTCGATGATTGCTGATGTATGTGATTTTGATGAACTAAAGACATTTGCCCGTCGCGAGGGGATGTTCGGTTCGATTTATTGGTGGGTGGTTAAATTGGGCATGGCCGTGGCGCTAGCTGCTGGTGGTTTTATTCTGATTGCTACGGGGTTTGATGTTGAACTTGGCGGAGAACAATCGCACACGACTATCACCTTGATGCGTTTGGCTGATGCGGGCATCCCAATTGTATGTTCGCTGATTGCAATAGGGTTAATCCTGATTTATCCAATCACGGAAACCACAGCTAGACAAGTTCGCGACCAGTTAGAAGCACGTAGAGGTAAAGTATAGACTTTTCGTTACACTATCGGTTTAATTTGTTTAATAACTGACTGCGTAGCTGTCTCGCCAAGGTTTCATCTAAGGGGCTTAAAATTCCTTTTCTAGTGGCGGGAATATGCGCGTTTTCTGCAGGATTAAATACGTAGTGTTGAAAAACATCCTGCCACACCTGACGTTGCGATTCAGGTAGATCACGAATGGCTAATATTGCGTGATTGAGTGCATCTAGTGGCGTGCCCATGTAATCCGGAACTTGACGCCACCAGTAGTTCAGTAAAACGTTAAATTCAGTCAGCCCTTCAACATGATGCCACCACATACTGGGAATGAAGATACAATCTCCCGGCTCAAGTTCAACGATAAAACAGTGTTCAATTGCTTCGACAAACTTAGGGTATTTTTCGAAATCTGGATGATGAAAATCCACTAAACTCGCTGATTGTCCTGCCGGCGTATAATCCAACGGACCTATATACAGGTTAGCTAACTGATCGGGGGGGAATAATATAAACCTACGTCGGCCGACTACATTGCATGCAAGGTTATCTGGTATGTCGTAGTGCGCAGCTATACGAGAACGGTTACCAGCCCAAATACTGACTAACGGCGAGTCTTGCAATGGCGGTAATTTGTTATGTTCTGTGAATCCCGGCAAAATATGATTCACCGAGGTTGAGCCTAGATAAGTGGAAGGTGAATCCTTGCTCCCAGCAAGCGCAATAATTTCGTTAATCAGGGTTTTAAAAACGGTGGTTTTGGGCTGAAAATTGAAGCCTTGCAAATCGTCATTATAGAAAAACCGGCCAGCCACTTCTGGCGGTGCCACAAATGCCTGAACGGGATTGTTGTTGGCCCATTGATTTAAATAATCAGCTGCACATTGAGGTGATTCTAATCCCGCTTTTACGGATGGCCAATCTGCCACTAGACCTCTAAAAATACAGGGTAAAGAACTACTTAGTTGTGCTTGATTTAAGTCGACTATTGTACTGTTAAGCACTTCTTTTAAGCTATTTTTTGAATCGAAAGGCAATTTCATAGGGCTTACAACGACGCGTTTTTCTTTTCAATTAATAGTGATAAGTTCGACATGGACGCCTCCATCATATGCATCATTTGTAAGTATCCTTGTTGGTGTAACTTTTGTAAAACATCCCCTTGAAGGGCTGCTACTTTTTCTTCGTTAACACTGTAAAGACTATTTAACTCATGATTAGAGCCGTCTTTTAACTGCACTTTTATACTAACCGGTTCAATCAGCTCATATTGCATAATGGTGTCTATAAATTCATCAGTTTGAGAATGTCCTTGATGAATGGTTTGCAGTACAGAATTAATATTTTGCAAATAATCACTTTGCCCACCTTGTTCCAGAAATACCTTCTCTCCGGCAGTTTGACTGACTCTTGGGCTGTCCATATCCACAAATACCACGGGATCTTGTTTCAGCACACCATCAACTTGCACGTTTTGGAAGCCAATCAGAAAAGGGCGTCTACGAATAGTTAGCGGAATATAGTTGGCCTGCCAGCCTGAATCGTTTAGATAAAGGTTCTCTAGTGGGGCAAACCCAAAAAGCGCTATAGCTTCGAATTTTCCAGTGTCAGTATGTTTGTGAAAAAATAGTGGATACAAGCCCTGAGCTTCACGAAACTCAGATACAAACACATTGGTAAAACTAATATCATCGCCAAGGTTAGGCAAAAAATCCGTGATTACCTGCAAATCTTTGTGGGTGACATTATCCAGTAGTTGATGGTTGGCCATTAGCTTTTCCTAATTAATATTTGGTGAAGGTGATTCGCTTTAACAGTTGTGAACTTAAACCTAAATTCGTTGCAATCCATATTGATGAATTTTGTTAATCAGTTCCCGATTGGTGGGTAATCCTCTGAGTAACTTTTCTGTCATTTGCTGGTTTTTTCTAAAATTTTCCAGCGCAATTTGCTGATTATCAGAGCGTCTAATCGTTTTAGACTGCTGAGTTTTAAAGCCCATTCCGTATAATACATATTGATAACTTGCTGACGGGAATACCTCATCGGTTTGGGTAAAATCACTGTGCCATGGTGATTGGTGTTGCCACAATTCCATCAGTTCTGTGAGCCCCTCAGGAATAGTTTCAGCTCGGCAATTGTCAATCCAATAATCAGAATCAGTACGTTTGGTCAGTACATAATGCAATTTTAGAAAATCGATGATTCTGTCCCAGCGATAACGAAATTTATTGTTGAATCGTTTTGCGACTATATCCATTACGTTGCGATTGGCTGGAAGCTGTTCACTGATCATCGCCGCAGATAATTCGACTAATACCAATGCGGAGGCTTCCAGTGGTTCCAAGAATCCAGCCGATAAACCAACAGCAACACAGTTTTTATGCCAGAAGGTTTCACGATGGCCCGGCACAATGGGAATTTTACGAACATCAAGTTCATCAACTTTATTGCCAATACTTTCACGAATATACTGACGCAATTCCAATTCAGCTTGCTCATCACTGATATGTGCTGTGGAATAAACATGGCCAACACCGCGACGCGAAGGTAAACCAATGTCCCAAATCCAGCCGGCGCTTTGTCCAGTCGATATAGTATGCGAGGCAATCGGGCTTTGTTCATCAGGGTAAGGCACATGTACCGCTAGTGCGGCATCATTAAATAAAATGTCCTTTTTGTGTATAAATGGTATTTGATAGTGTTTACCAATTAATAATGCATGGAATCCACTGCAATCGATAAATAAATCACCGTTAAGATCATTATGTTGTTTCGTTGATAAGCTTCGAATATCGCCATTTTCATGGCTATTAATTGCGATTACAGTATCAAGTATGTGTTTGACTCCAAGCTTTTCAGTGCAATGCTGTTGTAGGAACGCCGCAAATTTACCTGCATCTAAGTGATATGCATAGTTGGCAACATGGGCGAATTCTGGGGTAGTGTTTTGTTTTGGTGCTAAGTCTCGCTCACATATTTGCCCCTGAAATGACACTGCATCGGCAAAGGGAATATGCGCAGCTTGCTGTTGCCAAAATGGCGCTAAATTAATTTGTTCATAACCTTGAGGCAAAACCAGTGGATGGTAATAGGCATCATCTTTTGCTCCGGTCACCCATTTAGCAAATTTAGCACCTTGTTTGAATGTTGCATCGCAGCAGCGGATAAAGTCGGTCTCGGTAACACCCATCTTACGCAGGGTTCCGCGCATAGTTGGCCAGGTTCCTTCGCCCACACCCACAGGTTTCACGTCCGGTGATTCAATTAGGGTAACTGATATACCTTGTTCTGAATGAGCCATGTGCTCAGCGGCAATTACGCCAGCGGTGAGCCAACCGGCTGTACCACCCCCTACGATGACAACATTGCGAATTTGATTAGTTGACAAATTATACTCCCAGCCACGCTTTACATTGATTCTATATTAAATGTAAATTTACAAAATAATAACAAAAAGCCGCCACTAAGACGGCTATTTCTTGCTTATTTGCGCTTAAAATGAATAGCGCGCACCAAAGTTATAACGGGTGCCGTATTGACGAGCAAACAAGAATTGCTCTTCATAACGTCCGTAACCTTCCTCGGTTTCATTGGTTAAGTTAAGCCCTTCAAAGAATACGGTTAGATTGTCGTTAACATCGTAGTTAATGCTCATATCGTACTGCTCATATTCTTTAAAAAACTGTGGAGGCGCTTCAGCTGTGCCTTGTGCCTGACCTATACCAATTAGGTAGGAATCACGCCATGCATAAGTGAGCTTGGCCGATAAACCGTCTTTTTCGTAAAACACTTGGACGTTTGCTGAATCACTTAGCCCATTTAATGGAGACTGTACCGAGAAGTTTTCAGTGTCATAGTTCACGTCACCATCAACTAATGTCATGTTAAAGGCAGCGCCAAAGCCACTTTCACCGAACAAATGTTGAATCGCCAATTCAATCCCGTCTACCATCTTTTTCTCGCCGTTTGACGGCTGACTGACTAGCCATTCAACTAGCGGATCGTCGTCACTCTGGCGAACGATTTGAGTTTCACAACAATCGTCATCTACGCCGCCGCCATTATCAATGATTTGTTGCCAAATCGCGCCATCGGTAGCTTGTATGCCATTAGCCACTAAATCTGCTTCAGCTTGAATAGCCCTTGGTCCAATATACGGGTCTCGGAGGCCATCAACTGTGATAGTAGTGAAGGTATTTTGAATAAAGTTCTTTACGTCTTTGCGGAAATAGCCAAGTGACGCGTAACTGCCTTCTTCATAGTAATATTCAAAACTGAAATCTAAGTTAGTGGACTCAAATGGCAGTAGGTTGGTATTCCCTGAAGAGCCTGTACGACCGCCGGGCTTGGGACTTCCTGATAGAGATCTCGCGCCTATCAAGTTGCCAAGAGGTGCTCGAGTGATAGTTTTACTGGCAGAGAATCTAGCAACAATATCGTCAGTAACTTCTAATTTAATGTCTAAATTAGGTAGCACTACATCATGCTCGCCGGTATAGGTCACAGTACCGCCATCACTTGCACGATAGCGCATTTGCCACTCAGTGGGGTTTGTCCAAACTAGGTAATCTTCCACGCTATCTTGTAACACTAAGCTGGTAACGTCAGTTTGCTCATAACGTACGCCTATATTCACATCTAAAGGCATATCTGCAATTTCAAAATACATATCTGCAGATAGGTAGGCGCTTTGGGTTTCTTCTGTTAAATCTGCACGGCTATTGGTACCAAAATCAGGATTAAGAGGGTCAGTTGAAAATCCAAAATAGTCCTGCATTCTAGCAATCACTTCTGCATAATCGAAGGTATAGTAATAGTTAGTGACGAGGTTACTCCCGCCATTTGAAAACTCATCTAAAAAGTCGCCGGTATCGGTTCGAGTGAACATGCTATCTGGGAAAATGGCTTGGTTTCCATTATAACCATTAGGTCCAACATTACCGTTATTGGCAGAGTATCCACCAAAATATTGGTCCGTGTTGGCTAGACCAAATTGCACTTTTGTCAGGAAGCTATCGTTGGGGTTAACCCACTCAGTATCTAATTGGATTTGTTCAATGGTTGACTTGCCTTCTGCACGTCCAAATTGAGCGAAAAGGGGATCAAAATCACCCGGATCGGCTTCTTCTGCGCCATTCGGCCAGGTGATATCAAACTGCGGGACGCCGCCACCAGAGAAATCATAGGTTTTTGTCACTATGTTATTCGGCCCTAAAATGACGTTGCCAGAGTGACCTGTGCCATTATCTGCGCCGTTATCTGTTGTGGTTTTAGAGTCGTGGTAATCAAGCTCAACATGAAAGTTGTCAGTTGCTTGCCATTCAAAGTTAAAGCCAATGGAGTCGCTTTCTACTAACAGTGTTTCAACGTTAGCTGAGTGGGCAAAATCGTTGCTTGATTCAGTTAAGCTAATTGCCGAACCTCGCTCATCTAACTCGTACGAATTTATGTTTCCGCCGAAGTTAAACCAAATTCCAAATCCTTGACCAGATGTGGCGGTTTCTGATTCAGAGTAGACATAATCTAAAGTGAAAGTCATATCGTCACGTGGCGCATATTGCAGCGTCGCCATGCCGTTTACACGTGTCCGTTCTACATTATTAATATTGTATGAGATTTGACGAGGTAAATAGGTGTGGCCAGCTTTCCCGTCTTCCAATGAGCCGTCTAAGGTATCTTCTTCTAAACTGCTCGCGTCAGGGCGTAAATCAATAAAGTCAGTGGTTGTGCCAAGAGATTGATCCGCTTGCCAGCCCGGAACATTTGCACTTTGTTGCTGGAAGTTACGTTCTTGCATTGATAACGAAATTGCCACACCAAACGTATTGTCAGCAAAAGTATTGCTATAAAGAGCTGATAATTCAGGCGTGATATCATCACCTTCTACATTCGATTCATCGTAAATGCCCTTGGCTGACACAACATACTTTAAGCCTGGACTGCTCAACGGTTTGGCGGTAATAATATTTACTGTTGCACCTAAACCACCACTTGGAACGTCAGCGCGTCCGGTTTTATATAACTCTAGTGCGCTCACACCGTCTGAAGACAAATTCTCTAAATCGTAAGAACGGGTGTTTCCTGTCCCTGGCATTTGTCGACCATTTAAGGTGACCAAGTTAAAATCAGGTCCAAAACCACGAACGGTGATTTGGCTACCTTCACCATTTTTACGGCTGATTGTCACGCCGGGAATACGTTGCAAAGATTCAGCGATATTGGTATCTGGAAATTTCCCCATTTCCTCAGCAGAAATAGCGTCAACTACCCCTTGTCCATCGCGTTTAATGTCCATTGCTCGTAACAATGAACCGCGAATTCCCTTTACTTGAATCACTTCTACATCATCTTGCGAAACCGCAGCGTCTTCTTGTGCATTGGCGGCGGGTACTAAAACCCCACCTAAAAGCATAGACATTGACGCAGCTAAGTATTTTTTCTTGAAGGTCATATGTTTCATAGTTGCCCTACTTAATTGTTCTTTATTCTGTGTAAACCCTTTGGGCTTTATATCTTTTGTGTAGACACAAAACCCAGTAAGCAGTAATTAGTTTTTATTTCGAGCTATCATTCAGACGTAATCTTTACGTTATCAATGCGGTAAATTGCGCCGTCACCGGTGCCCCAAGCTGGGAATATCATTAAGACGTCGATAGCACTGATATCCAGCCCCGCGTCGGAAAGTGTCAGAAGATCAAATGTGTAAGTTTGCCATTCGCCGGTTACCGGAACTTCGCCTTCTTTACTCGCTTCAAGGGCTAATTCCACAGCGGTTTCTGCGCCTAAAGACTCCACTTTAAACACCCAAGCTGTAGTTTCACTTGGTGTAGCAATTACCTTCATATCGAATTGAATAACCCCGCTTGTTAATAGGGTTGTTGCGTCAAACTCTGCGCCATCTTCTGCTAAGAAACCCATTACCGTTGGCGTTGCACCGATTTGGAATTCAGCCGTCGCTCCATGTGCTGCATCCCCATCTATTTCAACAGTTGGTGTTGAACCACCACAGCAATCCCACATTGGCCACTGGGCATTTTCTTGGTCAGCAAAAAGCGTAATTGAGGGAGGTGGTGGGTTGAATATCTTGGCATTATCGACGCGGTAAACAGCGCCTTCTCCTGCACCCCATGTAGGGAATATCATGACCACATCAATAGCGCTTAAGTCAAGGCCGGCATCCGCCAAATCTTGTAGGTTAAAAGTGTAGGTCTGCCATTCGCCTGTTACTGGGGCAACCCCTTCGTTGCTGGCAGATAAGTCCAGTTCTACAGCTTGTGCTGCACCATTACTCTCTACTTTAAACAACCAAGGCGTAGTGTCGCTAGCAGTACCTGTGACAACTTTCATTTCAAATTGGATTACACCAACGGCTTCTAACAAACTGGCATCGAATTTTACCCCGTCGCCAGATAGGAAGCCCATTACCGTTGGCGTTTCACCAATGCTAAATTCTGCAACTGTGCCGTGTTCTTCATCATCAATCGCTTCAACAGGTGTTGATCCGCCGCAACAATCCCACAGGGGCCATTCCATATTGGTTTGGTCCGCAAATAACACCAGTTCAGGATAGTCGATGGCAAATTTTACGTTGTCTACACGATAAGTCGCGCCTTCACCTGTTCCCCATGCAGGGAAAATCATGATGACGTCGATACCAGTTAAATCCAAACCTGCATCTGCCAAATCTTGCATAGAAAATGAATAGGTTTGCCATGTACCTGCAGTCAATGGATTTCCGTCAACGTCCTGTGTGATATCGAGTTCAACTGCCTGACTAGCACTGTTACTTTCAATTTTAAATTTCCACACCGCGTTAGCGTCGCTTGGCAATGAAACAACTTTCATTTCGAAAGTTAAAGCACCAGCTGTTAACATAGGGGATGCATCAAAACGCACAGGCGTATCAAGTAAGGTTGTGTTAAAACCCATCACTGTAGGCGCAGCTCCAATCACAAATTCAGCCACTGCACCATGCTCGGCGTCATCGGTCTCAATAGTAGGAGTAGAGCCACCACAACAATCCCAAATGGGCCAATCCGGATTGGCCGCATCGGCAAAAACGGTGAGTTCTTGAACCACTCCTGTTGAAGGAGGTTCAGGAATCGGAGCTTTGCCTGTTACCAAAGCATCATCTTCATCTTTATAACCACCGCGAACTGTTTCGCAACCTTTACCCGTCATCGGGTTGGTTGAACATTCGTAAACACGAACATAATCAATAATGTAACTTTGTCCGTTGGCAAATGCGGTTTCATCGATACCTAGGTTGTTTACGTTTGAAGGCCAATCTCCACCTACTGCTAAGTTGAGTAGAATGTGGAAATCTTGATCAAATGGCGCAGCGTCCCAATGTACTTCTTTTTCACCAGTGGCAATATCGAAGTATTCAGAGAACCAACCTTGATGAACTAAACCAGAGGCTTCTCCTTTACTGTTGTAACGGACTTCTGAAGCCATTTGAGTTGCATATAAATAGCCATCGACATACCAGCGAATTTCGCCTTCTTGCCATTCTATGGCGTAGGTGTGGAAGTCATCAGCTGGATTGGCACCATCTGGCAGAAGATATTCCTTACCGGATGATTCATTTTGCGGCCAGTCGCGACCATAGTGCAAAGTACCATGGACATATTTTTCTTCGTTACCGTCGGCATCTACTACACCCAAATTAACCGCTTCAATAATATCGATTTCACCTGACTTGGGCCAAGAGCCATAAACTTCGTCGGTAGGTAACATCCAAAATGCCGGCCAACTACCTTGTCCAGAGGGTAATTTAGCGCGCATCTCAAAGCGGCCGTATGTCCAGTCACCCTTATATTTCGTTCTTAATCGCGCAGACGTATAGGGTAGTTCGGCACCTTCTTCGGCAGGTTTTGCGACAATATTAAGCATACCATCTGCGACAAAAGAGTTTTCAGAGGAGTCGGTGTAACATTGTTGTTCATTGTTCCCGCCTCCGCTGCAATTGACTTCATGACTCCATTTGGTTGAATCGATACTATCCCCATCGAATTCATCATTCCAAATCATCACCCAGTCTTCGACTGGCGCGGACGTATCAACTGCTTTTAAATCTGTATCTGAATTAGAACCGCCGCAACCAGTTAAAGATATCGCGATAGCGGCACCTACAGATAGAGACAAGTTGCGCGTCGTGTGCTTTACGCTTTTTATTCTCATTGTGTTCTCCGAAAACAAAACCAAAGTGATTTTGACTGGTTATTAATCCGATGCTTCTGCGTTATGTCGTCACAGTGAATTATCAGATTCCAAACCAGATGTTAATTGCCTGATTTGATATGTAACACAAAGGTTAATAATCTGCGGGCGAAAATCGATAAGGCGGGACTAGTAGGAGATGGAACGGACTTATACACTAATTATACCAATTTTGAGAGCTGGGTATAAATCGCAAATACATTCTAAAGCCGCTATTTTAAAGGCTTTTGGGGTTTTCGCTGGGGATGAGGCCAGTTGGCCGCCTCACTAGTCCGCTTTGCCTCGTTTACGTTGCATGCCGCAAAAGTTTGCATACAGTTAGCAACAAATTTTTAATAATTTAACGTTATTTAAACAAGGGCTGTGTATGAAAAGTTATCATTTTTCGCGGTTTATCATATTGTGCTTTTCATGCTCCTTTATATGGGTAGGTGCAGGGTGTACAAATTCTCAAGTAACACAAAATAATCTTCAACCAGCATCGCCCAAAGGGGCATCTGAGGTTTTTGCAGCCTCAGTAGTACATGCGATTAATGTTGGCGGTCCTGAGTACCTTGGACAGGACGGGGTTCTTTATCAAGCCGATACGTTTACAGTCGCAAATACTAAAGGACAGTCAAAAGGAATAAAAGGAACTCAAGATCCTAGGTTGTTCGAAACCTATCGTATAGGCGATATGAACCTTCCTCTAGCAGTAAAGAATGGCATTTATGACGTTACCTTAAAGTTCGCAGAGCCGACAGATATGCGGGCATCGGATAGGCTGTTCAACATTAACATCGAGGGGCAAAATCAAATACAAAACCTTGATATAACCGTTGCTAGAGATGGTAAAAAATTATCAGCGCTAGTGCGCACTATACCGAATATTAAGGTACAAGATGGTGAACTGAATATTGTCCTAGAAGGGGTTAAAAATGCACCTGTTTTACATGCCATTATTGTCCGCAGTAAACAACGAGATCCACAGCATTGGCAATTGGTTTGGGGGGACGAATTTAACTATTCAGGCGCGCCAGATACTGAAAAGTGGAATTATGATATTTGGCCTGCTCGTAAAGTAAATGATGAGGATCAAACTTACACTAACAGATTGAAAAATGTGCGGGTAGAAGACGGTGTACTTGTTATTGAAGCCCATAAAGAGCAGTTTGCAAATGCAGAATATACTTCGGGGCGAATTCACGCCAAAGACAAAGGTGACTTCCTATACGGAAAGGCAGAAATTCGTGCTCGAATACCAGCGGGGCAAGGCACCTGGCCGGCAATCTGGATGTTACCTAGTGATGCCTTCAAATACGCTACTAAATGCAGTTCTGATAGCGAATGGCAAGGCAATAACGAATGTGACGCATGGCCTAACTCTGGTGAAATCGACATTATGGAGTATGTTGGTTACGACCCTCACAATATCCACGGAACTGTGCATAACAAAGCATACTATTGGGTTAACTGGGAGCAACGAAAAGCCAGTATCGACATTGGCCCTGAAGTCAATAACGACTTCCAAATTTACTCTCTGGAGTGGGGACCAGAGCATATCATTATTGCATACAATGATATTCCCTATTTCTACTATTCGAATCAAGGCGAAGGTTGGCAAGCCTGGCCTTTCGATCATCCCTATCACATCATTCTAAACCTTGCTATCGGGGGTGGCTGGGGAAGGGCTGGTGGGCCAATAGATGACAGTATCTTCCCTGTGAAAATGGAAGTTGACTACGTTCGAATTTATCAGCTGGAACACTAATCATAGATCTTCAACTTTTTAATCATGGGTGGCGACACCGGTTAACAACTTACTTAACAAAGCAGTTAAAAATATGAAAAATACGATAAACCAAAAGATTAATGGTTCATTTGTCAATTTGGCCGGTGAACGTTATTACAAAATTGAAAATGTTGATCAAATGCCGGCTTTTTTCATTAGTTTGGTATCCGATAGCGACCATTGGCTTTTTGTTTCATCAACTGGTGGCTTAACCGCAGGGCGCGTGTCTCCTGAAACTGCCTTGTTTCCGTATGTTACAGTAGACAAAATCCATGAAAGCAGTCATCACACTGGGTGTAAAACAGTGTTTAAAATCATTTTGGATGACAAAGTTAATCACTGGGAACCGTTCAATTATCTGCGCGAACACAATTACTCCCTGAGCCGTAACCTTTACAAAAATACCTTGGGTAATAAGCTGTGTTTTGAGGAAATAAATCATACTTTGCAATTGGTATTCCGCTATACCTGGGCTACTAGCGACGAATACGGATTCTGTCGCATCGCTGAGATAGAAAACATTTCAGAACAGCAAGTGAACGCTGAAATGCTTGATGGGTTGCTCAACATTTTGCCCGCTGGCACCCCACGATTTACCCAATCTCAGTCAAGTAATTTAGTCGATGCGTATAAGTTTAATGAACTTGACGAACACACTGGAACCGGCATTTTTACTTTATATTCAGGCATTACAGACAGAGCTGAACCTAGTGAGTCGTTGCGAGCTAATGTGGTGTTTTGCTTAGGCTTGCAAGAACCAAATATTTTGTTATCGGAAGAGCAAATTAACAGTTTCAAAAATCAACAAAAAATCGTGACTGAATCCTCTTATCGTGGAGTTCGTGGCGCATATTTGGTGAATAGTAAATTTGAACTAATGCCATCTCAGCATAAAAGCTGGATGTTAGTCGCAAACGTTGAACAAGACCAAAAACAAGTTACTGCTTTACTTGAGGAGTTAAATTCTCCCAGTACTTTGCAAAGCAAAATAAGCTCTTCGATTGCCGCAGGCAGTGATGCTCTTGCTAGAATTATGGCCAGTAGTGATGGTTTTCAGCAAACCAACGAAGAAGAAGTGTCAGTTCACCACTATGCGAATACCTTGTTCAATGTATTGCGTGGCGGTATTTTTAATGATCAATATCTGATTACAAAAGACGATTTTATTAAAACGGTGAAAACCTTTAATCAAGGGGTTTACCACGCCAATCAGAATTTCCTCGCAGCTCTGGATGATAAATTCTCTGTGCAAACATTAATAGCGGAAGTAGAGCAGGTGGGTGATCTGCAACTGCAAAGGCTGGCGTTTGAATATTTACCTATTACCTTTGGACGCCGCCATGGTGATCCAAGCCGCCCTTGGAATCAATTTGCGATCAATTTAAAAGATAAACAGGGCAATCCACTGCTTTCCTACCAAGGCAATTGGCGGGATATTTTTCAAAACTGGGAATCGCTCACCTTCAGCTACCCGCAGTTTATTGAAAGTGTCATCGCCAAGTTTTTGAATGCCTCAACAATGGATGGCTATAACCCTTACCGTATTACCAAACAGGGAATCGATTGGGAAGTGGAAGAGCCGGATGATCCCTGGAGCTATATTGGCTACTGGGGAGATCATCAAATTATCTATTTGCTGAAAATGTTAGAGCTGTCAAAGCAGTTCCACCCCGAAAAACTCAATCAACTTTTAGCTGCTGACATATTCAGTTATGCAAACGTGCCATATCGGATTAAGGATTTTGACGCGCTATTGGCGAATGCGAAAGATACCGTTTCATACGATGAAGAGTTAGCTGCAAAGATTGAGCAACGAGTACAGGCGATGGGATCGGATGGCAAATTGGTGTTGACTAAAAGTGGTGAAGTTTACCAAGTTAATTTAGTCGAAAAGTTGTTGGTTCCTTTGTTGTCTAAGCTCAGTAATTTAGTCATTGACGGAGGCATCTGGCTTAATACTCAGCGACCAGAATGGAATGATGCGAATAATGCATTAGTGGGGCAAGGTTTATCCATGGTCACCTTGTATTACATTCGTCGCTACTTACATTTCTTTAAAACGCTTATCGCTGAGCAGCAGCAAGACGTGCAATTATCATTGGAAGTGAACCAGTGGTTATTAGATAGCTGCGATGCTTTACACGCTATCGCGCAACAAATAACCCAAGGTTCGGTTTCAAACACTGCGCGTTTTGAGATGATGCAGCGCCTTGGCTTGGCCGCAGAAGCTTATCGCAAGCGCGTTTATCAAGCTGAGGGATTTACTGGCAAAACGACTCAGGTGATGCGCCGAATCCATGTCCTTATTGATGATGCTCTGTTAGCTATAGACCATAGTATTCAAAGTAATCGTGCTGAAAACGGGCTGTATCATGCTTACAACGTGTTGAAACTGGAACCGAAATGTTCACAAGTAGGGCATCTTTATCCTATGTTAGAAGGTCAGGTTGCGGCGCTTAGTAGCGGTGCAATTAAAGGTGAGGAAGCCATAGCGGTATTAGATGCGTTGTTTGATTCAGACATATACCGTGCGGACCAACAAACCTTCATGTTGTATCCCGATAGAGCACAAAGTCGATTCTTAGATAAAAATAAAATACCTAAAGGTGCATTAGATAAATCAATTCTTTGCCAACAAATGTTAGCCAACAACGATGAGCGTCTGATTATGCTAGACAATCGAGGGATACTAAGATTTAGTGCAGATCTCAAAAATGCCAATGATGTTGCCGACTTAATTGATACTTTGGTTTTGCAATACGGCGAACAACTAGGGGCTGAAAAAAATCTTATTTTAGCTGTCTATGAAGATGTATTTAAGCACAATGCCTTTACTGGTAGATCCGGTGGTATGTTTGGCTTTGAAGGACTTGGTAGCATCTATTGGCACATGGTTTCGAAGTTATTACTTGCGGTAAAAGAGCAGTTCTTTCAGGCAATTGAAGAGCAGCAAAGTGAGCACCTAATTAAGCGCTTAGGTGAACTTTATTATCAAGTGCGTAAAGGTATCGGCTTTAACAAAACCCCTGAACAATATGGTGCTTTCCCTACCGACCCATACTCACATACGCCAAAACATGCAGGTGCTCAACAACCTGGAATGACTGGCCAAGTAAAAGAGGAAATTCTCACCAGATTTGCTGAGTTTGGCTTGCATGTAGCCGATGGTAAAGTGAGTTTCAATCCGGCTTTATTGCGCAGCCAAGAATTTTCTGCAGATGCCACAAACTTTACATACCTCGATATAGACGGAAACTGGCAAAAGCTGGCTTTACCTTGCAAAAGCTTAGGATTTACCTGGTGTCAGGTACCATTTGTATATCATTTGAAAGAGCAGGGGGAAGGTGAGATTTGCATTCAATACGCAAATGGCAAGATTGAAAGATTGCAGCAAAACTGCCTAACTAAACAACAAAGTCAGATGTTGTTCGATCGTTCAGGGCAAATCCGAAAAATAGACCTGAGTTTAAATAAACAGCAATTGTTTAGCTAAATTTGGATTCACCGCTGTACTTGCGTGATATAGATATCGTGTGTACAGCGGTGATACTTGGATAACAAGTAAACAATATTTTAAATAACTAGCGTGTTATTCACTGTCAGCGGATTGTTGCTCTGCTGCTTGTTTTTGTTTCTCTGCTTCTTTTTCTTGCTTTTCTTTCTCTGCAACAGCAGACAATAAACTTTCGTATTCAGCTTGCATGGCGGCAATGTCCATTTTGACGTCGCTGCTCCATGTTTGACCAAAGTCATCGGTACTGACGATTTGTCCTTGATCGCACAAGAAGTAAATACGCTGCCCGTTAGTTAATTTAGGCAAGGCTATTTCACAATCTGGTTTAGCTGTGCCACGCATAGTCCAGTCTTTTCTTGAAACATCCTCACTATTCGCGGTGGTACTAATAATTTGCAGTTGTTTAACTGTTTTATCTGCTCGTCCAAGGGTAATAAGGGTTTTGTCTTCCAGAACAATGGGTAACGAACGATCTGTAGTATTGTCCCCAAAAGTTTTTAAACTGCGGTTAAGGGATATCCAGCTTTGTCCGTAATCAAAGCTAACGGCCTGATCGCCTATACCATCCCATTGACTAACCTCTAAGCCAACCAATACGCCATTTTCCAGTTGTGAAACTTGCACCATTGGTGAGGATTTCACGCTACTCCACTGGTTAGATTCGACGTCGAAATCATGAAGCTTGTTATCGTTAAGCACTCTGAGTTGACCATCGGCGCTTAAAATCGGAAATAACCCACCGTTTTGCACCCAAAAATCATTCGGGTTTTTCCGTTCAAAATCCCCTATACGCTGCCAAGATAAATCGTCTTTATTGATGCTGTAGAAGTAATGATTTTTTGCCGAAGCGGTCACTGCAAATAGCGCCTCCTTGGCTTTACCAAACCAAATAATGGACTCTGCTGCTGAAACTGGCTGAGTTGCTGTCCAACTTCCTTGCAAACTGTCGCTAACAAATACTTGTCCGCGTTCGGAGCCAACTAAAATTTTGCCGTCTAACTCTAAAACACTGGTTAGTTGTCCGTTTGTCGGTAAATCAATTTGAGACCAACTATTGTCTTGGTTTACAACGTGTAACTGACCGAACTTAGCGGCCACAGCCCGTTGTTTATGGTCTTCTAAAATGAGGGCTTGGCTGCCATAGGCATTGTTGCGTGAGAGGCTACTTAATTTGTCGCGAAATTGGACAAACTTGTCATCTTCCCAACCAAGTGATTGATTGAAATTAACGCTGCTGGCTAAATTGGGGAAATGTTCAATAATAAAATCTTGCAGATTTTCCGCTTCACTAATACGCGTGACATAGGCTTTGCTAGAAGAGCGATTACTCCAAAAGGAGGTTTCTTTAATATTCAACAAAGGTTGGAAAACCAAACTACCTAAATTGGTAAACTCACCGGCTTTTACGTTAAACGTACCAGCTGAAGCATATACGGGCATAGTCAACCAAGAGCTCATATTGCCATCGGAATAAAAACTATAAAGAGAAGCAATTATGTATTGCCCTTCTGGCATGCTGCCGGCAAATAACTGACTATCTACAACACCTTGCGAGTTAGGTGAAAAAGTATAAGCTTCAGGATCCCACTCCACTTCATCTTCATTGAATGCTTTGTTTTTGGCCGCGGCTTTCGCTTTTGCCTCTTCAATCGCGGCCTGCTTAATTTGCTCGTGATTGTCCATTCTAACTGCTATAACTTCGGTCCATCCTGCATGCAGTGGTGCTAACCGACCTGTGTTATTTATTACTTGAAGTGCAACTACACCGTGATTCTGGGCAAGTGGCTGGCTACTATCTAAACGTGTTGATTTGATTTCATAAGTAGCGCATCCATTCAGAAAAGCGCCAATTACAAAAATGAGAATCAATTTTTTCATCGATTTTTCCATTAAAATATTAAAAATGCGACCAGCCACTATCATTCAATAGGTTAGTTGTACTGACCAAAAACTTAGGGAAATGGGTTTTGATAGGAATCAAGCTCCATTTCTACCGCAAGATAGAATGGTGCTTTAGGTGGGGGAGTAAATTCTTATTGTTTCGCAAGCTGCAAAAAGCACTGATTGGTTTGAGCATCTTTATTCGTCAACGTTTGCACTGCTTTACCCTTTTCATCGAGGGTAACCACTAAATCAACATTCTTCTTAGCGCATTTATGCGCGTCCGCATACAATGCCTCGATCTGATAATTATTGCCAGAAGTTTGCTCATAATCTTCGGCGGTTAACAATTGACTTTAAGCTTTCCGTTGTTCATAAGTCTTTAAATAGCGTTATCACCTTCGCTTGGCGGCGTAGAGGCACATCCGTAAATAACAACCGTTAGTAAAATCAGAATAACTTGTTTCTGCGTAACTCCTTGTTTTGTCTCTAATATCCATAATCGAGAACTATATGAAATGTTAGCTGGTTAGCCTACATCAAGACTTTTTTTAGAAACTAAATTATTATTCTCCTTAATCTGGTTAGGTTTAGCGCAAGGCTCGTCTCTATGTTTTGGCTTTTTAGCGCACCAAAATGTGCTCCAGCTCTTCCAGAGATTTGCCTTTGGTTTCAGGTAAGTAATAGATGATAATCGCTAAGCCAATAAGCGCAAAAATTGCATAAAAAGCAAAGGTATAAGTGACACCTAAGGTGGCTAATTCCCATGGGAAGATGAGTTGCACTAAAAAGCTTACCGCCGAATTAATTAAACCCACAAACGAGATGGCAATGCCGCGAATTCGGTTGGGAAACAGTTCTGAAAATAACACCCACATGACGGGGCCAAGAGAAATGGCAAAGCAAGCGACAAAACCTAATAAACTGATGAGCACCCATTTCTGGTTGACGTTGATCGAAGCAGCAATGAGTTCCGATTCATGTTTCAGTGCTATATCAGCGCCTAAATGCGTAACCAGTGCGGCTTTAAATTGCAAATCGTTCATGTACGTTGTTTGGGTCAGCGCCGTTTGACTTTCGTGGCTAATCTCAACAGGGATTTCGGTTAATGCTTTAGCATCTAACTGATAACTTGCTTGACCAAATTGAAACGCCATCATGGCCATACAAACAGCGATGCCTGATACACCAAATATCAATAATGCCTTCCGTCCCACTTTGTCGATTAGCAATATGGCAAACACGGTAAACAGTAAATTAATTAAGCCCACTAAAACGGCTTGCATAAAGGATGCGTCGGTACCGAATCCACTTTGCTCAAATATCATAGGCGCATAAAAGAACACCGCATTAATTCCGGTAATTTGTTGTAAAATAGCAATTGAAATACCGATGATCATTACCAAGCGCATTTTCGGTTTAAGCAATGTTAGAAGTGAGGCTTGCTGTTGCTGGTTATCCTGTTTTAAGCCAGCTTCTATGCTATTAAGTGTATCTTCTAATTCGGCTTCCGGAACTGTTTTACAAAGCACTTGTTTGGCTTCGTCCGGCCTGTTTTTCAGTAATAACCATCTTGGACTTTCTGGTACAAAATTCAAACAAAAGAAATATAACAACGCTGGGATTGCTTCTAGGCCTAACATCCAGCGCCAATTCCATTGTTGAATATTCCACGTATCTTGTTCCGGTGTTGTTGCAGAACCAAGTTGTAAAATCAAATAATTAGTGAAAAAAGCAGCAGAGATTCCAATAACAATGTTCAATTGATTGAGTGATACCAGTCGACCACGAAACTTGGCAGGGGCAATTTCAGCGATATACATAGGAGCGATTATCAATGCTGCGCCAACACCAAAACCACCTAGCATTCTCGCCAGAACTAAAATCAGAAAACTGGGGGCGACTGCCGATAATACGGCAGATAATAAAAATAGGAAAGCGGCGACTTTTAGTACCGTTTTTCGACCAAACTTATCTGCTAGTGGACCTGAGATCATCATTGCTAGAGTAGCGGTAAGGGTAAGTGATGCAACGGCCCAGCCTAGTTGTAATTTGGTTAATCCAAACTCGGGCTCGATAAATTTCACCACACCAGAAATAACCGATGCATCGAACCCCATTAAGAACCCACCTAATGCAGCAATAAGTGAAATAAAAGCGACGTAAAAAAGTGAAAATGAAGTGTGTTTTGACATATTAATCGCTCTTGTTTTAGGGCTGGATTAGCAAGTATCAATTTCGTGATATTAGTGAATTTAACGATTTACGTTAACTTATTTTTTACTTTTAAAGGTGAATATACGGTAAAGTGGTTCGCCGCTGCGGTAGGGCGGACTGCAAAACTGGCGGTTCGATCGGGCAGAGTGTAAAATTTTGATTCACCTTCGAAAGGTTCACTATGTTGCAAAAAATAACGGATTTTACAAAACGCTTTATTGCTAATCAGCCGAGTCGGAAGTTTTGGTTGTGGCAAGTTGGTTTTTGGTTATTTGTCAGTGTTATGAGTTTTGCGGTACTCACCCTTTGGTACGGTCCATTTTCTTGGCCTCACATCCTGCATATTATACTCCAAGCTCTGTTAGGACTAATGTTGTCCTTGGTGTTGTATTGGGTATTCATGCACATTTGGGACAAAAGTACTCGTTTTCGAGCGCTAGTTGGTTTTATCACCGTCATGCTGGTGTCGTTTGTTTGGACGATGGCTCGTGTATATGCCTTTATTTCTCTTACTGGCGATGGCACCGAATGGACGCAGTTTGGTGGTTGGCATTTTGCAAGTATTTTCATCTTTCTATGCTGGGCCGGTCTGTTTCATGGCATTCGATATTATGAATTGTTGCAGACTGAACACATTATATTGTTGCAAGCGGAATCAGAAGCCAAAGAAGAGCAGTTGAAACGCATGAAAGCACAAAATGTGGCAAGAGATGCACAACTTAAGATGCTTCGTTATCAGCTCAATCCGCATTTTTTATGCAATACCTTAAATGCAATTAACTCGTTGGTTGAAAGCAACGAAACTGTCAAGGCTCAAAAAATGACAGTCCAATTGAGCAAGTTCTTGCGCTATTCATTGGATAATAATCCAGATACTAAGATTCCGTTGGAAACCGAAGTCAATGCGTTAAATTTATATTTGGAGATCGAGAAGACCCGTTTTGAAGATCGTTTGAGATTAGATTTTGAGATTACAGCTGAAGCCAAATCGGCTTTGTTGCCCAGTCTTTTATTGCAACCCATTATAGAAAACTCAATGAAACACGCTATTGCGCAAAGTGAGTCTGGTGGCACAATTGAGTTTAGAGCCGATGTTGTTGATCATCGTTTAATACTACAATTAAGTGATACTGGCTCTGGGGCTAAAATCGCTAAAAGTAAATTGAAAAGCTCTACCGGACGTGGTGTTGGTTTACGCAATACTGACGAACGTCTCAAAGCACTTTATTCTGATGATTATTCAATGGATATCAAGTTATTACCATCAGGTGGCCTGAAAACCATTATCAATATTCCTTGTGAATACAATCTAGCGGATAAAGTAGACAGGACCAATACCAAGGAAAAAACTGCATGAACAAGATTCGAGCCGTTATTGTCGATGATGAGCCGCTTGCCCTTAATGTACTGCGAGCAAAATTGAACCAGTTACCACAAGTGGAAATTGTTGGTGAAGGTAAAAATGGTCGTCAGGCGATTGAATTGATAATGGACTTAAATCCCGACTTGGTTTTTCTCGATATTCAAATGCCTGGGTTGAATGGTTTTGACGTGGTGAAAAACCTGCAAAGTGAACTGGTTCCTTTGATTGTTTTTACCACGGCATATGAACAATATGCATTAGATGCTTTTGATGTGCATGCGGTTGATTATATTCTCAAACCCATTGATACGGAGAGAATTCAAAGAGCAATTGAACGAGCCCAAGAACGAATGGCGGCAAATGAACAGGTGGATTATAAAATACCAATTATCGGTGCCATTGATACCATTAGTCGCAGAGAAAGCAATTTTGAACAAGACGAAGAACTTGCGGCTAATCATGCAAACAATAACCTAGAACGTAAAATTGTGATTAAAGAGCGGGATGAAATTACCTTGCTCAAACAATCCGATATCGAGTGGATTGATGCCGCTGGGGATTACGTGTGTTTGCATGCTGAGGGAGAAACCCATATCAAGCGTATTACTCTCAAAGAATTGCTAGAAGAGCTTGATGATACAGTTTTTAAGCGGGTCCATCGCTCCACTATCGTCAATCTGAACTTCATTGAAAAAGTCATACCACATACTAAAGGTGAGTTCTTTTTACAGCTCCAAGGGGGCACGGAGCGGATTAAAGTAAGCCGAAATTACAAAGAATCAATTCGTACCTTTCTAACTGAAAAATAACCATTTATTATTTTTATTATAGTGAATTCGACCAACGCCTTTTTTATGCGTTATTCTCAGTTGTATTTGATAACCTCTAATGCTCTTATAACATTCCATTAACGACTGACTACATCAATAACTACAGGTTAGATGAAAAACTCTGTTATTTCAGATATCTAACTGAGTTTTTAATTTTTATGATGAAAATAAAATCAAAATGGCCGTTAGTTACGTAACACTTCAAAACTTTACATGGTGAATAAACGGATGAATTACATCACTACAATACTGTTGCTTCCTATCATACTTGTCACATTGACGATTTTTCATTCTGCTCATGCTCAGCAATTTGGCGCCAAAGGACCAACAGAAGTTATTGTAAATAGCGTTAGTTTAGACACTCAAAGCTCTTCGGTGGAGGCCGTGGGTTCAGCTGAAGCTATAAAATCTGTGGATATCTTTCCGGCTACCGCAGATAGAGTTGTGGCCGTAAACTTTGTACCTGGACAAAAAGTTGTGCAAGGTCAGGTATTGTTAGAGCTTGATTCTCGTCGTCAAAAAGCGGCTTTACAACGGGCCAAGATTCAACTTCATGATGCGACTAGGAATTTAACTAGGTTACAGCAAAGTAGTAGCAAAGGTGCGGTAACAGAAAGCGCACTAGATGTGGCGTCAACTGCTAAAGAGTTAGCAAAAATGGATGTGATTGATGCAGAGATAGAATTACAAGACAGAATAGTCATCGCGCCTTTTACAGGTTATGTGGGACTCACTGATGTGGAAGTTGGCGACCGCATTACCCAACAAACCTTAATCACAACTTTAGATGACCGAAGCCAATTGTTTATCAATTTCCGTGCCCCAGAATCTGCCGCCAATACGCTAGCAAAAGACAGTTTAGTTACCGTACAACCATGGACCAATCGAGAAGCCACACTAGAGGCTGAAATTGCCCAGTTAGATTCAAGAATCAGTGATACTGATCGCACTATTTTAGCTCGCGCTATTTTAGACAATGCACAAGATAATTACCGTCCAGGAATGAGCTTTCGCGTCAACATCAGTGTGCAGGGGCAATCTTATCCAGTTATTCCTGAATCAGGCCTTTCATGGGGCGCAACCGGTGCATACATTTGGAAGATGGTAGATGGTAAAGCGGTGAAAGTAGAGGTGCAAATTAAACAGCGTATGCGCGGTTATCTGCCGGTAGAAGGAGATATAAGCGAAGGTGAGCAATTGATAGTCGAAGGTATTCAACGTTTGCGACCAGGGCAGGCTGTTAAAGTCCGAGCACAGGAGACAAATTAATGAACTCATCTTCCCATCATCAACAAGACTTACCGTCTTTGTCGGTGCGCCGACCCGTACTTATCGTGGTAATCAATTTGTTAATCATGATAGCGGGAATTGCTGCACTAAGCGGTCTTGAAGTGCGTGAGTTACCCGATGTAGACCGTCCTAGGTTAACTGTTTCTGCTAGCTATCCGGGAGGTTCCCCCGAAACTGTTGACATGGAGGTAACGAGTCGACTAGAAGGCGCTATTGCGCGTGTAAGTGGGGTTGACTCCATCAGAGCACAAAGTGAAGAGGGCAATTCACGAACCGTTGTGGAATTTCGTCCCGGTATCAATTTAGAAGACGCTGCCAATGAAACCCGTGAAGCAATTAGCCGAGTGCAACGGGAATTACCCGATGAAGTTGAACGACTTTCTATTATCAAAGCGGATAACGACGCTCAAGCAGTAGTTAGCTTAGCTGTTTCCAGTGACAACATGAGTATGGAAGCAATGACCGAAATGGTTGAAACTGACTTAGCGCCGATGTTTCTGAGTATTCCTGGAGTCGCCGATGTGCGGCTTAATGGTGACCGAGAGCGGGTGTTACGCGTCACAATCGATCCTTTACGATTAACCAGTTTTGGCTTATCGGTAACAGATGTGGCTGATGCCCTCAGACTTGCCCCTTTCGATGTTCCAGCGGGTAGCCTCAGGTCAACCGACCAAACACTGATTGTTAGAGCAGACGCGACCTCGGTGACCACAGATCAAGTTGAAAATATTGTTATTAGAGGCGACACCCGTGTGGCAGATGTGGCAAGTGTGTATTTTGGTCCCGCGGACGCGCAAAGTCTGGTGCGTCTAGACGGTACCCCTGTCATCGGGTTGGGGGTTTTACGGCAAGCCAGCTCAAACACCATTGAAATTTCAAATGAAGTTCTGAAAATGGTCAAGCAACAACAGTTGCGATTTCCAGAGTTAAATATCGTCGTCACCTCAGATGATGCGGAATTTATCCGTGGCTCTGTAGAAGAAGTAATTACCTCGTTGACGTTTACTATTGGCCTAGTTGTATTAACGCTTTGGGTGTTTATCGGCTCCGGTCGGGCAACAATTGTACCTGCACTTGCTATACCTGTGTCTTTAGTCGGTGGCTTGGCGGTGATGTGGATGTTAGGTTTTTCGATAAATATTCTCACACTGTTGGCATTGGTGCTGGCCACAGGTCTGATTGTTGACGATGCTATTGTGGTCTCAGAAAATATACAACGACGGCGCTCGCTCGGTTTAGGGGCAAGAGCGGCGGCGGTTATCGGCAGTCGCGAGGTGTTTTTCGCTGTAGTAGCAACCACAGCCGTATTGGCCGCAGTGTTTATTCCTATTGCATTTTTGCCGTCAACGGCGGGACGTTTATTTCGTGAATTTGGTGGTGTCTTAGCCAGTTCAGTGATTATTTCATCTTTTGTGGCTTTGTCTCTAGTGCCGGCATTAACTGCGAGACTACCAATTAAGAAAAATAGTAAGCATTTTTTGGGCGGTTTTGGGCAATGGTGCTCTCGGGGTTACGAGCGAAGTCTAGCTTGGAGCTTACGCTATGGCTGGTTAATTTTATTACTCTCATTGGCTGCTGGGGCATACGCCGGTTATTTATATCAATCATTAGATAATGAGCTTTTACCCAACGAAGATCGCGGTAATATCCGTATTTTTGCCCGAGGTCCCGATGGTGTAGGGGTTAACTTCATGGATCGCCAAGCCATGCAAATAGAAAATGCATTGATGCCTTATGTTGAAAAAGGTGAGGTTAAATCAATTTATACCGTAGTCGGGCAGTGGGATCCTAATATTGTGTTTATTACGGCGCCTTTGGTGCCTTGGGATGAACGTAGTCAATCGCAACAACAGATTATTGAGCAATTACAAGCTGAAGTTGGCGCAATTCCCGGCGCACCAGGTCGAGCTTTTGGTTCGAATAGTCTAAATTTACGGGGCCAAGGCGGAGGATTGGAACTGGCTTTGACCGGCGAAGAGTATGCTGAAATTTATCAGGCTTCGCTAGATTTTAAAGCAAAAATTGAACAACAGCTTTCAGGGTTTGGCGACATTCAAATTTCCTATCAACCTACGCAACCGCAATTGCGAGTGAATATAGATAGACGTCGAGCTGAAGAATTGGGGGTATCATTTTCGGATATATCAACCACCCTCAGAGCGGCTATCAATGGTGATGACATCGCAGATTTGAATGTGGGTGATCAGGCCATACCAATCATTCTGCAGGCATCTAATGCCAATTTAGCTAATCCTTCTGATCTCACCAACCTTTATGTATCTTCACAAAATGGTGGTTTAGTACCGCTATCTAGTCTTGCTTATATAACCGAAGAAGGTGTTGCATCAGAACTTGAACGTCATGCTCAACGCCGCTCGATTAAATTGGAACTAGAATTGGTTGATGACTCTTCGATGCAAACATCGGTAGAAAGTATTCGCCAATTAGCCCAAGAAACCTTGCCGCCAGGAATTGGCTTAGTGTTTCTTGGTGAAGCTAAAACATTCGAAGAGACCTCTCAACAAGTGCTGATGACCTATGTGTTGGCGTTTATTATAGTTTTATTAGTACTGGCGGCTCAATTTGAAAGTGTGAATAGTGCTGTGGTGGTGATTTTAACCGTGCCTTTTGGTATCGCATCTGCCTTATTCGCTCTTTATATCACTGGAATTTCGATTAATATTTATTCGCAAATTGGTTTGGTGATGTTGATAGGCCTATTGGCTAAAAATAGTATTTTGCTGGTGGAGTTTGCCGACCAAATGCGTGACCAAGGCTACAGTGTTTATGCTGCCATAATAGAAGCCGGCAAAGTTAGATTACGGCCGATTATGATGACCTTAGTGTCTACCATTTTAGGTGGTTTACCTTTAATCCTCTCTACCGGTGCTGGAGCTGAAGCTAGAAACGCTATTGGTTGGGTCGTTTTTGGTGGGCTTGGAATTGCAGTGGTGTTCACCCTTTATCTAACTCCAGTGCTGTATTTAGGATTAGCCAGATTCACTAAACCAAGAGCAGACGAAGCCAAACGTCTTGATGAAGAACTAGATAAAGCCAGTGCCGCGGGGATCGCCGTAGAATAGGTTTTAAATTTGCCAATAAATTATGCTGGCAGACAGTACAAAGTGCCTACTGTCTGCCTAGCCAAATAGTGTTAGATTTACTGCTATAGTCGCTAAAAACTAACCTATAAATAATTAACTTAGTTGGTTGTAATGTCTAAATGGTACCCTGAGTATTTACGCATATTAATCACCCGATCATTATCTAACATCCAGTATTGTCCCTTGATGCCATTTAGCACACCTTCAAACTCGAATTCTTTATCCAAATTAATTGACTTGATTTTACTTGGGTACTCAGACACAGGGTATTGAATGTCAATTGCGGGCATATCGATTAGGCTGATTGCTTGTAGCCCATATTGTGAGCCAATATCATCTAATTCCATTTCCACTAAACCAAATAAGTGTTCTCGCATGGCAATTAAGTCAGCTTCTTTAGGGTGCTCTTTTAGCATCGCTCGCCAATTCGTTTTATCGGCAATATGTTGCTTAATTACCGTTTCAACTAAGCCACTGAGCAACCTGTTCTTTACCCGTAAGATAGGTATTGCTTGAGTTGCTCCTTGGTCGATCCAGCGGCTTGAAACACCATCGCTAACGTGCCTAGTAATCCCCACTTTTAAGGTGCCGGTATTGGCTAGATACACAAAATGATCGTTCATGCAGTTGTCTTCCCCCCATTGGGGTTCACGACAAGTTCCTTGCTCATAATGGCAAGTTTCAGGTTTGATTATACAAGTATCGCACTGAGCTAGTTTCATTAAACAGCGATAACAATAGCCTTGATTAAAGCTTTTTTTGGTTTTTGTATTGCAATGGACACAATTAATCACGCCCTGATAGCTTACTTTCAGCGCGGTTCCAATTAATGGATTCATGCTGATGTGCGAATCACCAATAGGTAAACTATATTCAACCGTAGAGCCAATTTCAGCTTGACCGCACATTTTGCGAATATTTCCAGAATAAGTGGGCATTAACGTTACTTCTTAGGTTATTGGGCGTTATATATCGCCGTCAAAATAGTGAATCTACATATTATGATGTGGCACTAGTTAATTAAGTTTTGTTGTTTTTTTTGTTGTTTAATTAGCACCGTCATGTTTTAGGCTAGATAGTTTCCATTTGAAGATAATCTAGTACAAGTTGCGAATGCTAATTGAATCTCTGCTTGATATCAAAAATCAGAGCAAATTTTGTGTGGAAACAAACTTTTTGCACATTTTCCGTCTATGTTTCACTTTAGATTAGCATTTGAGATATATTTGACTTGGGCAAATTACCGATGCGGGATCCATAATGATAAAATTGTTGTATGCAGTGTTACTTTTATTGCCACTAAATGGCTACTGTTATGACTTGTATCTGGTTCGCCATTTTGAAAAACAATCTGGTGGCATTGATCCTGGATTGACTCAACAAGGTCAGCTTCGTGCTGAAGCCCTTGCTGATTATTTAATGCCGAAAAATATTCAACACATTTATTCAACTAAGTATCACCGAACCAAGCAGACAGCCCAGCCTTTCTCACAACGATCAGGACTAGATGTGCAATTCTACTCGCCTAAGCAACTGACAGCTTTTGTTCAGAGTATCAAGGCACTGCAAACTAATGTGCTGATAGTCGGTCACAGTAATACGACTCCTGAGTTAATTTCTGCGTTAGGGGGCGTTGCTACTAAAATTGATGAAAGTGAATATGGTGAACTGTTTATTTTGCAAATCTGTGATGATCGTGTAAACACCAAAAGTATATTTATCTCAGCGCCTTAAGCTATTTTTAAAGTTTTTCGAATCGTTTAATAAGCATAGCTAAGGTATGAATTAATATAATTTCTTGGATGAAAAATGCACTACAATGAAAACTCAGTTTTCAACAGTGATGGTTAGAGGAAAATTTTTGTATCAGTTTATGCGACTTATTGTCGCCTTTATCACGATAGGGTTAACAAGCTTGCCGTCAGTTGCCGTACCTATCAGTATGTGGCAATCGCCCTATAATGAATTGATTTCACAAAAAGCCAAGGAACCGGCGACAACATTACAAAAATTGCTTGAAAACCCGCCATCAGTGGGACAAGACAGTTTGCAACATGCTCAGCATCATTCTGCTTTGAGTATGGTTTACTACTCGTTGTCTTTTCCTGCTAAAGCATTAAAACACGCTAGAACCGCCCTTAGCTTTATCGATGCAAAAACCCAACCTTGGTTATTTCATATGACGAAGCTCAACGAAGCACAGGCTTTGGATTTTGTGGGCAGACCTAAAGAGGGTTTAGTCGGCAGCAGTGCCGCGCTAGTTTGGGCCGAATTAAACAACGACGTTAATCTGCTAGTGAGTGCTTTATATGTAAGGGGCATAATTTTTAATTCATTAGTGGATTATCAAGGCGCATTAGTAGACCTGCAACGAGCTTACGAACTTGCGCCGCAATCTGTACTGCTAAGCCGTGGAGACGTTGCTGGCATTTTAGCTTTGGTATATGAATATCGACGGGAAGATGCCCTTTCTATCCCATTTTTTGAAGAAGCCGCAAACTTTCATCAGCAAAATAAAAACTATTTGGAGCTGAGTATTGCGTTATATGGTTTGGGCAGAGCGAATAAGAACGTCGGTAACCGTGAACTAGGTCGCTCTCAATTAGAACAATCACAAGACCTAGCCGAGCAAGTGGGGGACGAGCAGGGAGTGGCATATGCTTTGAAAGAAATCGCGGGTATTTCTTTGATGGAAAATAATTTTTTAGAAGCAAGGTCGAAATTACAACAGGCCTTCAATATTTTCGAGAAAAGTCAAAATATTTACATGCTTTTAGATACCAGTTTATCTTTGTTAAAAGTCGCTATAGCAGAAAAGAATATTGAAAACGGAAAACAATATTTAGCAGCCGCCAAATCTTACATCGATCCAGATAATATGCCGGTACAAAATATCTCGCTTGAAGAAATGCATGCCCGTCTATTGGCATTAGAAGGTAAGTACCCAGAGGCATTTGAAAAGCTAGAAGCAACAGTATCTTGGAAACAACGAGTTTTGAGTCAACAAAGTACCCAGCAATTACACAGTTTACGGTCTAAATATGAAATCGAAATTAAGGATCGGGAAAATAAACTATTAGAACAAGAAAACCGCACACAGCAAATTAGCATCAACGATGTGGAAACTAAAAATTTACAGTTATTAATGCTATTTGGAGCAACTCTAATCATATGTGGTTTATTGATTGTATTGGTGTATCGCACTATCCAAAATCGAAGCAAATTGGAAAAGTTAGCGAATGTAGACGGTTTAACTGGATTGGCCAATCGTCGCCATGCTTTTGAGTTACTGCAACAACAAATTGAGTTGGCCAGTCGACATAAATTTAAATTGTCAGTGGCTATTGTTGATATCGATTTGTTTAAAAAAATAAATGACACCTTTGGTCATGCTGCTGGTGACGAGGTGTTAACCAGTTTTGGTGGCTTATGTTTAGATACTTTCCGTCAAACTGATGTAATAGGTAGAATTGGCGGTGAAGAGTTTATGATCGCATTGCCCCATACATCCCTTGGTGATGCTGAAAAAACACTTAAAAGTTTATCCCATAAGGTTAAACAACTACCGATTTCATTTGATCTAAATGGACTCAGTCTATCTATCTCTACCGGTTTAGCCGAATATGCTCAAGGCATGACACTAGAGTGTTTAATGGCGCAATGCGATAAAGCCCTTTATCAAGCGAAACGAGGGGGGAGAGATAAGGTTGTGATTTTTGATGAGCAAGATCCATCACTACTGCAATTAGAACTATAATAATTAACCAAAAGCGCATTTTACATCTAATCTAGAGTAGTGAATCAATTCACCAAAACACTTTTGCCCAGCAGACTTTTAATCTGGATTGGTATTCTTCAAAGCTGTACAATTTGGTTTTTCCTTTGATTCCAACGGAGCGCCTCCGCTATTGCAACATATCCCGCAGAAAGGGTTCATACTCACTCGTAAAGTGGTTGAACGAAATGGTTGTGCCTGTATCGAATTTTGGTTGAGCACCGAACAAGGACCGGTAAAAATCATTACTGATCAACAAAAACCAGTGATGTTCATTGCAAATCACGATGTATCGCGCGCTAGGGCTTTGTTAAATCAATCGGGGATTGCGCTTGAATTCAAATCAGTAAAGTTAAAAACATTCGAACAAACTTCTGTGAACGCCCTGTATTTTGCAACTACTGGGCCTTTTTATCGCGCCAGAGATATTCTTGCCGCCGCAAAAATCACTGCATTCGAAAATGACATCAGGTTGCCCGATAGATACATGATGGAGCGTTTTATCTGTGCTGGTGCTTATTTTACCGGCGAGGTTCAAAATGAGCAGAGCAAGGCAACGTCTGGCTATATTTCGTTGAAAAATGCTCGCCTCAAACCCGCTGATTACATTCCGAAACTAACCTTAGTGTCTCTTGATATTGAGTGCAGTATGGACGGCGAACTATATTCAATTGGACTATCTAGCGGCGATTTTAAACAAGTCATAATGATCGGGCAGCCGGAAGATAATCAGGATTGGCTGATATGGGTTGAGGATGAAAAACGTCTCATTGAACAATTGAATCTATCTATTACCCACTTTGATCCAGACCTTATTATTGGCTGGAATATCATTAACTTCGATTTCAAAGTGTTGACCCAAAGAGCCAACAAATTGAACGTGCGATTGCGTCTTGGGCGAGATGGAAGTGACGTTTACTGGCGTGAGTCGCGAAATGATAGTAACCAGGCGTTTATGAATATTGCTGGACGAGTGGTCATTGATGGTATCGATAGTTTGAAAACAGCGACTTACCATTTTGATAGTTTTAGTTTGGAAAATGTCGCTCAAGCATTACTTGGAGAGGGAAAAGACACCACTGATGTGGATAATCGTGTTGCCGCTATTACCCATGATTTTAATCATAACAAACTAAAATTAGCTAAATATAATCTGCAAGATTGTGTGTTAGTGGAAAGAATCTTTGAGCATACCAACTTAATTAGTTATTTACTGTTACGAAGCCAATTAACTGGGCTGGAACTGGATAAAATTGGTGGTTCTGTAGCTGCCTTTATTAATCTCTATCTGCCTAAACTCCATCGTTCTGGGTATGTATCGCCCAATCGACCCGCAAATGGCGGGTTAGCAAGTCCTGGCGGATATGTAATGGACTCATTTCCTGGCTTATACAAAAACGTACTGGTACTCGATTTCAAGAGTCTTTACCCTTCTATCATCCGTACTTTCAAAATCGACCCACTAGGTTTAGTGGAGGGGTTACTTGAGCCGGAAAGCGCTATTCCGGGCTTTCGTGGCGGTTTATTTTCGAGGGATAAACACTTTCTTCCCGATATTATTACCAGCTTGTGGCGACAAAGAGATGAGGCAAAGCGTCAACAGGATACGGCTCGCTCGCAAGCAATTAAAATCATAATGAATTCGTTTTATGGTGTTCTGGGATCTGGTGGCTGTCCCTTTTATGACACACGCTTAGCAAGTTCAATCACTATGCGCGGCCATGAAATTATGCAAACCACCGCTGCATGGATTGAAGAAAAAGGTTACAAAGTCATTTATGGAGATACTGACTCTACTTTCGTTTGGCTAGAAAATACTAAGGGAGTAGAACAAGCGTTGGTTATAGGAAAGACTCTTGAGCGAGAGATTAACCAAATGTGGCAACAAAAAATTCAACAGCAACTCGATTTGCCATGTCACCTAGAAATAGAGTTTGAAACCTTATTTTCAACCTTTTTGATGCCGACCATTCGGGGTGCTGAAACGGGCAGCAAAAAGCGCTATGCAGGTTTGAAGTATGCTTCAGGTAAACAACCTGAACTCATATTTAAAGGTTTGGAAACGGTTCGTTCTGATTGGACCAAACTTGCTAAAGAATTTCAACCAACCTTGTATAGAATGGTGTTTGCTAATCAGGATGTAAGTGCTTACTTGCTTAATGTGATAAGAAAAATAAGGTCAGGGGAGTGTGACGAACAACTAGTATATCGAAAACGACTACGCCAACCTTTGGTCCAATACACGAAAAATGTGCCACCTCACGTAAAAGCTGCCCGTATTGCCGATGAGCAAAACAAACAGCTCAACAAACCACTTCGTTATCAAAACAAAGGCTGGATAAGTTATGTGATTACCTTAGATGGTCCTCAGCCTGTAGATTACATTCATTCAGCCTTAGACTATGAACATTACATTGATAAACAAATTAGGCCCATCGCAGAAGGTATTTTACCTTTCATAAATGTCTCCTTTGAAGACATCACTAGCGATCAACTGGGCCTGTTTTGATCATTCTGGATGATAAGAGTCATCTTTGAAGTCAGGGTATGTATCAATTCCAAGTAATTTATACAGTAAGCAAAATCCAAAACTGCTGGTATAAAATAATGCTGCGCCAATTACACCTAATACAATGCTTATTGTGGTACCGTATAAACCTTCAACCGCCATTGCCAAAAATGCAAGTGCTAAAATTGAACGAATTGCTGTATCTAATATGCCAACATTTTGTTTCATTTTTCTATCTCCTAATCCGATGTACTTATCTTAGGCTTATGGCATAAATTGATGTTGATCTGAATCAACTTAACAACACCTTTGTGAGTTATTTGCTTTGTGAAGCTGACGAATCATTAGCGCCGCACAGATAACGAAAGCTTCGGTGTTAGACTTTTTTACAATATAAAAATTGGCGCATACAGAGTATATTAGCGCCCATATGTTTTATGAAAATAGGTTGGATTGATGCACAGAATACTTGTAATTGACGATGATCAAATTACCTTGGAATTAATACAGCTGATTTTAGAAGAGTTTGTTGAAGGTGAGGTTATTACCATAAACAGTGCCGTTGATGCTGTGCGTTATATAGATAAAAATGACATGAATAAAATTGATTTAGTTATCTGTGATTGGCAAATGCCGGAACACGATGGTATTGCGTTGTTGAAAACGGTTCGTTCGAAACGTCAGGACTTGCCATTTTTAATGGTGACAGGAACAGCAACCAGAGATCTTGTTATGTCTGCTAAAAAAGCCGGCGCCTCAGAATTTATTGCTAAACCATTTAAAAATCATGACTTAACCGATAGAGTAGCGAAATTGCTAAAATAAATAGATTCTTACACTATCCGCTTTACTAATTAACATTGTTAAAGGAACAATCATGCAGTTTGATGATGTCATCGACAGGTCCGCTACTCACGCATTCAAATGGGAAAAATACAAAGGGACAGATATCTTACCTATGTGGGTTGCAGATACTGAATTTGCGAGCCCTAAGGCGATACAAACAGCTCTTGCACAACGTGTGGAGCACGGCTTGTTTGGGTATACTTTGCCAGCACAGTATACGCCGGCAAATGACGCTGTTGTGCGTTGGTTAAAAGAGCAACACGATTGGCAAATTGATCCTCAGTGGATTGTCTGGACACCAGGTGTTGTGCCTGCTTTCAACGTAGCGTGCAAAGCTTATTGTGAGGCGGGGGATTCGGTGATGATTCAAACACCTAATTACCCACCTTTAAGAGCTGCTCCGGGAATTAGTGGACTAAACAGAATTGAAATCGATAGCGTTGAGATTGACGGTCGATGGACTCTGGATTTTGCGCAATTAGAAGAACAGGCGAGTGATCCTAAGTGCAAGTTGTTTATCATATGTAACCCTATGAATCCTGTTGGCTCGGTATTGAGTGAAGCTGAACTCACTAAAATTGCGCAAATTTGCAATAAATATGACGTCAAGTTGTGTTCAGATGAAATTCATTGTGATTTAGTCCTAGATGAATCGAAAAAGCATTTTCCTGCTGGGAACTTCGCTGGATTAGAGCACAACTCAATTACGCTGATGGCCGCGAGTAAAACCTTTAATGTTGCAGGTTTAGGCACATCGTTTGCGATTATTCCTGATAGTAAATTACGCGCTGAATTTGTAGCGGGTATGCAAGGGTTTATCCCTTGGGCAAATGTTATGGGACTGGTAGCAACCGAAGCTGCATTTACTTTATGCGACCAATGGCATTCTGAATTACTCGATTATTTGCGCGCAAATTTAGCCTATGTCGAGCAACAGGTAGAGCAAATTGAAGGGCTTAGATTGTTAAAAGTGGAAGCGACCTTTTTGGCTTGGATAGATGCCAGTGGGTTAGGCTTAGACAACCCACAATCTTATTTTGAAAGTAAGGGAGTAGGACCCTCACCAGGCGTTGATTTTGGCAATAAACAATTTGTTAGAATTAACTTCGGTTGTCCAAAAAGCATGCTTGAAGAAGTATTTAATCGACTAAAATCTTAATTTCTCCAGCTGGGGCGTAAAAATATCAGATAAAAACACTGACTATTTTATACAGCCCCAAAGCTGAAACGAATGCGACTATTAAACCTCCAAACAGGTTGGCTAAGATTCCGTTTTTATGCTGACCCATTAGTTTTTCACTGTTTAAAGTCCAGATTAAGAAGATGGCAATAACCGGTAACAGCAAACCGTTAGCCGCTTGCGCAAATAAAATCGCCGCTAAGGGTTTTATGCCAATGCTGGCAAAGAGCACACCAACAATCATCACTGTAATCCAAATACACTTAAATCGCTTATCGGCAAGTTCGGTTTTCCAACCCAGCGCGCCGCTAACAGCGTAAGCTGCGGCTAAAGGGGCGGTAATCGCACTAGTGAGTCCAGCTGCAAATAAGCCAATTGCGAAGAAAACATTGGCATAGCTACCCAATAAGGGGGCCAGTTGTTGACCTATGTTAGCGGCGTCTACTTGAGTTTGTGTGGCAAAAAAGGTACTTGCTGCACAGGATAAAATTGACAGTGTAATTAACCCACCTAAACCAATGGATAAGGTGCTATCAATCCGATTATTTGTTAATGCAGAGTCTAGATTATCTTTATCAGGGGCGTTTTTGGACACAATACTGGCGTGTAAAAATAGGTTATAAGGAACAACTGTTGTCCCTATCAAAGCCATTATCATTAAACTGCTACCATCAGGAAAATCAAATGCCAAAGCACCCCGAACAATGTCTTGTAAACTTGGTCCAGCAATAAACATAGTGGCAATAAATACGGTAGACATGGTTAAGACTAAAGTGATCAGCGACTTTTCTACCCACTTGTATTGGCCGGTTAGCAGTAGGCCACTTGAAATTGCAGCCAGTAACCATACCCAGTGAGTTAATTCTCCGCCAGATAAACCAGATAGACCTATAGCAGCACCTGTTAAGTTGCCACCTTGATAGGCCGCATTGCCTATACCTATCGCACTTACGACTAACAGGCAGGCTAGCATTTTTTTGATACCACTGAATTGTTGACTAATAGCTTCAGCTAAGCCACTACCTGTAACCAACCCTAAGCGCGACGCCATTTCCTGTAATACAAAAGTGGCGATAACTGAGAACAGTAACGCCCAAACCAAGGCAAAACCAAAGTTTCCTCCTGCTAGCGTGGCAGTGGTCACAGTTCCAGGACCAATAAATGCAGCGGTTACCAACAGCGCAGGGCCGAATTTTTTCATAATGATACCAATTTTATCTTAAACCCTGTTCACACTGACTTTTTGGGTAATTGAGATGGACGAAATGAGTGATAAGTCAGCTTAACGCAGAGTAAGATTGTTGTCACTTGCTTGGCTCTACATTGGCATGCAAAGTGTCGCAGATGGTGCTGATTTTTAAATGAATTGTTTTAAGACAGGTGGCATGGGAGTTCGATTACTTGAGTGGGAAAAATGACGTTACAGCAAGTGATTGGTGCAACGTCATTTATATTAGAATATGAATTATCTTAGAAGTTTAATCTTGCTCCGACTACCACTGAGCGACCCGGTAAAGGGGCGACATCTTTGATAAAGGACGCATGAACCCGAGCTTCTTTATCGAGTAGGTTATTGCCTCTAACAAATAACACCAATTCATTGTCGGCTACCTCGGTGTAATAATTATACGCCGCATTTACTAAGGTATAACCTGCAGTTTCAGTTTCATAATCAGCGATATCGGTTTGCTTAGCGTTGTAGGTTGCACCTACTTCAGCGTGCCAATAATCACTTTCAAAGTGCAATCCAAAACCAATTCTTGCTGGTGGAATACGAGGCAAGTTTTCACCACTGGTGAGTTCTGCTTTTGTTATATCGGCAAAAGTTTCCAAGCGAATTTGCTCAGTTATGTGCCAGTCTATTTCCGCTTCGAAGCCATAAATTTCAGCATCTTGCTGACGGAATAAATATATTGCCAGACCTTCATCTTCATGATCATGGTCAGCATCAAGCTCTTCGTCACCTTCTTCTTCACTATGAATATGACCATCTTCAGATACTAATCCGGTATTTTGTTGGAACAGGTAGTTGTCGATTTGATTGTAAAAAATACTAAAGGTCGCCTCTACGCTGTCGCCGGAAGTGTGATAAGTCAGATCTAGGTTGTTTGATATTTCCTTTTCTGCGTCTTGTTGGTTCTGGACTATATGGTATTCACCAGCTTCGTCACTGGGTTCAATATCAAATCCAGCACCAAGTTCGTATGTGCTAGTTGCGATATGCAGACCGTTTGAATACATCTCAGCGGCAGAAGGTGCTCTTTCAGAACGAGCATAATTAAATGACAATGTAGCGTTGTCTTGAACGCTCCACACCACACCTGCCGATAAACTTAATGCAGAATAACTTGCATCATCAAAGAAAATCTCATCAGTGTGCTCATCTTCCGTTGATTCGAAAAAGCTGTTATCTACAGAAATATCACTTTTTTCATAACGGAAACCCAATTGCCATAAAAATTTATCGACATGTTTCTCTTCAAGCACAAAGAGCGCAAGTGAGTCACTTTCTGAAGCAGGGGTAAAAGCTTCATCACCCAATGCTGAAAAATCACTGTTGGTGTAATTGAGGCCGATTACCCCTTCCCAACCATTGATACTGCGATGTTTTCCCCACAAACGGGACTCGATGGATTCATTATTAAACGTTGTACCTATAGCGCCATCTTCAATTTCACTATGACTGTAATCGGTGTAAGCACTGCGGAATTTAAATTCACTGAAAAAGCCATCTAGATCATGCAGATCGACTAACATTTGGTAACGATCTTGGTCTAATCTAGCAAAGACTTCCTCTTCTTCATGCTCTTCTTCTTCTTCCTCATGCTCTTCTTCATGAGAATGACCAGGTATACCATAATCACTTTCTAATTGGCCGAACGAGAATGCTACATTGAGATTATCTGAAGCCCAACCTAAACCTGCGGTAAAACCGTTTGAATCGATAAACGAATTATCTAACTTACCACTGTCTTCGGTGCCATCAATATCTGCGGAACCTGGAATGGAATAGTTTTCAGTTTCTCTATCAAATGCATCAAAATGCCACATTACTGTGTCATTGCCGCCATCCACATTCAGATTAAGTAAATCTTCACTCGAAACAGAGTCATGTAAGTAACTAACTTTACCTTCAATCTCATCTCGTCTTTGCACAGGTAAACGATTGTCTACGATATTTACCACACCACCAATTGCGCCGCTTCCGTACAACAGCGTTGCAGGTCCTCGTAACACTTCTATTTGAGTGGCGTTAGCTGACTCTGTGGATACTACGTGATCTGGTCCTACTCTAGATGCATCTGACGCATCTAGACCGTTTTGTAGAACTTTAACTCTTGGGCCATCAAGGCCTCTAATAATGGGGCTACTTGAAACCGGTCCAAAATAGGTGCTATGAACACCGGGAACGTTTTTTAATGTTTCACCTAGAGTTGGGGCAATTCTCGATTCTAAATCCTCACCTGCGATAATTGAAACTGGCGTAGCAGACTCGAGCACAGTAGGATTAAGGGGATTTGACGTAATGACCAATTTTTCTATTTGTTGTTCATCTTTTTGAATTGGTTTGGTTTGCGCGTTAACTTGGTTAGAAACACTTAGTGCTAGTATAATGGTACTGGCGAGTAAAGAGTATTGTTGCGATAGCACGACGAGCTCCTTTATTTAGAATGTTAATGCAATGTTATACTGTATCAATTGATATATTATAACGTTCTAAGTGGTTTTTTTGTCAATGTTTTTTTCAGTAAATTTCAATGTTAAATGAATCTAAAATCTGAAATGCCAATAGGAATGAGTTTTGCCATTCGTAAAACCTGACGCTTTACAACAGCTTGAAAAAATATGCAGGCAGTATCCAACACTATTACATTCACCACATTATGTGACGGGAATTGTCTTTGCTGTTAGCTCTGCACCCGAGATACCTATGCCTGATGTTTGGCTTAGCTGGGCATTTCAGCAGAAGCGCGGTGGCGTTTCAGAGTCGGAAGTGGATCATATCGCTGAAGTTTTGATGGCTTTATTGCAACATGAATTAGCGCAGATGCGCACAAATAATATTGACTATCCAGGCAAAGGCCAGCCTCTGCCTGATAACTTAACCGCAGATATTCCTGTTAGCCAATGGCTGCAAGGTTTATTGACTGGGCATAGTCAGTTGGAATCGGTTTGGCAGGGATGTTGGCAACAAGTGCAAGTAAAACAACCAGAAAAGCTGAGTGTATTCCAGCGTGACTTAAAACATTGTTTATTGATGTTTAGTTCGTTTGCCAATATTCCTATTGCACTTGAACAAGCTAAAAGAGTGAATAACCTGAAGTTACTTGAAAACCTTCCCAAGATTTACGCATCTTTGCCAGCCGCTTTGAAAACTTATGTGGATTTATCAGGCCGGCTTGCGGAGTTTTTACCCGACCAATTTGAGACCTTTGAGCAGCCTACGAAGCCTTCCTCAGATTAACTATCTAACGGACGTTTGGCTTTTCTGACGGCCTTTGGATGCATTAACTTTTCTAAATCATGCATACAATTGGCAATTCTTGCATGAGTTTTTTTGTCATTTGTGATGGCGTTATACAACCAATGATAAGCGTCTTCATAATCATAAGGGCTGCCAAATCCATCGATGAATAAATCGGCAAGTTGAATTTGAGCTTTGAGGTTTCCTAGGGCGGCGGCCTCTCGTAAATAGATAACTGCACGCTGCTTGTCTTGTTGAACTAGTTTACCTGCAGAATAGTATCGACCTAACTGCTCCAAAGCGGCAGGTAGTCCCTGATCGGCAGCTTCTTGCATATAACTAATGCCTCTAGTTGGTTCTGCATCAACACACACACCCCAGGCTAACATATCGCCCCACAAAAATTGAAAAGAAGGAATCTTTAGGGTTTCCGCGCGTGCTTCAATGTCTTGCACAAGTTGGCATCTGTCGAGCACCACACGGTCGAGGTGTTCATTGCGATTTATCAATCCAATCAATTCATCTTGAGTGTATAACTCAACCGCTTTTATCGGTTCTGCACCGTGCAAATTAAACGACAACAAAGCCAATGATGTAATAAATGAAGTAAACTTAAACAGGCGCATATCAAATTTTCCGCAGAGTCAAAAAATTAACCAACTATAATGATTGTATCGACATTTACGCAAAATACTAAATACAAAAGCACATTTAGGCACGGGACACCCAAAGAGCTGCCCTTAGAATACAACTAGATGACAGCGACAACAGTCGATACAACCGTTGCCTGCCGTATTTATCCAAATTCTATCGGGAAGTTAGGGCGGACTGAATAATTTGCGCGTGTTCTGCTAAATCATGTCCTAAATCAGTTAGATAGCCGCCATCTGGTTGACTAACCACGCCTTTGTCAAATAACCTTTTTGCTGCATCTACCATTGACTGTTCAGCATCGTGATGGATTTTTAGTCCTTGCATTAAACTTTTGTTGGGGAATTTTAAGATTAGATTAAGTTCTTCGGTGAGCTCGTTGTTAAAAGGCATAATTTACTCTTCTTATAATGTTGAATGTTATTTTCGTTTTACATATTTTCCGTCAAACAGGGTTGTCCAAGTTTTGCCATTATTCTGGCTGGACTCCCAATGTTGACGTACGCTTTTGCCGGCTGATGGCGTCCAAGTAATTCTGTGCACAATATTTTCTCCTTTAGGTGTTTTTCCCGGACCTTCAAGTACCATAGATTGCCCGTCAAATTTGCCATTCAAAGACAGAAGTAAACCGCTATTATCTACCCAAGTTTGATGCCATTGTTGGTTGCTAACATCAAATATATTGATGCTTTGACCTTGGTAGCCTGAAGGCGTTTGGTATTCTTCTGTTAAAATACATCCGTTTAGTTGTGAGGTGATTTTATTTATTCCAACAATTTTGTGTTGTGGAGAATATACGTCCCAAGTTCCTAGCCAGAAATCAAATTGCCTATGGGCAGGGCTATCACATGCTGCTGACGCGTGAAAACTCATTATCGAGATAATTAATAACACACTGCATCTAATGTTCGATTGCATAGCTTTTGTACAATGGAAGATCACCTGTGTTTAGATTATCCCTGAATTGATGAAATTACAAAAATTTAACAATTTATTTTTACAACTAAATTCTCACATCTCTCGTATAAAGCTTCCCACGGGTTTATACTTATTAGTTCTGAATAGATAGCGGTTCAACATGAAATACAAAGACTTACGAGATTTTATAGCGCAGTTAGAAAGCAGAGGTGAACTTAAGCGAGTTTCCCTTGAGGTAGATCCTGACTTAGAAATGACCGAAATCGCCGATCGTACGTTACGTGCTGGTGGACCCGCTATATTATTTGAGAATCCAAAAGGCTATTCGATTCCTGTTTTAGCGAACCTTTTTGGTACTCCTGAACGTGTAGCCTTAGGTATGGGCCAAGAAAGTGTTGGCGCCCTACGGGAAGTTGGAGAACTATTAGCCTACTTAAAAGAACCCGAACCGCCCAAAGGTTTAAAAGATCTGTGGGAGAAACTGCCGGTGTTCAAGCAAGTGTTGAATATGCCAGCCAAAGAAGTGCGTAAAGCCGTTTGTCAGCAAGTGGTGATTACCGGCGAAGATGTAGATTTGTCGACACTTCCCATTCAAAGGTGTTGGCCAGGTGATGTGGCTCCTTTGATTACTTGGGGGTTAACTGTTACCCGAGGTCCAAACAAAAAACGACAGAATTTAGGCATTTACCGACAACAAGTGATAGCCAAAAATAAAGTGATAATGCGCTGGTTATCCCACCGTGGTGGCGCCCTGGACTTTAGAGAGTTTTGTCAGCAAAATCCCGGTGAAAACTACCCGGTATCAGTGGCTCTTGGGGCTGATCCAGCAACCATACTTGGCGCCGTAACACCGGTTCCAGACAGTCTGTCAGAATACGCATTCGCAGGCTTATTGCGGGGAGATAAAACCGAAGTAGTTAAATCTATCAGTAATGACCTTCAGGTACCGGCCAATGCTGAAATTGTATTAGAAGGATACATTGCGCCCGGTGAAACTGCACCAGAAGGACCTTATGGTGACCATACTGGGTATTATAATGAAGTGGATGAGTTTCCGGTCTTTACAATAACCCATATAACTCATCGAAAAGATCCCATATACCATTCAACTTATACTGGCAGACCACCTGATGAGCCAGCAATATTGGGCGTTGCGCTAAACGAAGTGTTTGTACCCATTCTACAAAAGCAATTTCCTGAAATTGTTGATTTTTATCTTCCTCCAGAAGGCTGTAGTTATCGGTTAGCAATAGTGACCATGAAAAAACAATATCCTGGTCATGCCAAACGGGTAATGATGGGAGTTTGGTCATTCTTACGTCAGTTCATGTACACCAAGTTTGTGATAGTTTGCGATGACGATGTGAACGCCAGAGATTGGAAAGATGTTATCTGGGCAATCACAACGCGAATGGATCCATCCAGAGATACAACGTTAATCGAGAATACGCCAATCGATTATCTTGATTTTGCGTCCCCCGTTTCAGGATTAGGTTCGAAAATGGGAATGGATGCTACCAATAAAATGCCGGGTGAAACCGATAGAGAATGGGGCGAGCCGATTGAGATGGATGCCTCAGTTAAGTCCTATGTAGACGAAATCTGGGACAGCTTAGAGCTGTTACCTAAATCTGATTAATAAAGAGAAGCTAGCGTTTTTATGTCACCAATAAGTTGTAAAGTAGAATCAATTGAGCCGTTAACCGACATTGTTAGTCGAGTAAAGTTGGCTGCATCAAGTCCAGTGTCGTTTAAAGCCGGACAATACGTGAAAGTTATTATGGGTGAAAACGATTCCCGACCTTTCTCTATAGCCAACTCGCCGGATGGTAGTAACCAAATCGAGTTACACATAGGGGCAGGTGTTGGCAATGATTATGCCGGTCAAGTGTTAGAAAAAATGAAGACCAAGGGTGAAATCGATATCGCTGGTGGACATGGTGAAGCATATTTACGAGACGAGAATATTAAACCCACTATTTTATTAGCTGGCGGAACGGGGTTTTCATATACATATTCTATTCTCCAACAACGATTAAAAATCGCCGATACGCAACCTGTATTTTTATACTGGGGAACTCAGACGTTAGCTGATATGTATGAATACGAAGCGCTGATTGAACTGGAGAAAGAGCATTCGAATTTTCGATTTATTCCGGTAGTAGATGCACCTGATGAAGATTGGCAAGGTAAATCCGGTTGGGTTCACCAAGCCATATTGGCTGATTTTGTCAGTTTAGAACCCTATCAAGTGTATGTTGCAGGTCGATTTGAAATGGCCGGTGTGGCTCGAGACGATTTCCAAAAACAAGGCTTATTGTTGGAAAACCTGTTTGGAGATGCTTATCAGTTTATTTAATGACAAAACGTCAAGGTAAAAATTGTAAGCTAATCATCAGTCTATAAAAGCCGCTTAATTGATTTAAGCGGTTTTTTATATTCATCAGCTCAAAACAGTAACTTGTTTATCAATCTATTTCCCCATAGACTCGAGTTTAAAAAATAATCAAGGAATATCAATGCTCGACGTTATCATCATCGGTGGCGGGCCTGCTGGGAGTACAGTTGCGTCGCTATTAAAGAAATATAATCCTGATCTCACTGTCAGCATATATGAAAGAGCAATTTTCCCCAGAGACCATGTTGGAGAAAGTCAGTTACCTTCAATTGGCCCAATACTAGAGGAAATGGGGGTTTGGGATAAAATAGAGGCAGCCAAGTTCCCTATAAAAATAGGTGCCTCTTATACTTGGGGGAGAAATAACGAAAGATGGGACTTCGATTTTTATCCAATTGAGGATTGGAAAGACAATCAACGGCCCGAAAAATATGAAGGACAGCGAAAATATACTGCATTTCAAGTTGATAGGGCAATTTACGACAACATTTTATTACGCCATAGCGAAGAAAAAGGTGTAGAGGTTCATGAAAATCAAGGCGTTAAACAAGTACTCCGGGATGGAGATAAAATAACGGGGCTACAACTAGCTGATGATTCTATTGTAAGAGCAAAGTACTATGTTGATGCGACTGGCGTTACAGGGTTATTTAGAAAGACTTTTAGTATCGAAAACTGGTCGCCTCAAGAATTAAAAAATATTGCAGTATGGAATTATTGGACTAACGCCGATTGGGCCGTTGAGATTGGTAAAGGCGCTACACGAGTACAAGTTAGAAGTTTGCCCTATGGCTGGATCTGGTTTATTCCACTTGGAGAAACGCGTACCTCTGTTGGTCTAATTTGCCCAGCTGAATATGTGAAACAAAATGGCAAGTCTGCTAAACAACTCTATCAAACTGCAATTCAGGAACAAAAAGAGATTGCGAGTTTACTAAAAAATGCGACGCCTGAAGGGGACGTTAGTCTTACAAAGGATTGGTCCCACTTATTAGAGCAACTAGTTGGTGATAACTGGTTTGTATGTGGTGAAGCTGCGGGGTTTGCTGACCCAATATTAGCTGCGGGTATGAGTTTAGCACACAGTTCCGCAAGAGAAGTTGCGTATACGATTTTAGCCATTGAAAAAAAATCACATGACCAGCAATGGTTAAAAGATAGATACGAAGAGAAAACTCGAAACAATATCCAACAACACATTAAGTTTGCTCAATATTGGTATGCTGCTAATGGCTGTTTTACAGATTTACAACAAAATTGTTCTGCCATAGCCAAAGAAGCTGGATTGCAGTTATCACCTGAAAAAGCATGGCAATGGCTTAGTCAAGGTGGCTTCACTACCGAACAATTGGGTTTGGCAACGTTTGGCTCTTTTGATATATCTTCTGCACGTCAATTAATTAGTAAGTTCGACAAAAGCGAACGTGTTAGTCAGATGAAAATTTCAGGTTTTAATAAGTTTAAGCTTAATACTCGCGGTGCTAAGCCGTTTTTTTTGGGACATTCGGAGAATGGTGAAATTACACAGGTACCCTGCTTAAAAAGGGGACAACAAGTTCTTCCTGATATTGGCTATTACCAAACTATGACTCAGTTGCTAAAACAAACTTCTGACATTCATATAATTTTGGCTAACTTAAAAAGCAAAATTGCAAATGAAGTGCCCCCAGCTAAGCAAAATCTAACATTTAGTGCATGCATTCAAGCTTTAGAAGCAATGGCAGAACAAAATTGGGTTGAATGTAAAGTGAATAAAAAGAAGCCAATTATAAATATTGGCTCAGCAGAATCCCGACATATTAGATCAAGTGCCCAGGCTGATAAAGCAATCGCAAAATCTAAAAATGCCCACATATTAAAATCAAATATATAAATTTTAACAGTGTTTAAGTTGCGACTCGTTGTAATAGTGATTTATTAATATGGGTAAATTATTTCTGTCAACTTTTTTTACGTAATTATTTTTAATCTAATAAGGTTAATAAGTATCACTCTGATAAATATAATATTTATTTTTTAGGCTCGATTTTTGCTGCTCATTAAATGCGCAATAGTATTTATGAAATTGACTTCCGGCACTGACTGTTTAAAAAGGGAAATAAAATGAAAAAAATATTCACACGAGCGTTTGTTCCAATGTTGTTATTAACCGCGGGATCATATGCTCACACTGCAAGTGCTGGTATTATTGATCTAAGCGGAAAAGACTCAGATGGTACCCCAAACACATTTATTTATAATGAATCTCAAACAGGTTCTCTTGATTCCATTTCTTTCGATTTAAATGTTGAACATTTTGGCACTTCTTGGGGATCTGAAACTCGCATCTCACTTGCTCATGAATCGGGTTTTGACATTGAATTTGAAGGCTACACTGATTTTGGTTGGGGAACTACCGCAGGCCTTTACAATTTTGTAGGTGATTTTGCTATCGCCGGCGGTCCCGCTAACGCCTCTGGCGTTTGGACGGTTAGCTTGTATGAAATTTGGGACGATGCAGGTATTGATTCTACCTTTGGCTCAGGCTCATTGATGACATTAAATATAAGCGATGTTCCAGAACCTGGAATTATAGGAATTTTAGGACTTGGTTTATTTGCAATGCGCAGGCGATTTACGTAAACCTAAATTGTTCAGGGAAAACTGGAGTACTCGCTCCAGTTTTAGTTTCTAAATTAAGTTTTACTATTGATATATTGTGGCATTTTAAATTTGCACTAATTCTGAAAAACGCTTTAAATCATCTCCCGCTCAAGTATATTGAACTAGTCTTAGTATAATTTATCTTCAATTTATTAAAAAAAGCTTAGTTTCGTAACAATCAATGGCTATAATGCCGAGCATGAATATAAAAAATAAACAAAATTTAGAAAAAAACGATCCTCATTTCCTGCGTGAAAAAGACAAATATGAAAACCCTGTAGCAAGTAGAGAATATTTGCTGCAGGTGATGGTAGAGCAAAAAACTCCCCTTACATTTTTAGAAATTTGCCAGTTAGTCAAAGCCTCAGACGAAGATAGCCGCATAGGTGTTCAACGGCGCTTAAGAGCCATGGAGCGCGAAGGTCAAATAGTCTTCAATCGTCAGAAAAAATATGGCGTGGCCGATAAAATGGAACTCATTAAAGGCCGGGTAATAGGCCACCGAGACGGTTTTGGCTTCCTTAAACGCGATGATGGCGAAAAAGATTTATTTATCCATCAAGCGCAAATGCAAGCGCTACTTCATGATGATGTGGTGTTAGTAAAAGAAAGCGGAACAGATAACCGTGGACGCAGAGAAGCTAGAATCGCCAGAATTATCGAGCCACGCACCGAACCAATTGTTGGACGTTACTTTGTAGAGCACGGTGTAAGCATGGTTATCCCTGATGATAGCCGTATTGGTCATGAAATTATGATCCCTTCTGAGCATGTTAATGGTGCTCGCCAGGGAAATGTTGTTGTGGTGGAAGTCATACAGCGTCCCCGCAAACGCGTAAATCCTATTGGCAAGATATTAGAAGTGCTTGGCGAGCATATGGCCCCTGGCATGGAAATCGAAATGGCATTGCGCACTTTTGATATACCTCATGAATGGCCAAAGGCTGTCAGTAGACAAGTTGCTAGTTTACAAGAACAAGTTCCTGAAGAAGCAAAGCAAAATCGAATTGATTTGCGTCAATTGCCACTGGTTACTATTGATGGTGAAGACGCGCGTGATTTTGATGATGCGGTATTTTGTGAGCCTCTTGACGAAGGAGGTTGGCAGCTTTGGGTTGCTATTGCTGATGTCAGTTATTATGTGAAAACCGGCACCGCATTGGATGATGAAGCACAACAGCGCGGTAATTCAGTTTACTTTCCTGAACAAGTAGTTCCTATGTTGCCTGAAGTATTGAGCAACGGGTTATGTTCCCTTAATCCTGAAGTTGATCGTTTGTGCATGGTCTGTGAAATGACGATTAGTGCGCACGGAAAGCTGCAAGATTACCAGTTTTATGAAGCCGTTATGAATTCTAAGGCTCGTCTTACATACACCAAAGTGGGTGCAATATTAGACGGCGATCCAGAATTACATAAACGTTACGTTGAGCACGTTCCCCATTTGCGTAATTTGCATGATATGTACCGTGTGCTGAAAAGAGCACGTAATAAGCGGGGCGCGATTGAGTTTGAAACTCAAGAAAGTAAATTTGTGTTCAATGCACAACGGAAAATAGATCACATTGTTCCAGTGGTGCGCAATGATGCCCACAAGCTGATTGAAGAATGTATGATTTTGGCAAATGTGTCGGCGGCTCAATTTTTAGAAAAAAATAAAGCGCCAGCATTGTATCGAATCCACGATGAACCGAATGAAGACAGATTGACTTCTTTTACGTCTTATTTGAAAGAAGTCGGCATTGAGCATCGCATAGGTAAAGAAGCTAAACCGCAAGATTTCACCGATTTAGTGGGCAAAATACAAGGTCGTCCAGATCAAGAGTTGATACAAACTATGCTGTTGCGTTCAATGAAGCAAGCGGTATATGACAATGACAATATTGGTCACTTTGGATTGGCTTTAGAAGCTTACGCTCACTTTACATCGCCAATTCGGCGCTATCCTGACTTAGTGGTGCACCGCGCAATTAAAGCGGTTCTTGATAAGCAGGCCAGCCGTAAAAGTAAAACCGGTGGCAAGTCATACAGCGAAGAAGAGGTAGAGGCGCTAGGCGAACAGTGTTCAATGACTGAGCGCCGAGCAGATGATGCGACAAGAGACGTGGCTGATTGGTTAAAATGTGAATTCATGTTGGACCACGTAGGCGATGTATTTGAAGGCGTTATTGCGTCTGTTACCGGTTTCGGCTTTTTTGTGCGCTTGAGTGAGTTTCATATCGATGGATTGGTACACATCTCATCATTGGAAAATGACTACTATCATTTTGATGAAGTGAAACAATGTCTGGTTGGTGAAGCTATGGGTAAACGTTACCGTTTAGGTGATCCCCTCAAAGTTAAAGTGGCAGCGGTTAATCTGGATGAACGAAAAATTGACTTTATCTTAGATGAACCTAAGGGCCGCGGAGCTCGCAAAGCTGCCGGAAGCAAGCCTAGAAAGGCGACCGATAAAACGCAATCAAAAGGCGAACCCAAGGAGTCGGCCAAACAAGGTGCGGCGAAAAAAGGGGCTGGTAAACCAAGCAGAAGAGCCACAGATAAATCATCGACTAAGGCTGCAAAGTCTAAACGTCGTTCAGCAAAAAGGAATAAATAGGCATGGCTCAGCAAGAGTGGTTATATGGTATTCACGCTTTAGAAGCAGTTGTTCAGCGCGAACCCGAAAGACTCATAGAGTTGTTTGTGCTCAAAGGTCGTGAAGATGATCGATTGTTCAACATAATCAATCAAGCTCGACGTTTTGGGATTGCTGTGCAATTTTGCCAACGCAAAACCTTAGACGATAAAGTGGATGGTGAACAACACCAAGGAGTCGTTGCTCGAGCTAAACCTGGTAAGCAATACAGTGAAAATGACTTAATGGCGATAGTTGAAAGCAATGATAAGCCGTTTTTGCTTATCCTTGACGGAGTAACCGATCCTCACAATTTAGGTGCTTGTTTACGTACTGCAGAGGCAGCTGGCGTTCATGCCCTAGTGGTGCCCAAAGATAAGTCAGCGGCATTAACACCTACAGTACGCAAAGTTGCCAGCGGAGCTGCTGACGTAATTCCATTAGTGCAAGTCACCAACTTAGCAAGAACCTTAAGGGAACTGCAAAAAGCTGGAGTATGGATTGTTGGCACTGCAGGCGAAGCAAAACAGAGCCTTTATGAGTGCTCGTTTAATGGCCCTATTGCTCTAGTCATGGGGGCTGAAGGCAAGGGCATGAGACGATTAACTCGAGAACATTGCGATGAGCTTATCAAACTGCCAATGGCTGGCACCGTTACTAGTTTGAATGTTTCAGTTGCAACTGGGGTTTGCTTGTTTGAAATAGTCCGCCAAAGACAAGTTTAGTCATTCTACAATATGGTTTATTCACTTACCTCAAGCTTTCAATGTCAGTGAATAAACCATCAGCCCAACCTCTGTTTACCTGCGCTAATACTAAGTTAAAATTCATTAATAACTCGCTGCATTTTTCAGTAAAAATATGTTGAATAGTTTTCTATCATCAAAAATGATTATTGATTCATCGAAAATAAGGTTCATTCAGCCGCAAGCAGTGTTCTAATAGTGTTATCTTTTTGTTAATTTAAAGACTTAGACGGTTTATTCATTCAATCAATGAGTAAATTTAACCTAGTCGGAACGAATCAGGTATCCAAATGACCACTAAAACGCCTCTAGAATTATTTTACGAAAAAGTAAAATCACACCCCAATAAAATATATTTAACTCAACCTCAAAATGGCAAAGTAACTGAATATAGTTGGCAGCAAGTGGATCAAAAAGTACGTCAAGTGGCGCAAGGTTTGACCAACTTAGGGTTACCAAAAGGCAGCCATATTGGACTTATTTCAAAAAATTGCGCCGAATGGTTCATCACTGATTTAGCCATAATGATGGCCGGACACATTTCAATACCGATTTTCCCAACCGCCGGCCCTGACACAATATCCTACGTGTTAGATCATGCTAAATGCCCAGTCGTTTTTGTGGGTAAGTTGGAACATGCGGCGGAGCAAATTGCTGCAATTCCTGATGGTATTAAGAGTATTGCTTTTCCATATGCTGGGAACATGTGTGACGTCGATTGGGAAACTTTCACCGCAGGCGGTGAGTTCGAGGGATATCCCGTACCCGATATGAAAGATGTTATGACCATTATTTATACATCAGGAAGTACTGGTGCGCCTAAAGGTGTTGTACAAACCTATGAATCTGTTAGCTGGACTGCGAAATCGTCGTTATCTGCATTAAGTGTCAATGAACAAGACAGAATTCTAAGTTATCTACCCCTTGCTCATATTACTGAGAGAATATTAGTCGAGATGGCGAGTTTATATTCTGGGCTACACATATTTTTCATCGAATCGTTGGACACGTTTAAAACAGATATTCAGCGCTGCCAACCTACATTGTTTATATCTGTTCCAAGACTCTGGACTCGTTTTCAAATGGGGGTTTTGGCGCAAATGCCCCAGAGGAAACTTGAGCGTTTATTACGGATACCTATTATTGGAGGTATTGTCGCTAAGAAAATTCGTAAAGGCTTGGGGTTAGATAACGCCCGTCTGTGCGCCAGCGGGTCTGCACCAATTCCTCCCGCCACAATCCACTGGTTTCACCGCATCGGCATAGAAATCTGTGAAGGCTGGGGCATGACAGAAAACTGTGCTTATGGAACTAGCAGCGTGCCTTTCCGTGAAGACAAAATTGGTTGTATTGGTAAAGCCTATGAAGGTGTCGATATTCGTATTGCTGAGGATGGGGAAATTCAAGTTAAAGGCCCCTGTAATATGAAGGAGTACTATTTAGAGGCTGAAAAAACTGCCGAAGTCTTTACTGAAGATGGTTATTTGCGAACCGGTGATAAAGGCGAATTAGATAATGAAGGGTATATTCGTATCACTGGACGCTTAAAAGATATTTTTAAAACCGCCAAGGGTAAATACGTAACGCCGGTGCCGATTGAATCGTTAATCATGGAAAATGAAATAGTCGAACAGGTTTGTGTAACGGGCAGTGACCTCAAGCAGCCTATCGCATTGTTGATTATTTCCGAAATAGCGAGAAAACAAAGCGCCGAACAAGTGATTAGGTCTCTCGAAGAAACCGTACATAAAGTGAACGCCAACTTAGAAAGTCATCAAGTTTTAGATAGATTAGTAGTTGTTGAAGATGATTGGACGATTGAAAACGACTTATTAACGCCAACTTTGAAAATAAAACGGCATGTTTTAGAGAAAAAATACAAAGATGTGATTAATGCACCTTACAAAGAAAAGGTGGTTTGGTTATCATAGGCGGATATTTCCATCTCACTTAATCTGATTTGGATATAAACTACTAGCGAAATGGTGGGCGGTAATTAACAGTTTTCATTTTCAGTAGGGGCGGTTGAATTAGGTAGTTGTCATTTTTTATTGGCATACTTAAAGTCACTGCCCATTGTTTTCTATTGGAGTTTACGAGTTTTTTGAAAAGATTATCTAAAGATTTGAACTTTTATTTAGTGTATGAATCGTAACTTCGTTATAGAATCCCTGCAATTAGGTTTTGCGCTTGTTTTTAAGGAAAGTGTTTTAATGCGAAGTAAAGTTAGTTTTGCCCTGATGGGTGTGTTATTGGCCACAGGGTTAACAGCCTGCAGTAGCTCAGATGACAATGATACTGAATTCAGTTCTTCTGGTTATATTCAATTTTACAATGGTTCCACAAATAGTGCTTTAACCACTATGCGCGGCACTGAAGAAACGCAAGTTCTAGCATCTGCGTCTTACGGTGATGTCACTAGTATGATCCAGACCGATACGGGATTTACTGAAATTGAGTTTTATCGGACAGATTCAGATGACCAAGAAGTGATTCTTGAGACTCGCGATATTGATTTACCAAATGGTCAGAAAACGTTGGTAATGCTAACCGGTGATTTCACCGACCCAACGTTCAATGAATATCGCTTTGAGCGCGAAGAGCTTGATGACCATTTTAGATTATTTGCTATTTCGGTTGTTTCTGACCAAAGCAGCTACGATTTGTATATGAGTGATTCAGGTTCTCCGTTTAGTGAAGCTAACTTGTTATCTACCATAAATTACGAAAGCTTGGATGAGATGGTTTACTGGGCTCCTGATGACGATGACGAAAACTTCGACGAAGGTAGCTATACTATTTACCTAACTGAACCTGGTTCAACTGACGTCATTTTTGAGTCTAATACAGTTTCATTCCAATTTGCTACTGAGTATGTTCTAGTCATTCGCAGCAGCAGTGGTGCGATTCAAGATGATATCGAAATTGATTTAGTGCTTAACTCTTCAACAGTGTCGAACCTTGATGATGTTAATGCGAGCGCTCAATACCGTCTTTACAACAGTCTAGACAATGGCGCCGTTGAATTTACCTTAGAAGGAAATGAAGTAACTGATCCTTTGCAAGTAAATGCAAATGAAAAAACTGACTTTAATGATATCGAATTCGGTGATTATCGTTTATCTGCTGAGCTAACAACTGACGGTACTATTAACTTTAACAATCGCTTAGTAACGTTAAACCAAGGTGAAAGTAAGGCTATCATCATCTATCAAGATGCTAACGATAAGCTAACTTCACTATCTTTCGATGAGAGTGATCAACCTCAGGTTTACGATAAAGAAGTGGTAGCCGCTAACTTAGTTTCTGATTTCATCGACGTTGACTTATATTTTGTACGTAAAGACGAAACCATTGAATCTGCTGAGTACCTAATATCAAGTATCGACTTTGGTGAATCTAAATCGGTTACATTGCCAAGTGATTTCTATGAATTGGTAGCGGTATTCGATGACAATGAAGATACCCAAATCTTATTGGATAGAACTGAACTACTAGGTTTAAATGAAGAAGCAAATTATATAATTACTATTGAAGAGTCGTTAGATTCTCCAACAGGATATAAGATTTCACTTCTATATTAATCAATTGATTCAGTAAAAATCGGCTCCTTAGAGCCGATTTTTTTATCCAACAAGTTATTTTCCCACAGCCGTTAAACCTTCCTTTGTAAATCTATATTTACTGATTACCACTTATTCTACAATTATTTTGAAATTGCGCTATCACACAGCTTTATTTTCTGTTATAGTTTCGCGCCCTTTTTATAGGGGTATGTATGAATTTTCAGCAAGCGAAAAAGCATTAAACTTTTAGTTTGTTAGAATTTTTGTAGCTTAAACGACCCGTGAGGGTCTTAATTTAAACAGCGGAGCACTAACATGATCCAAATGCAAACTAACCTGGATGTTGCCGACAACTCCGGCGCTCGCAGGGTTCAGTGTATTAAGGTTCTTGGTGGCTCGCATCGCCGTTATGCACATATCGGTGACATCATCAAAGTTACTGTCAAGGAAGCAATTCCTCGTGGCAAAGTAAAAAAAGGTGACGTTCTGAATGCAGTGGTGGTGCGTACTAGGAAAGGCGTTCGTCGAGCTGATGGTTCTACTATCCGTTTTGATAATAACGCAGCTGTTTTGCTTAACGCAAACAAGCAACCTATTGGTACGCGTATCTTTGGCCCGGTCACTCGTGAGCTTCGTGGAGATTCATTCATGAAGATCATTTCATTGGCCCCAGAGGTACTATAAGGAGTCACGATAATGGCTAGAAAAATTCGTCGTGATGATGAAGTAGTCGTATTAGCAGGCAAAGACAAAGGAAAACAAGGCAAAGTCCTTAAAGTACTAGCGTCTGATGACAAGCTAATAATAGAAGGTGTGAATTTGGTGAAGAAACACCAGAAGCCTAATCCTCAAATGAATGTCCCTGGCGGCATCATTGAAAAGGAAGCAGCAATTCACGTATCAAATGTAGCGGTTGTTAACCCAGCGACGGGTAAAGCAGATCGCGTTGGTTTCCGTTTCGAAGATGAGAAGAAAGTTCGTTTCTTCAAATCTAACGGCGAACTAGTTTAATTAATTGGAGAGTACGATGGCGAAACTGCATGATTTCTATAAAGAAACAGTAGTGGGCGAACTTGCGAAGCAGTTCAACTACAAAAGCGTCATGCAAGTCCCTCGGATCGAAAAAATCACCTTAAACATGGGTTTAGGTGAAGCGATAGCGGACAAGAAAGTTTTGGAAAACGCGCAGGCTGATATGGCTGCGATTGCTGGACAAAAACCAATTGTTACTGTTGCTCGTAAGTCTGTAGCGGGTTTTAAAATCCGTGAAGGTTATCCGATTGGCTGTAAAGTAACCTTACGTGGTGAGCGTATGTGGGAATTCTTGGAACGTTTGATTTCAATCGCAATTCCTCGTATCCGTGACTTCCGTGGCTTGAATGCAAAATCATTCGACGGCCGTGGTAACTATAGCATGGGTGTACGTGAGCAAATTATCTTCCCTGAGATCGACTTTGATAAAGTTGATAAGATTCGCGGTATGGATATTACTATCACTACTAGCGCAAACTCAGACGATGAAGCAAAAGCGCTTTTAACCGCTTTTAACTTCCCGTTTAGAAAATAAGGTGTAGGGTTATGGCAAAAGAATCAATGAAAGCGCGCGAAGTAAAACGCGCCAAGCTAGCAGCAAAGTACGGTACTAAACGTGCTGAGCTAAAAGCGATTATCAGCGATGTTAACGTTACTGATGAAGAACGTTGGGATGCTGTTCTTAAGCTACAACAACTTCCACGTGACTCTAGTCTATCACGCAAGCAAAACCGCTGCCGTGTAACTGGACGTCCACATGGGTTCCTACGCAAATTTGGTCTTAGCCGTATAAAGTTGCGTGAAGCAGCAATGCGCGGTGAAGTCCCTGGCCTTAAAAAAGCCAGCTGGTAAGGAGTAGCCAATATGAGCATGCAAGATCCTATCGCGGATATGTTTACCCGCATTCGTAACGGCCAATTGGCAAGCAAAGTAACAGTTGCTATGCCTTCTTCTAAACTTCGCGTTTCAATCGCTAAAGTTTTAAAAGATGAAGGTTATATCTCTGACTTCGCTGTGTCTGGTGACGTTAAGCCTGTAATTGAAGTAGCACTTAAATACTTCGAAGGCAAAAAAGTAATTGAGAGCATTGAACGAGTCAGTCGTCCTGGTCTGCGCATCTATAAGAAAAAAGATGAGCTTCCTAAAGTGATGGGTGGTTTGGGAATAGCTATCGTGTCTACCTCAAAAGGTGTGATGACTGACCGTGCAGCTCGTAAAGCTGGCATGGGCGGTGAGATCATCGGTTATGTAGCGTAACGGGAGATAGAATATGTCACGTATAGCAAAAGCTCCTGTCGATATCAAATCTGGTGTAGAAGTAACTATCGCTGGTCAAGATGTCACAGTTAAAGGAAAAAACGGTACTCTAAATCGTTCATTCAACGACGCAGTTGAAGTCGTACAAGAAGAGAATCAATTGAAAGCACTTCCTCGTGAAGGTTTCGCTAACAATTGGGCTCAAGCTGGTACAGCTCGCTCTTTATTGAATGCAATGGTACATGGTGTATCTGAAGGGTTCGAAAAGAAATTACAACTAACAGGTGTTGGTTACCGTGCTCAAGCACAAGGTAGCAAACTTAACCTAACGTTGGGCTTCTCTCACCCAGTAGTTTATGAAATGCCTGCTGGTATTTCGATTGAAACTCCTACCCAAACTGAAATCGTCGTCAAAGGCGCTGATAAGCAAGTGGTAGGTCAGGTTGCAGCTAACATCCGCGCTTATCGTCCACCAGAGCCTTATAAAGGTAAGGGTGTTCGTTATGCTGATGAAGTTGTGCGTCGTAAAGAAGCTAAGAAAAAGTAGGTAGGTGATACGATGGATAAGAAATCAGCTCGCTTGCGTCGCGCTACCCGCGCCCGCAAAAAAATTAGTGAACTGGCCGCGCATCGCTTGGTTATTAACCGCACACCTCGCCACATATACGCGCAGTTAATCGCGCCTAGTGGTTCAGAAGTGTTAGCGGCGGCTTCTACTGTTGAAACAGAACTTCGTAATTCCCTTAAATCTACGGGTAATTCTGAAGCTGCTGCAGCAGTAGGCAAAGCGATTGCAGAACGCGCTATTGAAAAAGGCATCAAAGAAATTGCTTTTGACCGTAGTGGTTTCAAATATCACGGTCGAGTTAAAGCATTAGCTGACGCTGCACGTGAAGCAGGCCTTCAGTTCTAGGAGTTAATTATGGCTAAAGTAGAAGTTCAACAACAGGGTGACCTGTTAGAAAAGCTGATCGCTGTAAACCGTGTATCAAAAGTAGTTAAAGGTGGTCGTATCTTTAGCTTTACTGCTTTGACAGTAGTTGGTGACGGAAATGGTCGTGTTGGTTTTGGTTACGGTAAGGCACGTGAAGTACCTGCTGCAATCCAAAAAGCTATGGAAAAGGCACGTCGCAATCTTGTGAACGTAGACCTTAACGGCAACACGCTACAGCATCCAATTAAAGGACGTCACTCAGGCTCCAAGGTTTACATGCAACCAGCATCAGAAGGTACTGGTATTATTGCCGGTGGTGCAATGCGTGCAGTTCTTGAAGTTGCAGGTGTACAAAACGTACTTTCAAAATGCTACGGCTCAACAAACCCAATCAACGTTGTTCGTGCAACAATCAATGCTTTAGTAGAGATGAACTCTCCTGAAGGGATTGCTGCAAAACGTGGATTGCCTGTTGACGAAATTTTGGGGTAATTGAACATGGCTAAGATGATTAAAGTAAAGCAAACTAAAAGCTCTATTGGTCGTCTACCTAAGCACAGAGCTACATTGACTGGTTTAGGTTTGCGTCGCATCGGGCATGTTCGTGAGTTGGAAGACACCCCAGCCGTTCGTGGCATGATCAACCGTGTATATTACATGGTCGAATTAGTGGAGGAGTAAGAGATGAAATTAAATACTATTGCTCCTGCACCTGGAGCTAAAAATTCTGGTAAGCGCGTAGGTCGCGGTATCGGTTCAGGTCTTGGAAAAACTGGTGGCCGCGGTCACAAAGGTCAAAAGAGTCGCTCTGGCGGTTCTGTTAAGCCTGGTTTTGAAGGCGGACAAATGCCAATCCAGCGCCGTCTACCTAAGTTCGGTTTCACTTCTCGTGTATCCTTTGTTTCTGACCAAGTTACATTGAGTGAAATTGCTAAAGTAGAAGGTGATGAGGTTTCACTAGTAACTTTGAAAGCAGCAGGTCTTATCAAAAAAGAAATGCTAAACGTCAAAGTTATGAAAAGTGGCGAAATCTCTCGTGCAGTTACTGTAAAAGGTTTAAAGGTATCTAAAGGCGCACTTGAAGCAATTCAAGCAGCTGGCGGTAAAGTAGAGGAATAAGCTAGATGGCAAAACCAGGACAGGACTCAAGCGCTAAAGGCGGCTTGAGCGAGCTTAAATCAAGACTATTGTTCGTACTAGGTGCGATCATTGTATTTAGACTCGGTTCATATGTACCTATTCCTGGTATTGATGCCAATGTGTTAGCTCAGTTATTTGAGCAGCAAAAGGGCACTATCGTGGAAATGTTTAATATGTTTTCAGGTGGTGCACTTGAGCGCGCATCGGTTCTTGCCCTAGGTATTATGCCATATATTTCGGCTTCAATTATCATGCAGTTGCTTACAGTTGTGCATCCGCCGATGATTGAGTTGAAAAAAGAAGGCGAAGCCGGACGTCGTAAAATAAGTCAGTACACACGTTACTTTACGTTGGTGTTGGCAACTTTCCAAGCAATTGGAATAGCGACTAATTTACCTAACTTGATTTCAGGTTTGGTGATTGCCCCTGGTTTCGGTTTTTACTTTACAGCGGTAGTGAGTTTGGTTACTGGTACCATGTTTTTGATGTGGTTAGGTGAGCAAATTACCGAAAGAGGTATCGGTAACGGTATCTCCATTTTGATCTTTTCTGGTATTGTTGCCGGTCTGCCTACAGCGATTGGTCAGACTGCGGAGCAAGCCAGACAAGGTGACCTGAATGTACTATTGTTATTGTTGATTGGTGTAATCATTGTAGCCATCACTTACTTTGTAGTGTTTGTTGAACGTGGTCAACGACGTATTGTTGTTAACTATGCGAAGAAACAGCAAGGCCGTAAGGTTTTTGCAGCACAAAGTACGCATTTACCTCTTAAGGTAAATATGGCCGGTGTTATTCCTCCTATCTTTGCATCTAGTATTATTTTGTTCCCTGGAACTATCGCAAGTTGGTTCGGTCAAAATGAGTCATTCTCCTGGCTACAGGATGTGGCTTTGATGTTGTCCCCTGGGCAGCCTTTGTACGTAATGTTATACGCTGCGGCGATTATCTTCTTCTGTTTCTTCTATACTGCGTTGGTATTTAACCCACGTGAGACAGCAGATAACTTGAAAAAGTCTGGTGCTTTTGTACCTGGTATTCGTCCTGGTGAGCAAACGTCTCGTTACATCGATAAAGTAATGACACGCCTTACTTTGGCAGGCGCACTTTACATAACCTTTATTTGTTTGGTGCCTGAATTCATGTTGATCGCTTGGAACGTTCAGTTCTATTTTGGCGGTACATCACTACTTATTATCGTGGTGGTAATCATGGATTTCATGGCGCAGGTGCAGACTCATTTGATGTCACATCAATATGAATCTGTTCTTAAGAAAGCGAATCTTAAAGGCTACGGTCGTTAAGATAAGCGTTTACGGAGTGGTGATATGAAAGTTCGTGCATCCGTTAAAAAGATTTGCCGTAGCTGCAAAGTCGTAAAACGCAATGGCGTGGTACGTATAATTTGTAGTTCTGACCCTAAGCATAAGCAAAGGCAAGGTTAATCGAAATGTGGTATTTGGGTGAAATCGGTCATACTACCGACTCACCCAAGCTTAATTTGCAATTTGGTCATCGGGTAAGTATCCTATCGGGCTTTTTAGGCTGATGACAATAATTTAAGAGGAGTGCTGTTAATGGCCCGTATCGCTGGCATTAACATCCCTGAACACAAGCACGCTGTGATTGCTATCCAATCAATCTATGGCGTAGGCGCGACACGTGCGAAAAGCATTTGTGAAGCTGCTGGTGTTACAGAGTCAACCAAGATTAAAGATCTTGATGAAACAACGATTGACAAGCTTCGTGACGAAGTCGCGAAATTCATGGTAGAAGGTGATCTTCGCCGTGAAGTGTCAATGAACATCAAACGTTTGATGGACCTAGGTTGCTTCCGTGGTATACGCCACCGTCGTAGCTTACCTCTACGTGGTCAACGCACTAAAACAAATGCGCGTACCCGTAAAGGTCCTCGTAAGCCAATTAAAAAGTAAGCGAGGTTAGTTATGGCTAAAGCACCTACAAAAAGCACGCGTAAGCGCGCAAAACGTCAAGTTGCAGACGGTATGGCTCATATCCATGCGTCTTTCAACAACACAATAGTGACAATTACTGACCGTCAAGGTAACGCCTTGTCTTGGGCAACGTCAGGTGGTTCAGGTTTCCGTGGTTCACGTAAATCTACCCCTTTTGCTGCACAGGTTGCTGCTGAGCGCGCAGGTATTGCTGCTCAGGATTACGGTTTGAAAAACTTAGAAGTATTCGTAAAAGGTCCAGGTCCAGGTCGTGAATCTGCAATCCGTGCTTTGAATGCAACTGGTTATAAAATCACTAATATTACCGATGTGACACCTATTCCTCACAACGGTTGTCGTCCACCGAAAAAACGTCGCGTTTAATCGACGGACAGTTGGAGAAAGATCATGGCTAGATATTTGGGTCCAAAACTCAAACTTAGTCGTCGCGAAGGAACAGATTTGTTCCTTAAAAGTGGCGTTCGAGCAATTGACTCGAAATGTAAGATAGATACTGCCCCAGGTCAGCATGGAGCCCGTCGTGGCCGTTTGTCTGATTACGGTGTGCAGCTACGTGAAAAGCAAAAAGTACGTCGTATGTATGGCGTATTGGAAAAGCAGTTCCGTAACTATTATAAAGAAGCAGCGCGTTTAAAAGGCAACACAGGTGAAAACTTGCTACAGCTTTTAGAACAGCGTCTTGACAATGTTGTTTACCGTATGGGTTTTGCTAGTACACGTGCTGAAGCTCGTCAGCTAGTAAGCCATAAAGCTATTATGGTTAACGGTAAGGTTGTTAATATACCTTCTTATAATGTTTCTGCTGAAGACGTTGTTTCCGTTCGTGAGAAATCTAAAAAGCAAGCGCGTATCGTTGCTGCTTTAGAGTTGGCGGACCAACGTGAGAAACCAACTTGGATTGAAGTAGACAGCAAGAAGATGGAAGGCGTTTTCAAACGTGTTCCTGAAAGAACTGATTTGTCTGCTGAAATTAACGAACAGTTGATCGTCGAACTTTACTCTAAGTAAAGCATAATCAAGAGAGGAAACAATGCCGGGTTCTGTAACTGAATTCCTAAAACCAAGGTTAGTGGAAATAGAAAACTTATCACCAACACGCGCTAAAGTGACACTTGAGCCATTAGAGCGTGGTTTTGGTCATACTCTTGGTAACGCGCTTCGTCGCATCCTTTTGTCATCGATGCCTGGTTGCGCCGTGACAGAAGTTGAAATCGATGGTGTATTACATGAGTACAGCACTAAAGAGGGTGTACAAGAAGATGTCATCGAGATTTTGCTTAACCTTAAAGGTTTGGCTGTTAAAATCGAAGGCAAAACTGAAGCTACTCTTACTTTAGTCAAGTCTGGTGCAGGCCCTGTTACTGCTGGTGATATTCAGCATGATGGAGATGTAGAGATCTTTAATCCTGACCATTTGATTTGTACGCTTACTGGCGATGCCGAGTTAAGCATGCGTATCAAAGTTGAAATGGGTCGTGGATATGTTCCTGCGTCAACTCGCCGTTCCTCTGAAGAAGATGATCGACCTATCGGTCGTTTGTTAGTTGATGCTTCTTATAGTCCAGTAGAGCGTATAGCTTATAACGTTGAATCTGCTCGTGTTGAACAACGCACAGATTTAGACAAATTAATTATTGATATGGAAACCAATGGAACTTTGGATCCGGAAGAAGCGATTCGTCGTTCAGCTACAATTTTAGCTGAGCAATTAGACGCATTCGTTGAACTTCGTGATATTTCAGAGCCTGTTGCTAAAGAAGAGAAGCCGGAATTTGATCCTATTCTTCTTCGTCCAGTTGATGATTTAGAGCTTACTGTACGTTCAGCTAACTGTTTGAAAGCTGAAGCTATCCAGTACATTGGTGACCTGGTGCAACGCACTGAAGTTGAGCTGTTAAAAACGCCTAACTTAGGTAAGAAATCTCTTACTGAGATTAAAGACGTGTTGGCATCTCGTGGTCTTTCTTTGGGTATGCGCCTAGAAAATTGGCCTCCAGAGAGTATCGCAGAAAAAGATTAATCAGGTCGCAAGATAAACTGATTTGTAAAGAAGGATAGAGCTATGCGCCATCGTAACAGTGGTCGTCAGTTAAATCGTAACAGCAGTCATCGTCAAGCAATGTTTAAAAACATGGCTGGCTCATTAGTTAAGCACGAAGTTATTAAAACTACGTTGCCAAAAGCTAAAGAACTGCGTCGCGTAATCGAACCTCTTATCACACTTGCTAAGCAAGACAGTGTAGCTAATCGTCGTTTGGCGATGGCACGTACTGGTGATAAAGAAGTTGTTGGTAAATTGTTTAATGAACTTGGTCCGCGCTATGAAGCTCGTCCAGGCGGATATCTTCGCATTTTAAAATGTGGTTTCCGTTCTGGTGATAACGCGCCAATGGCTTTCGTTGAACTAGTTGACCGTCCAGTTATTGAAGAAGTTGAAGAAGCTGAAGTAGTAACTGAGGAGTAATAACTCCAAACCAATTAAAAAAGCCGAGCTAATGCTCGGCTTTTTTGTATCTGCTATTTATCTAAATAATAATTAGAATAAACTGCCAGGTCGAAACTTATTGGTTTTTTATGAACGCTAACTGTTCATCTGTTGCACCGGCATTTTTTGCATACTTAAATAACTCTTCAGGTGGCACCCCCGCATTAATAGCGGTCACCAAAATTCTTCTTACACTTTCTTGCTCCTTTGATGATTCGCGTAAAGCGGTAGTAACTACCTGCTCAGCTTCATCTGGGAAGGTTGCTAATAATGCATCTACTACATATTCACCAACAAACGGCATTGCTGAAACTGCAGTTTTGATAATTTCTACCATTTCATTTGGATGTGAGCGAGATAAAGTTTGCACGATGTTGTCTGCGGAATCTGGTTCTGTCTCCACGGCAATGCGTACAATTTCGTCCATTTCTTCAGGTGTTGAAAAGGCTGCTGCGCGAACTATAAAGTCGACATAACTAGGTTCTGCATTAATTGCTGTCTCTACAATACTAGAGCAACTACTAATACCTTTTTCAATCGCCAAAGAAACAACTTCACCTGTTAGTGCTGGTTCGGCAGAAATAGCTGCGTGGATAATTTCTTTATACTTTTCTGGGTACAAGTCTAGGGCAGTGCTTACTACTCCGATTGCTTCTCTAGGGTAATTTCCGATAATACTTTTTATTGCGCGGCCGATGGACATCGACTGGTCAACTTGCTTTTTAACAAAGTCAGCGGTCAAGCGACTATTATTGTCACTAACGCCATTTGCTGGTATTGCAAATGCGTGAGTACTTAAAACGCCCAAAGCTAACACGATCGGGGTAATTTTTTTCATAATAAACACCTACTTAGACCTACTAATCTATAGTAAGACAACAAAAATCGTTAAGAGTTTAAAAGTAACAACAATTTGTTATAAATAATACTTTATTCGGTAATTGTTCGTTAAATAAACTGATTTCGACAATATTAAATTAATTTCACTTTTTTTTCGGTATTAGGGTTGACCTAAAGTTATAAATCTCTACAATGCGCCCAGCTTTTGCAGGACATCTTAAGTTTGTCAAACCAACCTTAAGAGAAGCTGAAGAAAGCGAGAAAAAAGATTAAATAATTTATAAAATAAATTGTTGACATCAAATACCGGAAGTGTAGAATACGCCTCCCGCTTGAGAGAGACCTAACGGACTCACTAAGCAGAGAAAAAGTTTTCTAGGCGA